>NZ_CP157575.1:0-300000 GCF_051628905.1 Asaia sp. BMEF1 | reverse complement strand
GTCATGACTGCGCCGCGAACGTTGATATTCATGAGCCGGTCGTAAGCGGGCAGATCAAGTTCAGCGGGATCCGGCGCGTGTGAGACCCCTGCGTTGATCACGAGGCCACTCAGCCCATCTCCTTGACGACCGAGCCCGCCGAACGCCGTCGCGACTGCGTCCAGATCGGCAACGTCGAGCTTGAGCGTCTCTCCGTCTCGGCCGAGAGCGCGAGACAGATCGGCAAGCCGCGCCGGGTTTTGTCCCGCTGCGATAACATAGTGCCCCTGCGCAGCGAGATGCAGAGCAGTTCCACGGCCGATACCACTGGTGGCACCGGTGACCAGCGTTTTGAACCGGGTTGGCATGTCCATCATCCCCATTTATCAACGAATGTAGACAAGGAATAAGGATGCCAATATGATAATGTCAACGATCGTTGATAAAAAGAAGCGGAGCCGGCTGTCAGCGGACCAGGCGCGATCACTTATTTTCTCATCTGCCCGTCACGCTTTCAGCCGGGCTGGCTATGACTCCGTAGGTGTACGAGAGATCGCCGCGAGCGCAGACATCGACCCAGCGATGGTGTCGCGCTTGTTCGGCTCGAAAGAAGCGCTGTTTGCTCAAATTGCAGAAGAAGCCTTCAGCCTCGAAGCGCCATTTGATGGACCGTTGGATCAGATAGGCTCGCGCATCACGGATCATCTGCTTCAGCCGATCATAAAAGACAATGAACCGGAGTTTGATGAGTTTCAGTTTCTCTTGCGCTCGATTGGGAGCCCGTCTGCTGCCCCGATCCTCTCACGTGCACTGCATAACGGATTTATCGTGCCGCTATCGCGGAAGCTTTCGACCGATGCAGCCGAAGAACGGGCAGCGCTGGCAACTGCCTACGTCATTGGTTTTGCGGTTCTGAGAGTTGCGCTGTATGAACCCTCGCTGGTTCGACCAAAATCATCCTCTGTGGCCAGCCTCCTGGCTCAAGCGCTACAGGCCTGTCTAGAGTGACGATCAGAAACTGGGATAGATGCTTCCTATGTTCGGAGATAGGTTTTGCTGCGAAGAGCGCTATCCGGCTCCGTACATTTTGAAGCGAACAGAGTAACGATCCGCATCCCACTTTCAGCGAGCCTTTAAGGCACGCTTTTGGGCCCACCCGTCGCCGTTTCGCGCCCTTCGAACCTACTTCCGATAAGTAAAAGAAATGGAAGTAGGTAAATGGCAGGAAACAGCCATTTTCTCTGATCATCGATCTTATCACCCTAACCGCCCATGCGCTCGACGTAACGAGAATCTTTACATCGTTAATGTAATGCATTACCTTACACGCATGGAGATCGAGATTATCAACCCCAAAGACCTCCGACGCTTTTTTGAGACGGGAAATACTAAGGGGCTGGTCGGCGACGTGAACCGATTACGGAAGATGCTCGCCTTCATCGACGCTGCGGAATCACTTGATGAGCTCACGGTGCCTCCAAATTATGGCCTGCATCCTTTGATCGGAGAGCGGGAAGGCACCTGGTCCATGACCGTCACTAAAAACTGGCGGCTTACTTTTCGTCTCAATGAGCAGGGGCAACCCTGCGATATGGCATTGGAGGACTACCATGGCGCTTAAAATGCATAGCTCGCTCGCAATCCATGTCGGGGACTGGATCAGAACCGAGCTTCTTGAGCCTCAGAATATCCGGATTAACACTGTCGCCGAGCATCTGGGCGTTTCCCGCCAGGCGATCAGTGCCCTTCTGAATGGACGGTGCGGACTAACTGCGGAGATGGCGATACGCTTCGAGAAGGCATTTGGCGTGCGAGCCGAAACGCTGATGAGAATGCAGGGCACCTTCGACCTTGCCCAGGCCAGAGTACATATGAGCAATCTGTGCATTCAGCATTTCGGAATCCCGAACCGGGCAGATACCGTGGAGCGGCGGGTATGAAGCAGCATAGCATCATGTAGCCAAGACAGGCGCTTATTCTGTATTGTTCCCTTGGGCGAAAGACTTGGAACGATGGATGTGACGCGAAAGAGCGGTGGTGATGGAGGCGGGCGGGACAAAGAGATTTCGGATCGCAGAGAAGACGGACACGAAACGCTGACATCCGCCTGGTGAACGGAAGTGCTGCATGATGCGCTCACGCTTGCGCAACGGTAGCTGACTGTTCTCTGCCCGGTTATTCAGCCCCTTATGCGACAGGTGCCGTATCGGGAGACCAAGTTTGCGTCTGGCAGACCCGTGGGGTTTCAGCTTGTCAGTAATCATCCGCATGGGGCGCAAACCCTGCTGCTGCAAAAGCCGTGTCAGCAGACGCCTTGCTGCTTTGGTGTTCCTTCGTGTCTGAAGGATCTCGTCGAGAACATGCCCGTCCTGATCCACTGCCCGCCACAACCAGTAAGGCTGGCCACGGATCACGATCCGCACCTCGTCCAGGTGCCAGATATCATCCGGTCTTGCTGCCTTGCGACGCAGGGAGCGAGCATAGGCCGCACCAAATTTCAGACTCATCGACGGATCGCCTCATACGAGACCCCGGTCCGCCGCTCGAGCAGCATCTCCTCCACAAAACGAAAGCTCAGTCGGAAACGGAAATACAGCCACACCGCATGCACCATCAGTTCGCGCGGAAATCGGTGTCGCTTGTAGCTCTCATCGCCCGATTCTACTATGCCCGAATTAACGTGACAGCACCGGACTGGAGCCTGGCATCATTACCTATAAGGCGATCGCCGAGATCCTTTTGCTGGCTGTCATATCCGGCAGAAAAGCTAACACTACTCTGTATCGTGGCGTTCGACAGCATGAAATCCGTAAGTCTTGTATTCCGTGCGGATCTCGCTGCCGTCCACGTGAACCATCATGTAACCTTCTGGTGTTCCCAGGTGGCGCCCCTCCCACCAATTGCCACTGATAGCGCCGCCCGTGATGAACAGAATTCCGTTGTGGCGCACATATTCGAGAACATGCGTATGACCTTGCAAGACTGCTAACACATTATATCCCTTCAACGCAGCCAGAACCTCCCGGGTATTGATGACACTCATGGCATGATGTTTGAAAAGGGCAGGGCTCTCGTCCGCATAGGTATAGAACGCCGTTACCAGGGGTATGTGAGTAGAAAGGATGATTGGCGCAGCTTTAGGGATTGAGGAAAGATACGCTTTCAACCAGATAAGCTGAGTGACGTCGATCCGTCCCTCGTAATCACGGTCATCGGTGATACCAATGGAATCCAGCACGATAAAATGGACCCCCTTATGTTCAAATGCATAGTAGGTCTCCCCAAAATTCTGTCGAAAGAAATTCTTGCCAAAATCCGGATTGGTAATGGAGGCTTTGCTCTGCAGATAGACGCCGAAACAATCGTGATTACCGACCGTGTGATAGACCTTCTTTCCAAGCTCCTGCTCAGTCATTTCGTAGAGATCAAGGAGCTTTCGAGCGCGCGTCATCGGGACAGCCATAGCATCGTAGATATGATCTCCGCCTTGGAGGACAAAATCCGCGTTCTCCTGAGCAGCTTGGCGAAAAGCCATGCGGCAACCTTTCAGGGCGTCGAGCTCCGGTTGGAGATGGGCGTCTGTGATAAAAAGAAAAGAAAATTTTGGGTCGCCCGTCGGCGTCCGGGCAACTGGCGCGAGTTGAGCTGATGCGGGCAGTGGCCCGGAGACCAAAGCGCCCCCTGTAACGAGGAACGAACGGCGGGAGAAAGGCATCTTCATTTTCATCTGGTCCTTGGGTAGGCACATCGCCACGTCGGTTCATGCGAGGACAAGTGAACCGACATGCGGCATGGTTCTGAAAATCTTTTCCGCGAAGGAGAGAACGCTTTTGCGCGGGTTCAGAAAAAATGCTTGCTCAACGTGAAGAACACCTGACGCGGCGCACCAGCCTGCAAGGTTTGGTAGGTTCCCGAGGGGTCGCTGTTTTTGAAGCCCGTCGTGCCGATACTTGAGATGTATTGCTTGTCAAAAAGATTGACGACGTTGATTTGAGCTTCAAGTCCCCTCAGAATTCCCCCGCGTTTGAAGCGATAACCGGTTGCAAGATTGAAAATCACCCGCCCAGCAATCGGTGAGTCATTGAGAAAGGTGTAGAATCTTCGGCTCATATACTGACCACCGAACTGCCCCCACAAATTCCCATCGTCATAAGCGAGTTTGAAGTTGCCTATGTTACGGGGAGCACCAACGACCTGCTTGCCGGAAATTGGCAAGATCGAGCCATCTGCGGAGCGGATATCATCGTCATAATGGGCGTCATTATAGGACCACGACCCGTAAACGGACCAGTTGTCTCGGAAGCGCCAGTTCCCAGCAGCTTCGACCCCGCGTGATGTCACGCTACCAACGTTCTCAAGGACATTCTGATTACCGACGATGACGGAGCTTTTCGATGAGGCCAGCAGGCGGTTCTGAAACTCGACGTAATATCCCGTCAATGACGCCTGGACGCGGCTGTTATGAAAGCGATAGCCCAGTTCCTCGGTATTGGTTGTCTCCGGCTTAAGATTTTTGCTGACATAAGCAAAACCCGCCTGGGTGGTCGAGAACGGGCCTGTCGAAGCAGAGGCTGTATAAGCTGACATATTACGCGAGAAGTCTGCGAACACCTCGTGGTGCGCGTTGATTCGATAAAGCAGCCCTACCTGAGGCAGAAAGCCGTTCGATGCCGAAATCGAGGCATTGATCGGATTGGCGCTCTGCTCGGTCCTGACCGAGCTGTTCGATATCAGTGATTTGAAGCCTGCGTTTAGACGTAGCTTCGGGGTGATCGACCACGTGTCGCCCAGATGGAATTGATAGACATGGGTGCGAAAAGTATATTGCCACTGTACATCGAAAGGATTTTCATAGAATTTCTGGAAATTTTTTGGTTCGACTCCGTTCTGCAGGGGATAAAGTTTTGCTGCCTGACTGAAGAGGTTATTTTCGAACCAGAACCCTACCTCAATCCTGTGTTTCCAGCGAGAATAGACCAGGCTCGTCAAGACGCCTTCACGCTGCATTCGGTATTCTGTTGTCGAGACGGAGAGGGGAGACCCGCCGAGATTAGCCGGTGTGGGATCGTAGGGATCGGACCACGTGCCTGGACCGCGGTCGTAATGACCGTAGACCGTCGTCGAGCCAGCGAGATGAGAGTCCAGATGATAGTCGATCTTCTCGTAACCTACCATGTCCTGTCGCACCCCCCCGCCGCGATAATACGTGTCGTCGGGGGACGTGTACGGAGCCGGAAGAGCCTGTCCAGCCTGCGATGCGCGCGCAATCTGCTCGGCTAGTGCATAGTTGTTTGTGATGTCGTCATGATCATATCCAAATTTTCTGATCAGGCTCTTGGATAGATCCAGATAATCATCTTCACGTCGGTCATCGAAGTCCAAATAGGTGGTCGCCTTGACCGCCTGACCGATCGGCTGGATATATTTAAAATTGAGCTGCTGTTGCTTCTGCTGCCCCCAACCTTTCCACTTGTCGGCATATTGATAATCATAGCTGACAAAAAATTTCCCGCCGCCGGGAAGAAGTCCACTATTCAGTCGCGTGTAACCGCGCCAAGTGTTGGAACTGCCGACCGTGCCTGCAACGTCCACGCCGTATCGATCGGTAGGATCGATTGACGAAAACTGGATTGTCCCGCCCAGATTGCTGGTCGAGGCGGTACCCAATGCACCGGTCCCTTGCGCCAAGGTCACAGGACCGTTGTTTTCGGTTTCGAGCGCGCGCCCGATCGCAAGTCCATTATTATTGCGATACTGCATGTTGCCCAAAGGGACGCCGTCAAGCGTATATCCAAGTTGGTCAGTGAAGAAACCGCGGATTGTGATCTGCTGCGCCCACTCGTAAGCACCAAGCGGATCTGAGGACTGGAAATTCACCCCCGGCAGCTCTGAGAGAGTCGCCAGGGGTGACGTTCCCGGAGCAGCCTTTCTGATCTCAGAACGAGTCAGGGTCTGGACCTGCCTCGATTGACCAGTACCCAGTACAACCATCGTCTCTGCGTTTACTGATGGACGGTGCTCAGAGCGCAGAGCGGTTGGAAGCTTTCCTCCTTGTTGCGGTACCTTAACAATGGTGATACCACTCGGGTCATTGACGATATCAAGCCCCGCGCCGACGGTTAGACGACGCAAGGCTTCGTCAAAACCGAATTGTCCTTTCAAGGCGGGAGCTATTTTTCCACTGAGGCTCGTCTCAGTGAACAATATCTCGTGGTTGCCCAGCCTAGCGAGGCTGGCGATCGCGCGGCTGAGCGGTTGGCTCGGCATTTGGAGGGTTAATTGCTCTTGCTCGGCAGAGAGACACTTGGTCGAGCTAAACAGGGATACAGCCGTAAGGGCCGTCGCAAATGACGCGCATATTCGCAGTCGCAACATGACTATTCCTTGATGACAAAATGGACCTCGTCACAAGGACGATCACCTGGCTGTGATCCTCACTATAAATCGCGGCATTTAACTGAAACGTCACATTCACAACATCTTTAGGCGATGTGCTGCCTGAGTATGAGCCAAGCCCAACTGCGATTTTCGTTCGAGGCCCACTGATTTTGTAGCGCTGGCATGATTCAGGGTTCGATAGACGCGCTTGTTGAGTGATTTGTCCTTGCTCCCCTATGCGCACATGGCGCAGCGACAGCCGTAGAGTCTGAAAATGCACGGTGCCCGTTGCTGGATCTAGAGCGGACGTGCTTTCGCTAACGGCGATGGTCGACGTGGGAGAGAGGGGCTGGCTCTTCCTGAAACCGCCGAGCGCGAAGCTGTGACATTTGAAGCGATCAATCTGAAGACGCGGCGTACAGGTATCGTCTTACGGATGAAGAGGGGCCGCAGGTCGTAAGAAAGGCAGTATGAATAAGGGTTCTTGGTACCCTTACCGATATGCCCCTCCGAAGCGTCTTTATAACCATAGAGACAGCTCAGTTATTATATTGGCATCGCCCCTCTTCCCGATGCGTCTCCGACATCCTCATGATTGATCACCGACAACGGTTATAATCTTCGATTGCTCAGGGATGCCTTGCAGGAAAATGGAGCAAATGACGCATCCTGGGCAATAGCCTTTAGAACACGACGGTCCGGGACGAGAGACCACGCCTCCTTGCTATGGTTCCTGAGCTCGGGGCGGATTATAAGCGGCTAAAGCAATGGCACCTCCTCGATTACCTGAGGTAGAACCTTTGCAAGCATAGCGATTTCTCGCGGCGTCGCCGTGCCAATACGGATCCAGCTTTCATATTGTTTATCGGCAAAAACACGCACGTCGACACCATAGCGGGCAAGGCCATCCTGCATGGCTGTGGCGGGCCGATGAGTATCGACATACACAAAGGTGCCTACGCTCGGCAAATAACCCAGCCCATGAGCATGACATAAGCGATAAATAATTTCCCGACATTGCGTTAGATAGGTCACCGCCCCTTTAAGATAAGCCTCATCGCCGAGAGAGGCCAGAGCGGCCCTGTAACCGGGCTGATTACGCGACGTGGTGGTAAGGCTATATAGTTGCTTCACCCGCGGGGATTGCGCAAGGATATAGCCGATACGCAGCCCCGCCATACCGTAAACCTTTGAGAATGTGCGCGTGACGATCACGTCGAGCCCTTCGCGCACAAGCGGCACCATAGTCATCCGCTGGTAGTCGGGCAAAAGCTCATAATAGGCTTCATCGATCATGACCGGGAAGCGTGGGGCCATATCGCGACAAAAATCGATCAGCGCGTCGTGGTCGATCATCTGCCCTGTTGGGTTGTTGGGATTGCAAAAATAGACCAAGCGTGTCTCGGTCGTGATGGCTTTGCGCATGGCGTCGAAGTCGATTTGATGGTCGCGTAGAGGCACAAAGTTCGTTGGGATCCCCCGCCTCTGCGCATAATTCAAGTGTGTGACGTAAGTCGGATGTGGCGCCAGCACGCAACCACCCCGCGCGATGTCACAGGTGAGCAGGCTCAACGCATCGAGGGAGCCGTTCGAAAGCGCGATCAGCTCATCCGCAAGGTTTTCCTTCCCTGCGATACGCTTCCGTAATTCTGATTCATCTTCGACGTAATAGGGTGCGTAAGGTACTGATTCCGCGACGGCCCGTCGTGCAGCAGGAGCGGGTCCGTAAGGATTTTCCGTTACCTCTAAACGTGCTCTTTTGGGGTTATTATCAACCGGTGCTGACTGCGCAAAAGCGCTTGACACGGTCTTTTGCGCTGTCAACGTGGTAAGAGCGAGTGCGCTGCCTCGAAGTAATGATCGACGTTTCATAAGTTCTACCTATCAATATAAAGTTCGAACATTCTTGGGATGAATGTGCAGAGTTTCAAGGATATTATGGCGATACATAAATCCAACACATAACTGTCACCAACAATTAACACTAAAATGTGTTTCGATGGAGGATTCATCTCGCGCCTTAGTATGGACGGGATCTTATGTTCAGAAAGACGATTTTATTAACAACGACCACGATCTTGCTTGCCGGGACTTCCGGCTATGGTGAAGCCGCAGACAGGGGCTCTAAGCTCAGTTCTCCCTCAAAGGAGAGTGACAGCGAAACCTCGGCCAAATCCTCGGGGCAAGGCAAACAGAGCCGTCGCAAGACGGAGCTTCACGCGGATACCGAAACCGTCATTGTCACGGGCACCCATGCGTCGAACCGCAAGGCGCGTCAGAGCACCTCGCCGATCACCGTTATTTCTGCCGCCGAACTCCGTCGTTCGGGGCAGCTCAATCTTGCAGATGCCCTGACAAGAACCTATGCCTCGATCAATATGCCTGCCATGGGCAATGATGCAGGCGCATTGACCGCCGCCATACGTATGCGCGGCCTCAATCCGAACCAGGTTCTCGTTCTCGTTGATGGGAAGAGGCGCCATACCACGGCCAATATCTACGCTGATGCAGGCCCTGCCTTCGGCGCCACGCCGGTCGATGTGAACATGCTGCCTGCGGCCTCGATCGATCACATCGAAGTGCTTGAAGACGGCGCGGCAGCGCTTTACGGATCCGATGCGTTGGCTGGCGTGGTCAATATCATCACCAAAAAGACCGATCACGGGCTCAATGTGAGAGGGCAGACCGGTGCCAATGCCTATAATGGCGATGGCTGGCAGTATCAGACCAGCCTTGATGGCGGGATGAAATTTCTGCGTGATGGCTACCTGCATCTGAGCGGACAGGTTTATCACAGCGACCATATGGTAGCTTATACGGAAGATCATCGCCTGCTGGGCTATGCCCCGCCGGGTGCGGGTACGGCCCTGTATAACGGCACTGTCAAGGTGCCGAAAAATTCCAACAAGGTGATGAGCACGCCGGAGGAGACACGCGAGAACCTGAGCATTGCTTTGGGGAAACCCATAACGCCTGATATCGATTTCTATTCGCTGATCACCTATGCGCATCGTCACGCGGAATCCTATCAGAATTACCGTCCGCCCAACACGATACCCGCCTATTACCCTTCGGGCTTCGCACCTCTCGAGACGATCGAGGAAAATGATTATGCCGCAACGCTCGGGGTGAAGGGTAAGGCGCTTTTCGGTTTCACATGGGACCTGAGCACGACCTACGGTGCCGATGATGACAAGATCGGCAACAAGAACAGCGTCAATCTCGGCATGCTGAGTAAGGCATGCCTGCCCAGAAGCCATTATCCGAACAGTACCAGCGCCTATCTCTCGACAGAGGGCTGCGGCTGGTCACCCACGACGACGCGCGCCGAAAGCTATCGCATGGCGCAATGGACCAATGCGCTCGATTTCAAACGTTCATTCCGCACCGGGTTCTCGACCCCCACGACGATCGCTTTCGGTGCGGAACACCGTCTTGACACCTATGAGATCGTGGCTGGGACGCCGCCCTCCTATGAGGCTGGGGGCATGTCCGGATATGTAGGGTTGAGCCCGCAAAATGCCGGGCACTGGAACCGCAATATCTGGGCCGGCTATGTCGATAGCGATTTCCATCCTCTACCCCATTGGGATGTCGATCTGGCAGGGCGCTTCGAGCACTATACCGATGTCGGCAATACCGAGAACGGCAAGATCTCCACGCGTTACGACATCACCCCCCGGCTGGCGATACGCGGGACAATCAGCAACGGCTTTCGCGCGCCAACCCTGGCGGAGCAGCATTTCAGCGCCATCAATGTGGGCGCCACCACGGTTTCGGGACTCCTGCCTGTCGGCTCGCAGGCCGCGCGTACCCTCGGTGCCGCACCGCTCAAGCCGGAGCGCTCGACCAATGCCAGTGGCGGGCTCGTTTTCGAGCCGCTCAGGGGGCTGCATGTCGAGGCCGATCTCTACCAAATCAATATCCGCGACCGTATCATCGCAGGCGGTTCCAATAACGGACCGGTTGCCATCACGGCCCTGCAGCAGCTCGGCTTCGTCATTCCGTCCGGGCTCGACCCCAACGCGGTCAGCACCTATTTCTTTGCTAATGGTGCGAGCACGCGTACCCAGGGTGCCGACCTCAAGGCGAGCTATCTGCTGCATCTGGCACGGTATGGAGCGGTCAATCTCTCCGCAGCACTGGATCTCAACCGGACGCGCTTGAGCCATGTGTCGACCACCACGATCAATGGCCGCACTGTGCCGCTCCTCAATGCGGCATCGGCAAGTTATATCACCACGGCCTATCCCCGCTCGAAACTCATCCTCAACGCCTATTGGACCCTCGGTAAATGGGATGTGAATCTGCGTCAGACACGCTATGGCGAAACCACGGCGATGCTGGGTTATCAGGACTGGACCCCATCAAATGCACGCTGTGCGTCCGGGGGGGCGCTGCGTTATTCAAGCGCCTGTTTTGCACAGTTCAAGAACACACCACGCTGGCTGACCGATCTTGAGGTCGGCTACGCCTTTCTACCGCGCTGGCACATGGCGATTGGCGCCAACAATATCTTCAATATCCGTCCGAGACGCGTCGATCCGATCAACAACAATTATGGCGCACGCATCTATGATGCGAACTCGGCCCAAGTGCCGATCACGGGCGGTTATTATTATGGTCGAGTCGATGCCAACTTCTAAAGCCTCAATTTACCGTTCGAGGACTTCTAGTTTGTGAGTGACATGCTCCCCTCTTTTTACCCGTTCGAAAGGAAAGCTCCCTGCTTTTATGGTCTGGTGCTGATGTGTTAGCATTGGTCTCTTTCTTGCATCCAACAGCGTCATAAACCTGCATCGCCCTGACCTTCTCTCGCCCTCAATGGCGTTGATCAAGGGAGGGGGGGGCAGGTACCGCTGGGTCGCTCGACTTTGGGCTGAGCAAGAATACTGTCGTCGCAATCGTCGGACGGGGCCGCCTGGATTTGGCTACCACGCCGGGCACAAGATCATGAGGGCGTCTCGCATCGTGAGTGATCAAACCAGAATCGCTTGGCCTGATGATCGTAAATTGCGCGAAGTTCCTTCATAGCGTTGACGCCAAAGATCATTGCCGGCTTATTCTCCAGCTTCCGCGCTTTGAATACGGCGAAGTCAGCAACGCGCACATTCTGTCCTTTAATCGCGTTACCGACGAACACCACGTTATCGACTTTGCCCTCCCAAGTTTTGTGGCAATTATCCCATTCGAGAGTAGCATACTCCACGGCATCAAATGATCGTCGCGGCCAGGGCATTCTCATAACTGTCGCCGACTCTGCTGACGGAGGGCCCGATCCTGGCTTCCGCCAGACGCTCGGTGTATCGAATAGCGACGTATTGGAATCTGCGGTCCGAATGGTGGACAAGGTTACCTGCTCCTGATGGGCACCCGCGCGCGGATCGCCTGCTCCAGGGCATTGAGCACGAAGCCCGCATGGGCTGTCCGGCTGACACGGTCGATCGGACAGGGCGCATTCTTGTCGCTGATCGTGGTTCGCTTCGGTTTGCCTCGAATCACGCCCAGCAGGCCAAGATCATGCATCAGCCGCGCGACCGTGCAGCGGGCGGCTGTGATATTCTCCCGACCAAGTTGACGCCAAACCTTACGCACGCCGTAGACCCCAAAGTGCTACGAGAAAACATGCAGGTTTTCCGGTTTCAGGACCTCGCCGCGCTTGCTCTGAGCAGAAAGACGATCTGGTTCGCGCCATTTGTGCACCCGATCGTAATAGGCTGACGGGGCGATCTGCAGCATCCTGCAGATCGGCTCGACCCCGTATTTCGTGCGATGCTCATCGACAAACACCGTCATTTCCGGAAGGGGCGGTCGAGCTCTGCCTGTGCGAAAGACGCTGATCCTTTCCGCAGGATATCGTTCGCCTGGCGCGGCTCCCGGTTCTCTCGCTCCAACGCCTTGAGCCGATCGGCGGTCTCGATCTCGGCCTTCTTGACCCATTCGGCCAGCCTATGCGCCGAACAGCCGATCTTACCCGTAATAGACACCATCGCCGTCCAGCGCGACGGATGCTCGCTCTCGTGCTCCAGAACCAGCCGCACCGCACCGGCACGGACCTCAGGGAAAAACTTCTTCACAGAATTGCTCATCAGACCTTCTTCCCAAGTGAATAGGTCTGCGCTAATCCCGGGGCGGTTCAAACCACTGGGATTAAAGGCCATTTTCAGGAATGGTTGCCAATACGGCGCTAGGCGGCCATCTCAGCACGCGATAGCGCCTATTTGGCAACATTTTTCTAAGAGAATAAATGAGAATTGCGTGGGCGCTATAAACTTTTCGTCCTTTCAACCACGATATGAAACGGGACAGAACTCCTGGCTTGATTTGGCCTCGTAACGCCGTGACTTTGCTACCCGCTCTGACTTCAATCCCCCCAGCCGATACCGTCAGATCCGATCGAGAAGCAGGGCTCTAAAGGCGGTCAATCTTTTGTCTCTCTTGATCAAGATCCACCGGTTGAAGCGGTAGGTAGCCGTCCTCTTCTTGCCGATGATCAGCAATGATCCTCTGACCTGCATCTGAAAGACAGAACACCAGGAAACGCTTTATGACGGGATCAATACGCTCGCCTGGGGGACAATCAACATAGATATTGAAGAAGTATGATATGGGCCACCCTGAACGATCATCATGGCCATTGGGTAAGATTGCATTTGTCGTCTCGTCGCGAGATAGAGGAACCAAACGCACGCCCGGAGGCGTGCGTCCGGGGTCCGTCCAAGTCGCATAACCTATACCAAAAAAATCGCGCGCTACTGCTTGTAACACCGACCGCCCATTAGGCATCTCTCGATAGGAGGGACTTAGCGGTAAATCCTCAAGTTTAGATCGCCTCATTTCAGAGGAAAACCCGCTGTCGGCATTGATCCCGTAGACATGCACTGGCTTGTCTTGCAAACGTGCATCATGGACACCTGCTTGCTGCCATGTTGTTATATTCCCGAGAGGTGAGCCTGCTGCAAAAATTCTCCTGACTTGTATCATTGTCAGTTTCTGTACAGGGTTTCTCTCATTCACATAAAACGCAGGAGGCGTCTTGCCATCAGATCGAGGGCCGTAGCTAGCGTAGGCTATACGAATACGAGTAGGCGAATAGCCTTTGACCTGCTGGAAAGCTCTGACATCATCTTGCCAAACCTCTCGTCCCATTGGGGCAAAAGCCGTTACGCCTGCTGTCAAGGCAGGCATAGCTAATGAGGAGCCTCGAAGATCAGTAGTAAATCTTAGGTCAGCATCGCCGTCATCAAATCCGCGTATAAGCGCTGGAAGCAGAAGTGTTAAAGTGTCGCTTCCGATTACCGCGTAGGTTTTGGGTCTCGCGTTCTGAAAATTGCTGTCGATCGAAACGTCGGTGACGGGGGCAGCTACTATGCTGCGTCGCGATATTTCCTGGGTGTCTGCAGGAAGATTATTTAGATATGATAGTCTCGCCGCAAGTAGTTTTGGCGTATCGTTACTCAAAATTGAAGTAGCGAGATTGGCCGCCATGCGATCTACAGCTCCGGTCATATCCCTGCGCATGCAAATCCATAGTTTCTCCAAGACCGGGATGCACAGAGGCTTACTACCCGTGAAGCGCGCCATGGCCTTGGCTTCCTCAGGCGTAAACTCCCGTGGGACTACTGCAAGTGCGATTATGCCATGTGTCAGCAGGGGTACACTTCCGTATGGGCCCGTGATACGTGCCGAAACGGCTGAACTGAGGGTTTGCGCTACATCCTCGGCTTCGGGACTTCCTCCGATGATGACTTTGCCTCGAGTGTCAAAATAACGGGCTACTAGTTTCGGCGGCCTCATAACGTCATGCCCGTAGACAGAGCCTGAGATGCCAAAAACGAGGAAAACTAAGCAATAGTATTTCATCAAAAAGTTGCGCTCGCACCGGCGAGGAAAGTCCGCCCGGCTCCTGGAGTTATCTGAGTAGAAGAGACCGTTGATTCTATGTAATACGAATTGGTAATATTCTTTATGTTTAAAGAAATTCGCATATATTTTCCTATGTCTCTCCATATTGTCGCATCCAACCGCCGATATCCACCAACTCGGAACGAATTTTCAAGATCCCCCTCGCGATTACTTGCGGCAAAAACTCCTCCTCCAATGCCCGCATTATGCAAAAAACCGGTACGCGGCTCATATGTTATCCACGCGCTTCCCGCCCATTTAGGAACACCTATTAGTCCGTTTCCCGCCTTGGCCACGCTTGATTCGAGGATACTTGTATCCGTGTAGGCCCCAGTTACGATCATTCTGACCTCGCGCGAAAGAGAGCCATTTAAATCCACCTCAATCCCGCGAGACCTTTGCTTACCGGCATCAATATTAAATCCGTAGTTCTTGGGATCCTGTTGCGCAACGTGCGATCGCACTAGATGATAAAGCGCTAGATTAGCGAAAAGTCTGTTGTGAAACATTTGCGCTTTTACGCCGGCCTCAAACTGTTGTCCGGTTTCCGGCGGAATAGGCATACCTGAAAGCGTCGGCGCAGGCTGAGATTGGAAGGACCTCGTATAATCGAAGAAAAAAGCCAGGTTTGATACCGGCCTCCATACAATTCCGGCTCTAGGGGAAATTTTTTTATCATTGGCCGAGAATCCGGTAACACCAAAATCCGACTGACGAACATGATCGAAACGGAGCCCGCCCAAGAGGTTGAGATGTCTCCCAATATCGATTTGATCCTGCAGGTATGTCGATATGGATTTCGCCCGTACAGTACGATCGGCTGCAGCAAGCCAATTCGTAGGCTGTGCACCATAGACCGGATGATCGATATCGATATTGGCTAAGGATCCTCGATCAAAAGTCCTGAAACGATAGCCTTTGAGCCACTCTCCGCCTACAACAATCGTATGTTTAAACCCAAATGTTGTCGCAGTGGCGATGGCATCAAGTTGGAAATCTAAATTATGATTGTTTTCGTTCTGTCTGACCGATGACCGTCTCAGAGTCCTTGTATTCGTCCGAGGGACCAATCGTACACCATTTCCATAATTAACACCTAAAATATCAATGTATCCGGCGTCATAGTGACCGATTTGTCTTAATTTTAACCAATCAAAAGTTTGATGTTCTAACCGATAGTTAAATTCAATCCGATTCGAGTCTGTTTGTGCCCATTTTTCACCGAGAAACCGCTCACGGGGAAGATTTACAACAAGCGATTTGCCGTCAATAGATGGCGTAGCTACGATGCCTCGATCAGTCTGATTACTCTGATGGGTGTATGTGAGACTGGCTAGTGCAGTCGTCCGGTCAGAGGGTTGCCATAGCAGAGACCCGGCCACAAACTGCCGCTGATACGGAATTAATATATCACGGAATGTATCAGTCTTTTGAATCGCGCCAATCAAACGGAAAGCCAAGGTGTGCTCTTTGTTAATCGCACCTGTAATATCGCCTTGCCCACGAATGAAGCCGAAACTCCCACCTTGTACTGTAATATTATTCTGCGCATTATACTTGGGTTGCTTAGTAACGATATTGATCAAGCCCCCTGGGTCTCCTCTGCCATACAAAACAGACGCTGGCCCCTTCAAGACCTCAATCCTCTCGACATTGGCAAGATCTCGGTAACTATCATTCGTCTGAACTGCAGGGCTGAGCATGATGCTGTCTAGAGCGTAGTACGACGACCGGAACCCTCTTATTGTAAAACTCTCAGATCTGTTGCCTGCGTCTGTGCCCGGCAAGACACCACTAACGTTTCGAAGTGCACTCGTCAGATCGATAATTTGCTGATCATCAATGACCTTTCGAGTTACTATCTGTATTGACTGCGGAATATACAATACATTTGTTCCCGTCCTGGTGGCAGTCGTAATATTTCTTATGTCATATCCATTATGACCTAGTGCCTAGTACTTTTATTTCAGACACGATACCTGACGAGTGTTCACCTGGATCGACCTCTGCCCTAGCCGGCTCTGATATCAAGACTGCAAGACAACAGTACATATTGCGAGAACGGCAGGATAGTAACATTTTTTCTCCTTGTTGAACAAATTTGATACAAAAGCGTAGCAGACCCTTAATGTTAATGATAATCGTTATCAACTGTTAATTTCATTAAATCCGCTTGATATCGGGGAGGTTGGTGGGTGCTGTTACATTAGCTCCAGCATATGGACGCGTGCGATAAGAGCGTCATCTGTGAGCTACAAACGGCACCGTTTTCCGCGTGAACTGATAGCGCTTGCGGTATGGCTCTATTTCCGTTTCCCACTGAGTTTTCGTCCCGTGGCGGAAATGTTGCTCGAGCGGGGGATTATGGTCTCGGATGAGACTATCCGTCGATGGAGCCTCAAATTCGGTGCGCCCTATGCCCGCGCCCTGCGACGCAAGTCAGCAAGGCCTGCTAATATCTGGCGTCTGGACGAGGTCAGGATAGTGGTCCGTAGCTAGGTTTACTGGCTGTGGCGGGCGGTGGGTCAGGATGGCTATGTTCTTCGACGAGATCTTGCAGACACGCCGGAATGCCAAAGCAGCTAGGCGGCTACTGACCAGGCTTTTGAAGCGGCAGGGTTTACGCCCCATGCGGATGATCACCGACAGACTGAAATCCTACGGAGCAGCAAGACGCAGAATGCGTCTTTCCGTACGGCATTTCTCACGTAAGGGGCTGAACAACCGGGCAGAGAAGTCTCATCTGCCATTGCGAAAAGAGTGCCCGTGCATCGGACGACGAGGACAGGGCTGTGAAGGGACGAACTAGCGCTATAGCTGCATTTATTTGAGATTTCTCAGTCATAGTTACCCATAGATTCAGAACTCTCTGAAAATCACAAATATAATTCTACTGATCGTTCCGAGTTGAGCTACTGTCGATATCGCCGAAGGGTTGGAACACTCTCGCCTAGATGTTTTTAACGAGTAGGGCTAATCGCTCCCTCACCCATCGCTGCACCGGGTGCGTCGTCGTTCGGTCGTGCCAGAACAAGGCCAGCTCAAAACCCGGTACACTGATCGGTGGATCGAGAACCTGTAGCCACTCTCTTTCCTCCCGGACAATTCGCGCGGGCACGACTGCGATCATGTCGGAGTTCGCGACGATCTTGGGAACGATAAGGAAACCCGGCGTGGAGAGCACAAGACGTCGCGACCGGCCCATAGCTTCGAGAACAGTATCGGTCGGCCCGGCGAAGCCCCCCCCGTCGGGTGATACGATGATGTGATCAAGGCAGCAGAACAGGTCGAGGTCGATGGTGCCCTTGATGTGAGGGTGCCCGTTTCGCGCGATTAGAACATACTCTTCACGACATAGCCCACGCATCCGTAACTGCCTTGGCACCACTTGCGGGAGGTCTACGGCGAGATCAACCGCTCCGCGCTCCATCTGGCAGTGCAGGACCGTGAGGTCGAGGTTGAGCCACGCAACACGAAGACCCGGCGCTTCCCGCCGTAAAATATGGACCAGCGGCAGGAGCAAAGCGCTTTGCGTGTAATCGCTGGCTGCAATACAGATAGTGCCTTTTGCTTGGGATGGATCAAATGCAGAGTCTGTTGCCACGACTTGGCGGACTGCTTCGAGCGCCTCGTGCAAGCGCGGCTGTAATTCTAGTGCCTTCTGTGTCGGCACCATACCGCGTTGCGCCGGGATCAGCAGCGGATCGTCGAAGATGTCGCGTAACCGTGCTAGGCGCGTCGACAGTGCGGGCTGGCTCATATTCAATCGCCGAGCAGCATGGGTGACATTTTTCTCGAACAGTAGCGTGTCGAGAGTGACAAGCAAATTTAAGTCAAGCCGGCTCGCATCCATATTATGGATACCAGCACATAGACTGTTTGATTTCAAGAATGCCGAGGAGGTCCCTAGCTTTAAGGCGAACGGTCGAAAACCGCCCGTTCCATTTCTTGTTCAGGATCCCCGTATGAGCAACATTCTGATTGTCCATGCCCATTCCGAAGCCCAGTCACTCACGAGTTCCCTGAAGAATCTCGCTGTTGAGACCCTGACCGCGCAGGGCCATCTGGTCAAGGTTTCCGACCTGTATGCTATGCACTGGAAGGCCGTCGCTGACGCAGCCGACTTCCCAAAGCGTAAGAACGCCGACAGGCTGCATTATGCATCGGAATCGGGCAACGCCTTCGCAACGGGCACGCAGCCCGCTGACGTCGTGGCCGAGCAACAGAAGCTGCTGTGGGCGGATGCGGTTATCCTCACCTTCCCGCTGTGGTGGTACAGTACGCCGGCGATCCTGAAAGGCTGGGTCGAGCGCGTCTATGCGCTTGGCTTCGCCTACGGTGTCGGTGAGCATGGTGGTGAGCGCTGGGGCGACCGCTTTGGCGAAGGGACGCTCGCCGGCCGGCGGGCGATGGTTGTCGTCAACATCGGCGGTCGCGAGCCGCACTATAGTGAGCGCGGCGTGAATGGCCGCCTTGACGAGATCCTATGGCCCATTCAGCACGGGCAGCTCTTCTATCCGGGCATGGAGGTCATGGAGCCCTTCCCTGTTTACCAAAGCGACCGCATGTCGGAAGAGCGTTGGCTCGAAGTCGCCGCCGCCTTCAAGGTCCGGCTGGTAAATCTCTTTACCGACACGCCGATCCCGTATCGCACTCAAAATGGTGGCCACTACGACGGACAGCAAGTGCTCAAGCCCGGTCTTGGTGGCGATGAGACAGGTGTGCGGATCCACTTGGTGCAACCTGGAGATCCCGTTGAGCATCTCGGCACGTCCCGAAGGGATACTGCCGCGGTAGCCAACTACATATGAGCTTAGCGCAGGTGGGCTCGTCGGCTAATGGCGCGAACGGGCTCGCAAACGATCTGCCAGTAGCCGAGCACGACCGTGCCCCATGCTGCGCATCGGAAATATCCATATCTATCACGGGATGTGGCGATCGAACGGCCGGACGAGGTATGGTGCAGGGATATCACCTGTATCCCGATGCTGAAGGGTTTTTTTTACCTCGTGGCTATCATGCACTGGGCAATCTGCAAGGTGCTGCACTGGCGGCTGCCGAGCACAGTGGATGACGAATTCTGCATTGACACGCACCAGAAGACTCTGATCCGCTACGACGCACCGAAGATCTTCAATACGGACCAGGACTCGCTATTTACGACACCTCGGTTCGCGAACGTGCTGGAGTAAAGACGATCTGCATCAGCAAAGACGGGACCAACCAATCGTTCGAAGCGCAGAAGGCAACAAACTATGCCGCGCCGTTTAAGGCTCGTTTGAACAACAATCGTGGTTTGGCGGCGCGTAGCGTCTTTTTGGCTGGCCGGGGGGGGTCGCCCCCCTCCGTAGTGATTAATCGAAGAAGGCTTACTCGATGGCCGAGTGGCACCTCTTCTGCCAAGATGTATGCTTCCATCCACAGCTTTGAGCATACTGATCGGGCGAGCCTAATCTGATCCGCCTCTGCGTTAGGTTTCTGGTCAAGCGGATCAGACGGATACCAAGCTTCCGCCGGTGATAATCGTTGGATTGGCGAGATTTGAGATTTTACTTTGGCCCTGTTCTTGACGACGTCCGAGGATGCCTGATGGAAGGGAACCTGCGCCGTCGTCCGTTACATCGCGTCAAACCGTCGCTAACCACGAAGGAACAGAATAAAACTCCTGCGGACGATCATTTCGATCGGACGCAAGCGTTCCGCAGCATATCTGTAGCCCGCTGGCTGGCAAGAACGTCGGATTATCTTTCATACCACGCCGATGCTTTCATGGCCGAAATCGACATGTGAAGCGAGCGAGCAAATAAGTCATTGACTCAAACATGGGATGAATTGCAAGAATGGGCGTCGCCGACGGCTTCATCCGTTCAGATTTGATTTTCGTCGCCTTGGTCGGTGCTTTGGGAGTGAGGGCTCAGTTCATCCCCCGCCCGTTGCAGTGAACGCGAAGGACACCGTCGGACGCGCCGATATTGCAAGACTGTTTTCCGAAGAGGTTAGTGCCAATGAGCAGCAGTCCGAAAAATGAAGACCGTGAAATCACCTTCGAAGGCGAGTCAGTTGAGCAGACGCCCGCGCCTGGGATCATCACGATGAGGCCAGTCGGCTTCTTCCCCGGACTAGGCAGCCGCTCGGCGTATCGCGAACTCGAACGTGATCTGTTCGCGTGTGGCTTGCCTGTTGTTCGGCAAGTCTTCTCGGAAGCGGGGGCAGCTCTGGGCTATGATCCCGAGCGCCTCGTTTTGCGGGATTCGAATATTCCTGGTGAACGGATAGAGCGGCAGGCATTCCTGGGTGCAGCTCTGCTGGCTCACGGGATCGCTTTGCACCGCTATCTCATCGATGCCGTGCGACGAAACGGGACGGACATCCATTTTGTGGCGTTCACCGGCGAAAGCTTCGGCATCATAACTGCGGCGGTCGCCGCGGGCGCCTTGTCCGTAGCCGACGGCACGAAAATCGCCCATGCGCTGGCCCCCTTCATCCTTGTCGGCGCCGAGGGCGTGTCATCGTCATCGCCTTTGCAGGCACGTGTCGCCAAGATGCTTGCCGCTGTCGGCATCACACAGCCTCTTGCGCTTCAACCCGCGCATGTCGTGGCGCTGACGGGTCATCCGGACGTCGTGCATCGCGTCCTGGCCGCGATCGGTGATGTCTATGACGTATTCGACGTGGAACTGCACAAGACCTACGCCGCGAACCAGGCAAATGTCTACGTCCGGACTGGTGTTAGGGAAAGCTTCGGACTTTTCATGCGCAACTTCCCGGACATCGCTGTGACAGAGCTGAAAGAGCCGACACATTTCATTGCACACGCGATCCGAATGGCGCCTGTGCGCGAAGCATTCGCACGAATGATGGACAACGAGGGTATCCAGTTCCGGGACGCACACACGCCGCTGATCTGCAATCATGCAAATCGTATCGTCCATAAGGCTGCGGACGTGCGCGATGCCGTTTTGTCCATCATCGATCGCGTTATGCAATCTCGACGAACTGCTGACAATTGCGAACAGGTTGGCGGCAACGTCGTGCTCGAACTGGGCCAAGGCAGCAAATCGGTGCGGCTTCTTGTCGATAATGGCATCACTCTGCCGGCGATCGCCTATGCCGGTGGACAGGAAGATACGGACGCCCTCGTAGCGGCCACGACGCTGCTGCAGGAGGTTGGCTGCGTTACAGCGCGAGATACCGATGGAAAGACACAACTCCGGGACGGTGATTTTGCTGTGTTGAGGCGTATGTTTGGTCTACCTGCACGCTATCCCGTGATCCGAGAATTCATGCTCCGGGAATTTACGAGGATGATTTCGGCCTTCCAAGTGAGTTCACCGAGTCCTTTATCGCCCTCGCTGCGACGGTTTTTAGAAATCTACCAGCACACCTCCGCCGCGTGCGACGATCTCGATCTTGCGGGAGGAGAACTCGCGCTTCAGGTACAAGCTAAGAAATGTGTCGTGGGGGACAGCCATACGCTGGGACGCGTGACCACGGAGATTAAGATACTCAAGCCGGATGGTTCGGTGACGGCCCGGTGTTCCACCGGTCGCTGGACGCCGGAGGCGCTAGTCTTCCATTTTAGCCGTCTAGACGGCGCTCCGGTGCTTGACCTAATCCGCAGCGCCCGCCGCATGGCTGAACATCACAAGGAGGTCGCGGCGCTCTATGAAAAGTTTACGTCTACACTGTCGTTTGACGCCAAGGCGGATGAGACGGGGCCGAGTCCGGTCGGTGTGATATCCCCGCAGGCGGTTGCAACGTTTCAGATCCTCCATCAACTCGCACTGCTGATCCTGTTGCGAGCAGAACGTCCGGCGATCTTCCTTTCACACGACTATTATTTCGCGAGCGGTGACGTATTAGGGTGGTGCGTAGCGCTCTGTGCCGCGGATGCGCTGGATCCCGAAGACGCCGTAACGCTGTATTCCGGTCACCTGCGAGGCGCCATCCTAGTGGACGAAACGCCGAATGTCGGACGCGATGACGTTCTCGGGCGGCTTCGGGACGCTGCGGCCCCGCTTGTCTCAGTAACTGGCGTACCGATAACGGCGGCCAAGGATATCGCGTCCACTACGCGGGGCCTGTTCGAACTGCCTCTTGCCGAGCAACGGCGCTGTTCGCTTCGTCTCAATGGCGATGTCCAGATTGTTTGCCTGGGCGCGGATCACGGCGAGGGGATATTCGACACGGCGCCCTATGGCGTCGCGGTAACCGTCGTGTCTACGGCGGAACAAATTGCTCAACGCAGCCATAACGCGCACCTCGAAGCCTTGGAACACGGATGTTTCTCGTCCCTCACTAGCGACAACCAGCGCGTTCTGCATTTTGCGCGCGGCCGGAAGATTCTGAGCAGCACGGTCTTTTCCTACGTCAAACTCGGCGAGCGCGTCCTGGGTTTTGGAAAGGGCGGTAGTGAATCCATGACTATGTTCGTCACCGCGGAGGACCACCATGCAGCATGAAAATGTCATCGTTCGGAAGATCCTGAGCGAAGCCCTAATAGCAGTTGGCTGGAATCCGGAGGGGACCGGCGTCATGCTGCCGCCCTTCACCAAGGCCAAGCGGCAGGCTGAATTCCTGCAGGCCCTACCGGACCCAGCGCGGCGCTACTTTCCGCACGTATTTGATATCCTTGAGCGCGAGATTCAGGTGCCGACCCATTATTTCAAGGAAACGGACCGGCTCACTTTCAAGGAACTAATCTATGAGATGAGCTTCGTGCCGGGAGAGGAGGTCAGCCGCTATGTCGAGCGTTGCAGTCCGCCACCAGCGATTATGGCCCGTATCTACGAGCAGATCGCTCTCGTACTGCGCAACGACGTGCACAGCCTGCGACGCGTAAGGTCTCCGGGCGATACGCTGGAGGCATCCTATTTCCGTAAGATCGAAGATCGCCTCGATCTATGCCGCAGCACGGCGCCAAATGCCTTCAACGAAAAACTATTGGATACGAGCCACATTATTATCAACGGGGTACGCTACCGAAACTTCCGGACGATCCTGAGCATCCTGCGGGAAAACGCGGCCTATTGCGACATGCTCGAGCCACGCTTCCATGCCCTCGTCATGGGTGACACCAACACCGAGAATATCAAGATCAATGAGGTAGCGCCTTTGGTCCGTGCCCAGGCGCTGATTGAGGCAAGCGCACCGGCAGTAGATATCGAGGCCGCATTGGACGCGATTACGGCAGCCTCGATCGATTTGCGGTTCCTCGATCCGCGGGCGATAGGGTTCAATAGCGAAGGCGCTGAGACGCGCGACGACCCGATGTACGATAACAAGCCTTGGCACAATTCGCTCGGTCACTACGACGAAGTGCATCACGAGCACTTCGATCTTTCAGTCTCGGTCGGGGAGGGACGCTCACCAGAGGTCGAAATCCGCTATGAACAGGGCAATCCGTATGAGCGCTCCTATAGGGTCGAGGATCTGACCGAGCGCAACATTGACATCGACGAACATCCTGATGTCATGGGGATGGAGCGCTACTTCGCTCCGGTGATGCGCAAGCTGTATGATCTCGACAATCCTCAGTCCGCCGCTGTTGCCGAGGATCCCCACTGGCTGGTTCGGTTTGTGTTCGTGATGGGGGCTCATTTCACCGCCATGCCGCCATTCCATTTCCAGATGGAACTCGACGGCAGCCTAGTCGACTCGTATCTCGTGCAGCGGCGCCCGGTCGCTATCTTCTGCGAGGGAATCCGCTGGTTGAACTGGGCACTCGAAATGCTCGAGGGCAAACGCAGGAAGTTCCTAGGCGTCCCCCTGCCAGACTACGGAGGGCCGTCTCTATCCGAACCGGCGTTGGCAGACATGATGGAACCGTGACTGACGAATTGACGGGTCTCCTGAGACCTAATTCCCGGGCGGACATAGTCGCCGGCCGCTGAGGCTCCTCGAAGGAAAAATATGATGGTCACAACGCCCAATTCCGCATTGTCGCGCTTCGGCATGGCGGCTCTGGCTCCCGAATCTCGTGTTATCTGCACGCCCTGGAGTAGGATGGTACGCGGGCTCTCCCTTGGCCAGTATCCCGTCGATTACAACGAGCATCTCGGATCCCTTGTTCATCAGGCGCGCGATATCCTGCTTCGCAAAATCTCCGCGCCTGAGGGCTATCTACGTTTCGCGCTGCTCTTGGCAGACTTTGCAGTTGAGGTATCTAATCCGGGCGTCAGAGTAAACAACGACCGGCTTATAACGACCACATGCAAACTTACGGATGCGCTTCGGTCAGAGAAAAATCCTTATTACGCTGTCGTCGGCGGTGGCATTCTATTCGACGCTTTTGCCAAACTGCATCTGGATATCGCGTTGCTGGTCAATGCCGAGTATGATTTTGCCGAAGAAATGCTGGCGATGGTCGATCGCATCCAACCAGACCAGATCAAGGACGAGAATGCCGGCAACCACGGTGAATACGAGAAGTTATTCGCCTATACGTCGCTCTTTCTGGGGATGGGGCAGGCGGGACTTCAGGAGAAACTTACTGCGGGCCGCCGCAATCGTGTGCGGGAGGCGCTAGGCCTGATCCAAACGGTTCCGTCCCCCTTTTTCAGGGGACGTGGCTGCTCGATGCTGTTTTCGGCGCTGTCGGCGATCGGACTGGACGGGATGATTTTCGACGACGGTCATGACTTCATGAGGGATGTGCTGGAGTATGTCGATCGAGATGACGAAATCAACTTTCCGCTGCGCTTTCCACAGCCGATCTCGCCGGCCTATGTCAAGATCTACCCGCGTGTAACGATGCTGAACGCTATCGCAGTTTCGGGGCGTACATCCTATGCGACGATGGGGCACAATCGGCTGGCCGAACTGAAGCCGCTATGGGCCGAGCTGGAACCGGCGGAGAAGATGCACCAGGGATTGTATTACCTCATCGCCTTGCATAATCTTGACAAGATTTCGGAGGAGATCGGCGCAGAGAAAACAATCGTCGACGATCTACTTCGTTTTCTTGATGTTGTAGATCCCGGTGCCAACTTCTTCCTCAATGGCTTGTCACATGCCTATATCGTGGAGACCGCGATGGTTACGGGCCAACTTGATGCGATTTCCGACCGGGCGATCAACCGCATTGCCGATTGCTTCGCGCATATGGATGCCACCCCGCTCGACCGTATTAGCCGGGCCTATCCATTTGCCTATGATCTCAACGCCTTGGGCGAGGTCGGCGAGGCGGGAAAACTGTTCGAGCCACGGCCAACATATGGTGGTGTTTCTGCATTCTCTTGGCTTGTCGAGCAGTTCTCACCGGAGGGCCACGCTGAAGGCAGTCGGATCCTGATGCTTGGGAATGCCCTGATAGGGTTGGGGCTGCGCCTACGTGGAGCAGAGAACGACACTACACCAATGTTTGATCATCTCGCTAAGCGATTGGGTTGGCAACGACTGGATGCTCGGGTCTCGACGATGTGACTCATCTCGCCCTCAATGTGTCGCAATAGGTCCTATGATTTAGTAGGCAGCACGATTGCCTAAATGCAATCTCAGAACGAGATCTTTTCGAACTGGGAGCTTCAGACGGAGCGAGCGCTTGCGGCCTCTGTCGAAAATCGTCTGCGTCTGGCAGAGGGCGCGCATGATTGTCTATTTTATAAACTAGTACCTTCGGCGGACAATATCCGCCGAAAGATTGGAAAGATAATGTCTGAGGTTTTTCTAGCACCGCATATGCCTATTCTCACCTCGACC
Organism: Asaia sp. BMEF1; assembly: GCF_051628905.1. GTDB lineage: Bacteria > Pseudomonadota > Alphaproteobacteria > Acetobacterales > Acetobacteraceae > Asaia. The sequence continues at coordinate 274,038 of NZ_CP157575.1, read as the reverse complement.
CGACGTCAGTCTCTCGTGGACTCCGCCCTTGACGCCTTGAATCAACGTATAGCCTCAGGAATATGGCAACTCGGTGAGAGAATTCCCACTGAAGGAGAGCTGAGCGACCTACTACAGGTTGGGCGCAATACAGTGCGCGAAGCTATTCGCGTGCTATCTCACGCAGGCATTCTTGAAGTCCGGCAAGGGGACGGTACCTATGTGCGTTCCCTAGATGACCCTGCTGTGATGATGCGGACGTTACGTCGGTCGAGCCTGCGTGAGCATTTTGAATTGCGGGCTATGTTGGAAGTGGAAGCCGCCCGACTCGCGGCTCTTCGGCGCACAACAACTGACCTGAAACGGATCAAGTCAAGGCTCGTTGCCCGGGGGCACTGGACTGAAGGCCAAAGTGTTGACATGTTTCTTGAGCGAGATTCGGCCTTCCACTGCGCAATCGCAGAGGCCAGCCGAAATCGAGCCCTGATTGAGCTCTATCGGTATTTTCTTGGTACAGCACGTGATGCTGCGCGCGCGGCGATGGTCGAACACGGTGTTACGGAGCCAAGCTTATCGCTTCACGAAGACCTGCACCGCGCAATCAAAGCTGGTGATCCCAGCGAGGCAGCACACGCTGCACTTGCAATCCTTCATCCGCTGATAGAGGCCTTCAGTCTTGACCATAGAGTCCCAGATACACTTATATCCAAGCGCAATTCATCTGGGATATCTAAGCCGGGGCGTTGAACCAGTGCCGCTCGCGTGTTTATTCCCTAGACCGTTGACCCTCGCGCAACGTGACGTCGACACATGACCTGCATCACAGTGCGCCGCAGCCACCGATGGAGCAGATCGTTCTCATGCCTGGGGTGCCACGCCTGAAAGATTGCCACGGGGTTTAAATTTATCGGAATCTGGAAAGCGAAAAGGCCCAGCTTTTCGAGCGGCGAGGCATCTAAGACGATATCGGGCACCGCAAGAACAAAATCTGTCTGCGATAGACCTTGAAGCGCGGCGTAAAAGGACGTGAGTAAAAGAGCGACGTTGCGGGTAAGGCCATATTGATCGGCCAATACCTCATCGATTGGTCCTCGCCTTCGACCTCGGCGAGAGACGGCGACATGATCGTAGATTACTAGAGACTGCGGTGTGATGTCGCCCAACAGAAGAGGATGACCGGCCCTCACTACGCCACGAAAACGACTCTCGAACAGGGTTTGACGCATTATTTCAGGCCGCAGGAACGCCGTAGCCCCAATGTAGAGATCTATCCCACCCTGGCGCAAAAAGTCACAGTCGTCACTGTTCGGTTCTGCGGTGAAGATCAACGTGGCATCGGGACAATCGGCGCGCAAAGCACGAAGGAGTGCTTCGGCATATGGGCCGATCACCACGTCGGCAGCCCGGATACGGAAAGTTGGCGCTAGGCCCGTGAAATCAAGTTCACGGCGCGGGTGATAGAGATCACCGATGGCAGCAAGAATCTGATTGACTCGTGGCTGCATCTGCAGGGCACGTGGTGTCGGCACCATATTGCGACCTGACTGCACCAGAATGGCATCGTGAAACGTCTCGCGCAGACGCGACAACGTACGGCTCATAGTTGCGGCACTTACTTGTAATCTCTCGGCTGCACCCGTGACGCTCGCTTCTTCGACCAGAGCGTTCATTGCTTGCAGGAGATTGAGGTCGTACCCGCGTGCTATGCTCCCCATCGAGCATTCCCCCTTTAAGAACCGATCATAGGATGATTTACGTCGTATCTTTGCTGCGCTGTCTCCTGACAAGCTGGCAGACACCTCGCCCTGTCGCAATCGGAATCTGATACTGCCTTATTCCATATTTGCTTACAAACGATTTCATAATTGAGCGTTCACAAAGATAGGATGTTTCTCCAAAGTCAAAAGCATTCTTCAATGATCCCGCGGCGAGGTGTCCCATGAACCAGGCAGATAATATGACATGGTCGCTAGCCGGCGGCGCCACGGAATTGATCCGTATACCGATCCGTCCCGAAGCGCCACTCAAGGCTGCGGTGTTCGGCCCGCGCCTGGCCACGGGGCTGGCGGGCGTGCTGCTGGCGGTCCTGCTGGCGGGCTTAAACGAGCATACAACAGAGGCGGGGCTCGCTGATATAAGAGGCGCGTTTCATCTGGGGCACGACGAGGGAACCTGGTTCACGGCCCTGTTCGAGGCGTTCAACATTGCCGCTATGGCATTCGCGCCGTGGTGCTCGGTCACGTTCTCCATCCGCCGCCTGACCATCGCGATGACGGGACTAGTCGGCGCGCTCGGCATGATCGCCCCTTTCATGCCCAACCTGACATCGCTTTTGCTGCTGCGCTGCGTGCAGGGGATGGCCTGCGGCTGTCTGCCGCCAATGCTCATGACGGTCGCACTCCGCTTCCTGCCGCCCAACATCAAGATCTATGGCCTGGGCGCCTATGCCCTTACGGCGACCTTTGGGCCCAATATTGGGGGGACGCCGCTAGCGGGATTCTGGTTCGAGTATGTCGGCTGGCCGTTCCTGTTCTGGCAGATCGTGCCGCTATGTCTCGTTTCCATAATATGCGTGGCATGGGGCCTGCCGCAGGACCCGATCCGGCTGGAGCGTTTCCGTCAGTTCGACTGGCGTGGCCTCCTGACCGGCTTGCCTTCAATCTGCATGCTGGTGATTGCGCTGGAGCAGGGGGACCGGCTGGATTGGTTTCGCTCGCCGTTGATCACTCATCTGTTCTTTGGCGGCGGATTTCTTTTCGTTCTCTTCGCCGTCAATGAATGGTTCCATCCAGTGCCGTTCTTCCGAATACAGTTGCTTAAGCAGCGCAACGTGACAGATGCGTTGCTGACGTTAGCGGCGGTTCTGGTGCTGGGCGCGGTCACAGCGGAAATTCCTACAGTCTATCTGGAAGAGGTGCGCGGCTATCGCCCGATCCAGATCGCACCGGTCATGCTGATCCTGGCGGTACCGCAGGTGCTGGCGCTGCCGCTGGTCTCGGCCTTGTGCAATATCCGCCGGGTGGATTGCCGTCATGTGCTGATGGCGGGCCTTGCGATCCAAGGGCTGTCTTATTTCCTGGGCACCTGGATCGATGCCGACTGGGTCCGCGAGAACTTCTACGCCATGCAGCTCCTGCAGGTGGCCAGTGAGCCCATGATGGTCATCGCAATCCTGATGCTGGCAACGATGGGGTTGGGCCCGGCTGACGGGCCGTTCATCTCCGGCATGTTCAACATGACCAAAGGAGTGGCCAACGCGATTGCGGCGGCCGTCATTTCCGCGTTGCTGCGCCGGCGTGAGCAATTCCATTCCACCATGCTGCTCGACACTTATGGCACCAACCATAACGGTTTGCAGCCCTGGGGCGACCCGGCGCATGCGCTTCTGGCGCCGCATATCGCCGATCCAGCCCGACTAGACTGGAACATGATCGTCCTGCTGCACGGCGAGGTATCGGAGCAGGCTCTCATTCTCGCCTGTGCGGACATCTACACGATCATGATCGGCGTCTGCGCGGTCTTGTTCGCCCTTAATTTGATGCTGCCGCAACGGGTCTATCCACCCCGCGCGCCCTTCACCACCGCTCCCGCGCGCTGACGGCCGCGGAGAGTATGTCATGTGAGATTAATATGAAGACCCGTTCGTATCAAGATATGCGCCGACTGCGCCATCCCCACATCCTATCATCGGATCAGTCAGGCAAATCGACAGCTCCTAGATGGACGCTGCGTGACCGGATCGAGGGATACTTCGTCGCTCTTGTCGTGACAATTTACCTGAAGCTGACCTGACGGTTCCGCACATCCATGACAGACAATGCGGCCGTTGCGGCCGCCAGAGGGAGTATTCATGAACGCAACAAAGAAGGTCATGCTGCTGGCGGCTGGCGTCGTGATGTTGGGAGCGGCAGCCTGGGGCGGCGATCGGCTCGTGCTCGGAGACGGCGTCAACGTTGAGACCAACGACGCTTACGTGTCAGCCTATTCATCGGTGGTCGCCCCAAAGGTCGGCGGGCGTATCGATGCCGTAATGGCGCAGGACAACGAACGTGTCCGCAAGGGGGAGGTGCTGTCCCATATCGAGGATGACGACTATCGTGCGGCACTCAAGGTAGCGCAGGGTAACGTTGCCGCCGCGCGGGCGGACATTGTCAACCTGCAGGCCGAATTTTCGCGGCAGGACGCGCTGATCTCCTCTGCGCGCGCGGCAGTACGGTCCGACGACGCCGCACTTACTTTCGCGCAGCAGGACGAGGCGCGCTACCGCATGCTGGCCGCAGGCGGCGCCGGCTCGACCGAACAGCGCCAGCACACGGCCGCACAGACCCGCCAGGCCATAGCCGCCAAAGCACGAGACGAGGCCGCCGTACTGGCCGCAATACAGGAAAAGGACGTGCTCGCAGCCCAGATCGAGCGTGCCAAAGGGAATTTGACCCGCGCCGAGGGCGAGCAGCAGCGGGCGGCGCTGGACCTATCTTATTGTACCATCCCAGCCCCAGTGGACGGGGTGGTCGGCGCGCGCGGCGTGCGCGTGGGCAATTACGTCAATCCCGGCAGCGCACTGTTAGCCGTTACCCCGGTCCAGGACGCCTTTGTGGTCGCCCATTTCCAGGAGACGCAGCTCACGCATGTCGTGCCGGGGCAGAAAGCGACGGTCTGGGTCGATACATTCCCAGGTCAGCCTCTCCATGCCCATGTCGACAGCATCCCGCCGGCGACCGGCGTTGCCTTCGCGCCTATCCAGCCCGACAACGCCACCGGCAACTTCACCAAGGTGGTTCAGCGCCTCCCGGTGCGCATCGTCCTCGATCCCGGCCAGGCTCTGGCGGCGCGGGTCAGGGTCGGGATGTCGGTCGAAGTCCGGATCGACACGGCATCGCATCCCGAGGGCGTAAGGGCGAACGATCCCCGTTATTTGTGGCGGTGAGGAAAGGATCATGACTATACGCCTCAGCCAACGCACGCTCTCCCTGGCGAGCATGCTCCTACTCGGCGCCTGCACGGTCGGGCCCGACTATAACAAGCCCGATATCGCAAGCGGGCCGCACTGGCATCGCAGCATGACCGATGCTGAAAGCCGACCCGAGGAAAGTCCCGCCGATCCGCAATGGTGGACGATCTATCGCGATCCGGTGCTGACCGCTCTGGAACAGCAGGTCGCGTACGCCAATCTGGATCTCCGGGCAAGCTCCTATCGCCTTGCGGAGAGCGTCGCAGAGCGGCGGATCGCAAGTGCGGCACAGTTCCCGCATGTGGAGGGGAACGCCTCCTACGCCCGCGAGCGCGCCAGCACCAACGGTATTCTTGGCCTGCTCGGCACGCTGGAGCGCGCGGGCGCGGGTGATGTTGCCAGTGGCGCGCAGGGCTTCGGTCCCGTGGCCGTGCCGGGCACAGTCGGCAATCCTTCCTTCAACTTACCCCAATACGGCATGAGCGCGTCCTGGGAAGTCGATCTCTGGGGTCATGTCCGCCGCCAGGTCGAGGCGGCCACCGCGGCGGTCAAGGCGACGCAGGACATGCAGCGCGACGTGTTGGTCTCGCTAATGGCTGAGACCGCGCAGGATTATCTCGATCTGCGTGGTGTGCAGGCGCAGATCGCAATCGTCGAGCGCAATATCGATACAGCACGCCATAGTGTCGATTTGACGACGATGCGCTTCACGCAAGGCGCGTCTACGCAGCTCGACGTAGCTGATTCGCGTGGTCAGTTCAGCGAATTCCAGTCGCGCTTGCCGATCCTGCGCAGCCAGGAAGTGCATCTGATCAACGCGCTGAGCTTCCTCGTCGCGCGCGAGCCGGGTGCACTCCAAGCGCAGCTCGGCACGCTGGCCCCGATCCCGCCGGTACCCGATACGGTGCCCGTCGGCCTGCCGTCACGACTGGCGGAGCGTCGGCCCGATATTCGCATGGCTGAGGAACAGTTGCATGTTGCCACCGCCAGCATCGGCGTAGCTGTGGCGGATTTCTTTCCGCGCATCACCCTCTCCGGCAGTCTGGACGTGCAGGCGCTGCAGTTCAGCGGGCTCGGCTCCTGGGCATCGCGGCAATATGGTTTCGGCCCGACCATGACGCTGCCGCTGTTCGAAGGCGGCCGCCTGACGGGGCAGTTGCGCCTGCGCCGTGCGCAGCAGAGGGAAGCGGCGATAACCCTCCAGCGCACCATCCTCAAGGCATGGCAGGAAATCGACGATGCCATGGCTGACTTCTCGGCCGCCCAGCAGCAGCGTGACCGCCTGAGGGAGACCGTGGCCCAGAACGAAATGGCCGTGCGTCTCGCCCAGTTGCAATATGTGCATGGGGCGTCAGACTTTCTGAATGTGCTGACGCTACAGAACGCGCTTTTGACAAGCCAGAGTCAGCTTGTGCAATCGACAACGACGGTTTCGGTTTCTGTGGCACGTCTCTACCGCGCACTCGGTGGAGGCTGGGAGACACAGTATCCTGTCGCTACGACGCAGCAGGCGGTTCTAAAATCAGCCGGCGATAAAAGGCGGGAGGGATGATCACGGTACGACACCCTTGCGAACTAGCTCAAATGGTCAAGCAAGATATCACAGTTGGCGGTCATTTTTCGTTTGGGAACTGTAGCGACCATGCACTCAGGCACTGGGGGCGAATAGGTGTGACTGAACCGATCAAACTGAGGACCGACGCGGCCTTTAGGCCGGGACGCGAAACTGCTGTCGACATTGGAACTTTCGTACTCGATGATACGGTTATAAGGACGACAAATGGTGTGGACAGCGCCTGTCTGAGGCCCGGCAACTGCCAGGTGCTTAGCGCTGGTGCAGACATAATCTTGGCGATGTGGGCAGCCAAAGGTAGCACAGATGTGCTGTTGTCGCTTAGGCTGATGTCCGAAGACGAAGGCGGCATGTCTGATGTCGGCTCGCGTCACGTCGAAAGTCGCTCCTGGCAACACACCGTTCTGCGCGCTAGCGGCTTTTTGGGTGATGATCCAGAGGAATTAAAGGCGGGACAACGAGGTGACTCACTGTCCCTCACGATAAGGCCCCCCTGTCTTGCCCCTCTCTACCCGCGGACAGACAGGCCGCTATCCCGACCTATACGAATCAGTACACCTACGCGTCCGGTATAATGGGTCGGGCGAAGATACATGGGCACGAAGCGGACCTAGGGTACGCTAAAGCAATTGCGGGATACACGACGAGGATCGCTTACACATTCGAAGCGTCCGTCTCGATCATTTGTGATTACCCCAGAAGGGCGAGGATTCAGATATGAAATTATGCCGTTACGGAGAGCCGGGAAAGGAATTACCGGGCTTAGTCGATCAAGCTGGCCTATTGCGAAGCTTGACCAGCGTTATCAAGGACGTCTCGCCGTCCGTATTAGCCCCTGGGCGGCTAGCCGAATTGGCTGCCATCAGTCCGTCAAGCTTACCGTTGGTTGAGTCTAATCCCCGCCTGGGTGTTCCACTCTCAGGAGTCGGAAAATATATCTGCATTGGACTTAATTATCGCGATCATGCGGAAGAGGCGGGTCTTCCTTTTCCTGCAGAACCAATCATATTTCTCAAGGCGATTACTGCGTTGTCTGGACCCAATGATCCGATCATAATGCCCGAAGGCGCCACAAAACTCGACTGGGAAGCCGAACTCGCCATCATAGTCGGTACGCGCGCGCGAAATGTGACGGAGGACGAGGCACTGTGCTATGTCGCCGGCTACTGCATCGCCAATGACGTTTCCGAGCGTGCTTTCCAAATGCAATCCAGCCAATGGGACAAAGGAAAGGGCTGCGACACATTCGGGCCACTCGGCCCATGGCTGGTCACGAAAGAGGACGTACCTAGACCTCAGGATCTGGATATCTGGCTGGACGTAAACGGGCGTCGGATGCAAACAGGGAATACCCGCGCAATGATTTTCTCTGTGGCGCAAATAGTGGCCTATGTCAGTCGCTATATGACTTTGCTCCCGGGCGATATCATCGCCTCCGGTACCCCACCTGGAGTAGGTATGGGGATGAAACCCAAGCCGGTTTATCTTAGACTTGGAGATGTTGTTGAACTTGGTATCGAAGGGTTAGGTGAACAGAAGCAATACGTCGTGCGATGAAAATCCGAAGCACTCAGAGCCTGTTTGTAAAGTCACGGGTGAGCGTTTCGACGGGTGAGATTGGCGCCCATGGCGACGAAAATCATGGCCTGTGAGACGTCGATGCGACGCTCGTAGTCGCGCACGAGGCGTCGCCAGCGGGTCATCCAGCCAAAGGTCCGCTCCACGACCCATCGACGAGGCAGAATCTCGAAGCCCTTCGCTCCGTCCCGGAGTCGGATGACTTCGACGACGAAGTCAAGATAAGCCGCCTTGTCCATCAACTGGAGCCGGTCGTAAGCCCCGTCGGCGAACAGGTGCTTCACCCAAGGCCAGCGCTTGCGGATCGCATCCAGGATCATCTGCGCGCCAGCGCTGTCGGAGATGTCGTCCGGGGTCAGATTGACCATCAGCAGGCGCCCGTCCGTATCCACGGCAATAATGCCGCTTGCGCCCGACGACCTTCTTGCCGGCGTCATAACCTCTTGTTTGCGCATGCGGTGCCTTGATGCTCTGGCTGTCGATCGCCCCGGCGGTCGGACTCGTCTCGCGACCTGACCGCTCTCGATCGAGCATCAGTTGGACGTCATGAATAGTCTGAAACAGAAACCGCCGGGCCAGTTCCCGAAACCAGCCATAGACCGTGCGCCAGTGCCCAAAATGGATCGGCAGCATCCGCCAGCCGCAGCCCGAGCGGACCAGATAGCGCACGGTGTTGATCACCTCGCGGAACTCAACCTCCCGCGGCCGACCCATGCGCCCCGGTTCGGGCATCAGCGGCGCAATCCGCTCCCATTCTTCGTCCGTCATGTCGGACGGATACCGTTTCGTCTTTCGGGTGATCCCGGCCATTCGGGCCCTCTGCTCTGGTGTCCACATCCAGAGCTTGAATCACACTTCAACGACTTTCCAAGCAGGCCCTTAGATCCATACCCATCCGGTATGGATAAGACAGCAATTGGTATGATGATAGGATGATATGATGACGCATACTCCCTGCCAATAATGTTGGGCAGGAGTTTTGACATGCTTCCTGCTCTGAGCGTTTTATGCTGGAGGCTGCCACATGGGCATTGTCACTGTAGTTGGTTCATCGGGTCTGACGGTCCAGGTCACTATCGACGGTGCCCGGATGGAAAGTCTGGCATCTGCTTATGCGAAGCAGATCTCAGATGCCGCGAGCACCGGCTCGTACGGGTCGGTTGATCTCGGCAGGAATTCGAACACGGTATCGAACCTCACCACGGGTACGGCGCAAGGTGTCGTGACCATTGGTGGCTCTTTCGCCATGAACGGCGACTATACCAATCTCCTGATCGGCTCGGAAAACAGCGCGAGCGGCGCCGTCAGCCCCTTCGGCCAGCCTGTTACAGTCAACGGAACCGGCATAACGACGAGCAGTCTCTCCGTGCTGGCAGGCAATACCGCAAGCACGACTTTTTACGCCGGAAACTACAACGGGACTTTCGTATCGACAGTCGGCAATAACCTTTTCGACGGTGCCAGCCATGACGGAAACTGGACCATCGCGACCGGTGCGGGCAACGACACCATCAATGCGGCCAGTGGCGTCAACAACATCCGTGCCGGGGAGGGCCGTAATCTCATTGCGCTTGGCACAGGGACGAATTTCGTGGCCTCCGAAGGTCAGGACACAATCACAGGTGTCGAAAATGCGTCCGATACGGTCACCCTGATCGGCGGAAATTCGAGTGTCACTCTCAAGTCCAATGCCCTGGTCGTCGATACGGCGCTGACAGGAAGTGAGATATCGGTTGGAACCAATAGCTCGGTTTTTGGCGGTACGGGATCGACTGTGACGTTCACTGGCGAGACGGGAACGATCGTCGGTACAGTCGGAGACACGATTTCTGCTGCTGGTAATCTCCAAGTCTATCATGGTTCAGCTCAGGCCATCAGTGTCTCAGGTTCGCTGCAATTCATCTCCGGCACCGGCAACACATCCATCAGTGCGGGTCTGGGAACCATCTGGGGTGCGAACGACCTGCACGCGACTGTCGACACAGACGGACGTGCGCTGTTTACCGCCAATCAACCCAATACCATCGGAAATCAGTACATCGATGCGTCTTCATCCAGAGGGACGCTGGACGCCTGGACAGGGGCAGGAAACAACACGCTGGTCGGCGGGTCAGGCTCTGATCACTTTGTGTTTGGAACCCGGTTCGAAGACGCGAATGGAAACAGTTATGCGACCGTCACCGGCGGAAGCGGCGCGGCCAACAGTTTCGGCGTCCTTGCCGGACATAATGGCGGAGACATCACCATCACTGACTTTGGTAGCGCCGCGGGAAACATGTTCTTCATGTACAACTACAAGCCCGCCGACGCCGATCAGGCCGTCAAGAACCTGTTGAATACGGCAACAGTCTCGGGCGGCAATACGACGCTACAACTCGATAATAATATGAGGGTAACCTTTCTCGGCGTGGGAGACCTCAAGACGTCCAGTATCACCATTTCATAATTCAAACCTGATGGAGACCGGGTTCGCTCGGTCCTATTTTTGCGATCGAGGAGACAAGGATGAGCAAGATCAGCCGAGACGACAGGACAATCCGTACAGAGCGCGCAGCCGATGTCGGATCTTCGAGTGGCGCAGGCGAAAACAAGCGCGTTGTGATGACGAATGTCGACAATGCCCCAATGATATTCGCCGACAAGGTGCCTGTCTATGGAACCATTGGCGATGTGGTCACCACAACTCTCGCCGCAGAGCGGCCGGTCGGCGAAAGCATATCCGTCTCAGCGACTGTACATCTCCGTCTGACCCGGGACGCGGCTAAAGTACTCGCAAGGTCGTTGCTTGAAGCCCTCGCAATGATCGATAGAAATAAAGGATCATCTTCTCTACTTAATTAATCCTTATAATGGTGGGCCGTGATATTAGTGAAAAATAATCAATGACAATTGATTAAGTAAAATCAACAACATGCATATAAGGGTAGGATAAGTTTTATGGATATGGATCTTCGTCAGATTCGTATGTTCGTGAAGGTGGCAGAATACGGGAGTATTACTAAGGCAGCCTCAGCGTTGCATATGGAACAGCCCCCGTTGAGTCGGAACATATCACACCTCGAAAAGAGACTGGGCTTAACATTGTTTTCACGTTCACATACAGGCGTGACTTTAACAACTACCGGGCGCGACATATATGCGAAATCCGTAGATGTACTTCGAAATCATGAGGAGTTTTCTGCATACACAAAGAGACTGTCAACATCACGGTCTTCTTATATAAATATTGGCCTATCGGATGGGATGTCCGCAAACAAAAAAGTTATATCTAATATCAACCTATTTTTGAGAAACAATCCAACCTGCAAATATACGTTATTTGGCGGATCGCAGGATACAATAGTGACCAGAGTTCTGAGAGGGGATATCGACTGCGCAGTTATTTGGGGTCAGGTTAGGAATATGGAGCTGTCCTGTATAAAATATTCAAGAACAAGGATATATGCGGCCGTTAATGATGATTTATTTAGAAGAAATTGTCTTTATACCGACATAAATACACTAATGCGTGAAAACATTATTTTCTATGGTGGCGGCGAGGAAGCACACATGTTCAAGTCTATACATGAGCAGTTTGACGGGAAGGCTGTAGCCTCAGACGTGACCATGGCAGCCCGCGATATATTCTCCGCAATCACTCTAGTCTCTCTAGGATTAGGCTGTACGATTGTACCTTCCGAAATAATTACGTTACCGTTCGATAATGTAATGTATATTCCAATAAATGGAGATGATATTAATTGCGAAGTTAGTATCATATATAGAAAAATAGATGATATTGTACCACTAAAAAACTTTCTTGCCGCCTTTGGTTTGAAAAAATAGTGATGATTATGATCAGCACACTAGGTATCTATTTATAACAATTCACAATCTGTGAATCGCTACATATATCTATTTTCGGTTATTTGTTTTACCATAATATAAGCGGCTGATAAACTAGATTAAATTCATCTTGTTTACTGTTTGTGCTTGAAAATATTTCTTCTTTTTCGAATTTCCACATGAACGAATATACCTTTACTCAAATACATCCACTTACGTCGGTAAAAACTGAAAGGATACAAAGAAATGGCGACTTACAATGTTTCCTCAGGCCAGACCGTCTCGAATACATTGGTTTATGGCGATGTCGAGACGGTCTATAGCGGAGGAGTTACGCAAGACCAGCACAACGGCGGCCAAAGGTTCGTCCTGTCAGGCGGCATCGTTCGAAATGGCGTAGTTAGTAGCGGCGGTAAGGATTACATCTCAAGTGGTGGGTCCTCATATCAAGGTGTAATTCAGAACGGTGGCATCCGCTATCTCTCCAGTGGAGCAACGGGTGACAATCCGTTTATCGCAGGGGGGGGCACCGTTAGCGCCGCGACCGGGGCGACCGTTAGCGCACTAAATGCTTTCAGCGGTGGAGTTCTCAGCGCTGCCAGCGGGGCGGTCGTCAACGGAGGCAATGTTGCAACGGGAGCTTCTATCACAGCCAATCCAGGCACTCTTCTTGAGGGAACAATCAACGTTTCCTCCGGGTCAACGATCGTAAACGGCACGCTTACTGGTTCTGGCGCGGTCGTGAATGCCACGACGGGAGCTCTTGTAAAAGCCGTAAGCGTGGGGAGCAATACTCGTCTGTATCTTGGCTCCGGAGCTACTGGGTCAGCAAATTTGGTAAATGGGGGAACCCTCGAACTTGCTGGTGGGTCGAAACCAGTCAATAACAGATTTGGGTCAGTTGCGGGAGGCACCATTATCGTCGATAGTGGGGCGTCTTGGAATAACGCAAATGATCCAGCTTACGCGGTAACCTCTGGAAATACTCTAGTCATTAGGAGTGGTGCCAGTGTTAGCGGAACTCTCATTTCTCCAGGTGGCACAACCATTGTTTCGTCCGGTGGTCTGATTGTAGGTTCCCAGACTGTTTCGTCTGGCGGAACTCTGGTTCTAAACGGCACTGCTGGAGCTGGTAGCGTCTTGCTATCTGGCGATGGTGCACACCTGGTTATCGACGGCATGGCGATGCCCACTAACACCATCTCTGGCTGGTCGCCTGCAGACACCATTAATCTTGCGTCAATCCCGGCTCGAAGCGTCACTAGCGTCACTACGACTTCCACCGGCATCACATTTCATACCACTACCGGTACCTATTCTCTGAAGGTTCCGGGGGCAGACAGCTATGGTTATGCGTTGTCCTCTGATAGCAACGGCGGGTTAATTTACGCGACATGTTTTGCAGAAGGAACCGCGATCACAACACCTTCCGGCGAAGCGAATGTGGAGACTTTAGTACCGGGCACGATGGTTATGACACCTATAGGCCCTATGCCCGTCAAATGGCTGGGTCACAAATCCATCACCGTTACACGCCAGCTGGTCCCTGAGGAGAGCTGGCTGGTCCGTATCCGCAAAGGTGCCTTGGCTGATGATGTTCCTTCCCGTGATCTTTTGGTAACACAGGAACACTGCTTGATTTTCGACAACAAGCTTGTTCCAGCGCGTATGCTGGTCAATGGCACTTCGGTATTAGTTGACCGTACCATCAACAGCTACACTTACTACCACATAGAACTCGATAGCCACGAGGGAGTATGGGCTGAAAATACGCTGACCGAAAGCTATCGTGACACAGGCAACCGCAGTCAGTTTGACAATCACACCGTAACCGCGCTCTTCGGCGGATTAGGAGCTATCGGTTCGAACCCTCTTCATCTTGAGACTTCCCGCGCGTTTGTAGAGCCAATCCATACGCGCATCTCGGAACGTGCAGGAATCGCTGCAAGACAGTCCGAATTGACCGACAATCCGGATATCTATCTGGTCGCAAACCTCGGACAGGTTCTCCGACCACTGCGTCGAACTAACGAGCGCGTCATTTTTCTGATCCCTGCCGGCATTGCGACGGTACGCGTTGTCTCTCGCACCAGCAGGCCAAGTGAAACAATCGGTCCTTTTGTGGACGATCGCCGTGATCTCGGCGTTCTTATCGGGCAAGTCTCGCTCTTTGAAAAGCTACGAACGGTACAACTGACAGCGCATCTCTCTACGACTAATCTGCCAGGTTGGCACGGGCTCGAATCCCCAGTCTATCGCTGGACAAAGGGCGATGCAGATTTACCATTAAATACGTGTGACGCCTTAACGAGCGAGCCGTGTATTCTTTCCATCCAAATAGTATCCTGTGGTCCTTATCTGCGAGCAGGACATGACCCCAATGATAACCTGCGGCGCGCGGGTTAAATCACTGTGCGGAATGATAGGGAAGTAGCCGCTTCTCTATCATTAAATTTTTTCGTAAAATACCATGCTATTCTTCCACACCATCAGTTGCTATCCATAATTATCATTGTATCTTCCCAAAAATGAATAGTAATCTGTATATACTTTTGATATGTTTTTGTTTTTATATCGCAAATAATATTCATATACGATGCAACTCTTTCCTTGAAGAGCGATTTCAGCAAAATATTTCAATATGACACTATGAAGGCTTAGTCTAACTCAGTCGAGGGTAAAATTTTTGCACCGTCTGCGGACAAAGGCACATTTTACAAGCCGGCCCAAGGAAGGACGGCTGGTACACACGGTAGATGCTTGCGATGAGAGCGTTATCTGTGATTTACAAACGGTATCGTCTTCCGAGTGATTTGATCGCTCATGCGGCGTGGCTGTATTTTCGCTTTCCGCTGAGCTTTCGTCTTGTCGAAAAAATGCTGCTCGATCGCGGGATTATTGTCTCGTATGGGACGATCGACCGCTGGAGCCTGAAGTTCGGCGCGACCTATACCCGCTCCCTGCGCCGTAAAAAGGCGCTGCCTGGCGATATCTGGCATCTGGACGAGGTGTGGATCGTGATCCGTGGCCAGCCCCAATGGCTGTGGCGGGCGGTGGAGCAGGACGGGTATGTTCTCGACGAGATCCTGCAGACACGACGGAATACCAAAGCAGCATGACGTCTCCTGACCCGACTTCTGAAACGGCACGGGTTGCGCCCCGGTCGCATGATTACCGACGAGCTGCAATCCTACGGAGCAGCCATACCCAAACTCGGCCTATCGATCCGGCATCTCTCGCATAAGGGTCTGAACAATCGGGCAGAGAACAGTGATCTGCCGTTGCGAAAGTGCGAACGCATCATGCGAAAATTCCGCTCACCCGGCGGATGTCAGCGCTTCGTCTCCGTCTTCTCCGCTATCCGTATTCTTTTCGTCCCATCCGTCTCCATCACCACCGCCCTTTCCCGGCACATCCATCGTGTCAGGGCCTTCGCTCAAGGGAGCAACGCGACCCCTCTCAGCGTCTGAATATCTCCTCCGCGGGTTAGAGATAAAACGCTACAGTTAACGTAAAATCACCGGTATTGCCGATACGGGATCAGCTATCGGGACCTGGAAACTATACTGGCCTAGCGCGACGTCAGCGTGGATCACTCCACGATCTTCCGCTGGATCCAGTACTGTGCGCCTGCGCTAGTTCGGAATACGACTGGGCTCCAAACGCAATTGGCGGGTGGATGAGACTTATACCAAGGTAAAGGTAAACGTCGGCGATCTGTATCGGGCGATCGATAAAGATGGCGATACGATCAATGCGGACAAGGCCCCGACGTACGGCATCGCGACCGCGCAGCTCAAGAAAGAGGACTAACTGAAGCAGCTGCCCAAGCGCGGACGTGGTCTCACAAAGTTGAGAATGGCCTATGCGACGATCAGGGGTTTCGAAGTCATGCGTGCCTTGAAGAAGGGCAGGTCACGCCCCGGCCGCAGGAATTAAGGCATCATCGGGTGAAATTCATCCTATCGGGAGACAGCTCAACATCCACACCTACTGAAATCCCACATTCATTGGGGCCCCCTTGCCTATCCAAGACTTTGCAACAGAGCCGTATTTAACACCGTTATAACGAATTTAGACTACAAATCATATTCTTATACGCCCTTCATCATGTTATAACTTATTTTAATTGTAAGCTCCCTGTAATAGAATGAAATCTATGTATCGATTCCCCCATCTTGCGAACGGCGCGCACCTATCTCCAGCTCGCCGTCAATCGCTGGTTGACTCTGCTCTCAAGGCACTAAGTGAGCAGATTTCCTCCGGGGTATGGCCAGTTGGCAGTCGCATACCAATCGAGGCGGAACTCGCATTGCTCTTACAAGTTGGGCGTAACACAGTTCGGGAGGCGATCCGTATTCTGTCTCATGCAGGGATACTTGAGGTGCGCCAGGGAAGCGGCACTTATGTCCGCGCGCTCGAAGGCTCAGACCTGATGCCAAGAATAGTCAACCATTCTAACCCGCAAGATCATTTCGAATTACTGATTATGCTCGAGATTGAAGCCGCGCGTCTCGCGGCGCTACGTCGTACCCCCAGTGATTTGAAGCAAATCAAGGCCGAGGTTGATGCGCGATGTGAATCCCACGAGCAGGCCAGTGTCAACGTCTTCCTCGATCGCGATGCGCGTTTCTACACAGCGATCGCGGAAGCTAGTCACAATAGTGTATTGACCCAGCTTTGCACATATTTACGAGGTACCGTGGGTGAGTTTGTTCATTCAGCAGCTGTTGAGCATGGTGGCGAAGAAATGCCTCAGTCACTCCACCATGATCTCTATAACGCGATAAAATCCTCCGATCCTATTCAGGCTGCGCGCTTGGCACAGACGCTCCTTGCTCCTCATGCTGGGCTTGGAGTATAGATTGTGAATCCGATGACATTACGTCGTAGCGGCTCTCACGCACCGATGGTGGGAATCCTCACGCAGCGTTCACACCCCGGCATTTTTCTGGCTGAAACTTGACAGAAAGTTACGCACTAGAGGTGACGGAATTTCACGCCGTGTCACCAGAGAAGCCACACATACCGCTTCATCACCGCGGACTTCGACATAGGAGACACCACGTATGTTGGTAGACGTGAGCAGATTTGGAACGAGGCCGCATCCTGCCCCGGCAGCAACCATTGGGGCCAGAGACAGCAGGTCAATGTCGTAATTGGTGTTGATATTTCTTGTGCTCTCAGGCGGAAATAGATTCACCATCATATCATTAAAATATTTATTTCGGGACTTTGATGGTATCAATAAATACTCGCCATCTATATCATAGACACTTCTGTAGATTTTTTTTCTTATCAAACCAGATTCAGGTGTTACTGCAAATAATCTTCCTGTGAAGATGATTTTGTTTATAAGACTATCATCTTCAACCTCTCCCCAAATGACCGCGATATCGATACTTCCAGATTTGAGCATCGCAATGACATTCTCATTGCAGTCATGCTTCAAGTCGACAATAACACGAGATTCCAGAGATCTTATCGCCATGACAGATTTTATAAACTGATCCAGGCTATGTAAGCCGTCCGAAATTCCTATGTTTAACCTATACTTATGTTCTCTCTTCGATTTTTCAATTATATTTTCCATCTCATCAAATTCTGCGATAATCCGGCTCGCCTGTCGGCTCAATACCGAACCAAACTCGGTAAGATTCATCCCGGTGCGCGCTCGAGTGAAAAGATCGAACCCGATTTCCTTTTCAAGAGAGGCAATCTGCCTGCTCAGGGGCGGTTGCTCGATGTGCAAATGCCTGGCAGCGCGGGTCAGACTCCCGAGCTGTGCCACAGTAACGAACGATCGGAGTCGTCTTAGATCCATACCCATCCGGTATGGATAAGACAGCAATTGGTATAATGATAGGATGATATGATGACGCATACTCCCTGCCAATAATGTTGGGCAGGAGTTTTGACATGCTTCCTGCTCTGAGCGTTTTATGCTGGAGGCTGCCACATGGGCATTGTCACTGTAGTTGGTTCATCGGGTCTGACGGTCCAGGTCACTATCGACGGTGCCCGGATGGAAAGTCTGGCATCTGCTTATGCGAAGCAGATCTCAGATGCCGCGAGCACCGGCTCGTACGGGTCGGTTGATCTCGGCAGGAATTCGAACACGGTATCGAACCTCACCACGGGTACGGCGCAAGGTGTCGTGACCATTGGTGGCTCTTTCGCCATGAACGGCGACTATACCAATCTCCTGATCGGCTCGGAAAACAGCGCGAGCGGCGCCGTCAGCCCCTTCGGCCAGCCTGTTACAGTCAACGGAACCGGCATAACGACGAGCAGTCTCTCCGTGCTGGCAGGCAATACCGCAAGCACGACTTTTTACGCCGGAAACTACAACGGGACTTTCGTATCGACAGTCGGCAATAACCTTTTCGACGGTGCCAGCCATGACGGAAACTGGACCATCGCGACCGGTGCGGGCAACGACACCATCAATGCGGCCAGTGGCGTCAACAACATCCGTGCCGGGGAGGGCCGTAATCTCATTGCGCTTGGCACAGGGACGAATTTCGTGGCCTCCGAAGGTCAGGACACAATCACAGGTGTCGAAAATGCGTCCGATACGGTCACCCTGATCGGCGGAAATTCGAGTGTCACTCTCAAGTCCAATGCCCTGGTCGTCGATACGGCGCTGACAGGAAGTGAGATATCGGTTGGAACCAATAGCTCGGTTTTTGGCGGTACGGGATCGACTGTGACGTTCACTGGCGAGACGGGAACGATCGTCGGTACAGTCGGAGACACGATTTCTGCTGCTGGTAATCTCCAAGTCTATCATGGTTCAGCTCAGGCCATCAGTGTCTCAGGTTCGCTGCAATTCATCTCCGGCACCGGCAACACATCCATCAGTGCGGGTCTGGGAACCATCTGGGGTGCGAACGACCTGCACGCGACTGTCGACACAGACGGACGTGCGCTGTTTACCGCCAATCAACCCAATACCATCGGAAATCAGTACATCGATGCGTCTTCATCCAGAGGGACGCTGGACGCCTGGACAGGGGCAGGAAACAACACGCTGGTCGGCGGGTCAGGCTCTGATCACTTTGTGTTTGGAACCCGGTTCGAAGACGCGAATGGAAACAGTTATGCGACCGTCACCGGCGGAAGCGGCGCGGCCAACAGTTTCGGCGTCCTTGCCGGACATAATGGCGGAGACATCACCATCACTGACTTTGGTAGCGCCGCGGGAAACATGTTCTTCATGTACAACTACAAGCCCGCCGACGCCGATCAGGCCGTCAAGAACCTGTTGAATACGGCAACAGTCTCGGGCGGCAATACGACGCTACAACTCGATAATAATATGAGGGTAACCTTTCTCGGCGTGGGAGACCTCAAGACGTCCAGTATCACCATTTCATAATTCAAACCTGATGGAGACCGGGTTCGCTCGGTCCTATTTTTGCGATCGAGGAGACAAGGATGAGCAAGATCAGCCGAGACGACAGGACAATCCGTACAGAGCGCGCAGCCGATGTCGGATCTTCGAGTGGCGCAGGCGAAAACAAGCGCGTTGTGATGACGAATGTCGACAATGCCCCAATGATATTCGCCGACAAGGTGCCTGTCTATGGAACCATTGGCGATGTGGTCACCACAACTCTCGCCGCAGAGCGGCCGGTCGGCGAAAGCATATCCGTCTCAGCGACTGTACATCTCCGTCTGACCCGGGACGCGGCTAAAGTACTCGCAAGGTCGTTGCTTGAAGCCCTCGCAATGATCGATAGAAATAACTTTCCGACCGATCGGATAAACTGAAAGCTCAGAACGGGCACCGTGCTTTTAAATGATCAAATGCTGCGATCGCAACTTGGCAGGGACATCATTCAGTTTACCAACTTGTTCTCCACACCGACGGCTTACCAGATTGCGACGTCAGGTAAGTCCCAGACGATCAAGGTAACCGATAGGAGCGGTAACACTATTGCTTCAATATCTGTCGCGGGCACGAATTTTACCGCCGGAAAATATTCGTCTTCCGGTCGCGGCCCACTCACCATCAGTAAAACGGGCACGACGTTGTCAATCGAGGCTCTGGTGAGCGTGTGTTTCCTCGCAGGGAGTATGATCCGGACGCCTGACGGTGACAGACGGGTCGAAACTCTCAAGAGCGGCGATAGCGTCGGTGTAAATGCCAACGGCAAGCTGGCAGTTCGAAAGATTATCTGGGCAGGTAATAGGCGAAAAATAATAAATACAGGTCGGCCGGATGATGAATCTGTCTATCCTGTAAGAATAAAAAAACATGCTCTTGGGAGTGGTAAAGCTTATCAGGATCTTCTGATTACCTCGGAGCACTGCATCATCGTTGCCGGAAAGTTCGTGCCCGTACGTATGTTGGTAAATGGTAGAAAAATAGTTTATGATCGGACGCTAACGGACTATCGATACTATCATCTTGAGACTGCAGAGCACGCCGTCATCTATGCGAACGGCGCTGAAACTGAAAGCTATCTCGACACGGGCAATCGTATCGCCTTCACGGCTGCAAGTGAGGCAACGCCGATAACGGCGCCTCCCTTTGCGTGGACCGTGCGTTTGTCGAGCCAGTTTTTATGGCGTGCAAGGCGCGTTCCACCGCAGCAATACCCTTCTCTCATGACAAAGCGCCCCTTACGACGCCAGATCAGCACATTAGATTGGTTACCGAAGACCAGGCAATGTTATTGCCTCTACGCATTTTGCCAGGCCGCGTTGTCTTCTCTCTACCCCCCGATATCCAAGCCCTGAGGCTGCGATCCAACGCAACGCGGCCCTGTGACGCCATAGGTCCTTTCGTGGATGACCGTCGATACCTTGGTGTCTTGGCCGGCAAGATTACCTTGTTTGAAGCGGACAAAGCGTGCGAGGTCCGTACTCACTTGAAGGATGACCAGAGCGCCGGTTGGCATCAGATTGAGGCTCTAGATATGGGATGGGCCGATGGTGATGCAACGCTTGTTCTGCCAACACGAAACCCGGCTTCCTTCGCGATGCTTTCGATCGAGATCCTCGGTGGTGGACCTTATCTGCTAGGACACTTGCACAAAGAGGAGTGTTATTTAAATGGGCCCATCCCCACTGTAGCAAAGACTGGCACATAGTTTCTTATCGCCTGTAATAAGACATCTGAAGCGAAAAACCGTTCACTTCCTGCCTCGACGTAAGGCAAGTTGCCGGGCAGGGACGATGTGGGGTGAGTTGATCGAGGAGGCGTTTCGTCCCTATCGCCACTTTGGCAGAAAGATAGTTTCCAGGGCTCCCGTGTTGCTGATTGCTTAATTTATGGAGAGCCAGCTTTGACGGAGGCTGCCGACGAAGACGACTAGGCTCCGGACTCATAGCCGGAAGATGACGGTTGCGGCGAGGCAGATGGCTGAGAAGAAGACGGTCGGGCATCTGTCATAGCGTGTTGCGACGCGCCGCCAGTCCTTGAGCCTTCCGAACATAATCTCGATGCGGTTGCGACGCTTGTATTTTCTCTTATCGTATTTGACCGGCTTTCCGCGAGATTTCCGTCCTGGAATGCAGGGCTTTATACCTTTCTCTTCCAGGGCGTCTCTGAACCAGTCAGCGTCGTAACCTCGGTCCGCCAGCTTCCACTGTGCCATAGGAAGACTGTCCAGCAGAGCAGCGGCACCTTTATAATCGCTGACCTGTCCCGCCGTCATGAAGGAGCTCAGCGGTCGTCCGTTCTGATCTGTGATCGCATGCAGTTTGGTATTCATACCACCTTTGGTGCGACCGATCAGGCGGCCTGGATCCCTTTTTTTAGCCGCAGGCTCGAAGCCGTGCGGTGCGCCTTGAGATACGTCGCATCAATCATAATGGTCTGAGGCTCGGCACTTGCAGCAGATAAGCCATCCATCATCCGCATGAAAATGCCTATGTCTCCCCAGCGCTTCCAACGGTTGTAGAGCGTCTTGTGCGGACCGTACTCCCGGGGTGCATCACGCCAGCGCAGACCATTACGGTTCACAAAAATGATCCCGCTCAACACGCGACGGTCATCAACGCGAGGTTTGCCGTGGCTCTTGGGAAAGAACGGCCGCAGACGCTCCATTTGTTCGTCCGTCAGCCAAAACAGATCGCTCACCTTCAGTCTCCTCGCAGAGCCTGAATCAGATCTCCGCAATCAAATCAATAGATCCTGAGCCTAGGAAAACCCCGCCAAAAACTCTTTGTCCAGAATTGGGGGGGTAAACAAAATGTCCGGTTTCGGATAGGCGCTCGATAAACCGGACATTCCAGATCGCAAAGTAATCGAAACAACAATTCCGCCAGATTGTTGATCGTCATAAGGAATATATATTTAGTAATTAAATAAGAAATTGAAATTAACAATGCCATGATTGATGCCATGCTTGGGACTGAATGCCCATAGCATCTCCCCTCGCCGCACAAAAACGGCTCGCGACGACGACAAGCGGACGTTGAAAGTCAAACACTCCAGGTCTTCGCTGGGCGCGAGAAGTTCTCGACCGCCGCCGGCTCGCACTTAACCGACAGGAAAATCGTCGGAACCTTCAAGTATTCGTTGTCTCTTCGTTGCTTACCAACGCCGAAAGCAGCGCAATTATCTCGTTCGCTTAAGCCGAACGTCAAGTGTCGGCTGCGGACTGACCCGAAATGGTTGCTAGCCAACGCAGCGTATGCATCAGCCACTTTCACGCCTCACCTGCAAACCAAATGTTCGCCTAGCCCATCCGTTGTTTCACTGACGCAACCGGAACGTTGAAAACTTAATAAGGAGGTTCACTCGACAATTAGCGTTCGGATAGCGGCGGGGACAGTTTTTTGCCTCGTCCAGAAACCACCATTTTCTGGACAACACACGCAATTTATAAAGAATATAACCGAACAACTATGAACAGTTCATCCTCTCGATTGAGTAATGCGCCATCTGGCTATCACCGGACAGAAATGACGCCTGTTCACTCAGCGCCTGTGCCATAAGCAGGTGATCAAAGGGGTCACGGTGATGCATGGGCAGCCCCATCAGGACTTTCAGGTGCTCGGGTGTAATCTGCAGAAGCGTGAAACCTTCTGCTGGAATGGAATCCGTGATCTCGTTGAGATCTGCATCCAGTTTCCCGATCCGGATTTTGATCGCGATCTCCCAGAGCGAGACGCAACTAACCAGAATGTCATGGGCCGGATCCGCAATGATCTCTCGTGCCTCAAGTCCCAGTTTCTCAGAATCTGACAACCACCATAGCAACGCATGTGTATCAAGCAGAACCCTCACAGGGCCCCGTCCATGCTGTCGAGCATGTCCTGCGGCGTCTGAGCGAAATCATCACTCAGCTTGATCCGCCCACGCAGCGAACCCGGCTGGCGACGGGGACGATAGGTGGGGGATGGCGGGTGCAGTTCAGCCACGATCTCATCATGGGAGGTGACCAGGATCGTACTGCCTTGCCGCGCCTGACGGAGATAGGTGGTCAGGTTGCCACGGAACTCCCGCACCCCGATTTTCAGTGGCGCGCTCTGGCTACCAGAAAGCTGTTCGCTCATGTGATCCTCCCTATGCGTCATCATATCATGTACACATAGGGAGAGAGCAAGCGGCAAACGCAGGAGACGTCACAGGTCCGTCGCCTCTGACAAGGCCAGTGCATCTTCAACATCGACACCCAGATATCGAACCGTGCTGTCCAGCTTGGCGTGACCCAGCAGGATTTGTACTGCACGCAGATTACCGGTGCGCTTATAGATCATCGCGACTTTTGTCCGGCGCATCGAATGCGTGCCGTATTCGCCAGGGATCAAGCCAACCGCTTCCACCCACTCGTCCAGCAGACGGGCATATTGCCGCGTGCTCAGATGTGCCTTTGCACTCAGGCGACTGGGAAAGACAAAGTCCTGGAGTGAGCCACCACGATGCTCCAGCCAGGTGCGGGCGCTCTCACGCGTCGTCTCCGTGATTTCGAATTGCACCGGACGCCTCGTTTTTTGTTGTACAATCATCGCACGGCTACGAATCTGACCGCTGGTAACGACATCGCCGATGCGCAGCGTCACGAGATCGCAACCTAGAAGCTTGCTGTCGAGGGCAAGATCGAACAGCGCTCGATCACGGATCCGCCCCTCATGGGTCAGCCAGAAGCGGATGGCCCAGACGTGTTTCTCTTTCAGGGCCCGTTTGGCGCCGACCATTTTGCCAGCGTTCCACGGCGTTTGCGTTTTGAGTGTTGGTGATGGGAAGCGTATACCTTGTTTTATGACACGTTCTCCAGAACGGCTGCTTGTATGCAGCCGAGCGGAGAATGCGCTCATGTGAAGGGGAACAACATCATTTCACGGCAAATCACGGACTGTCCGCTTTAGGAAAATCAGACTGCCAGACCCTACGTCCGGGATGTAGGCGAAAGCTGACATCCTTCATTGAGCGCGGCCGTATAGGCAGGGAGATGACCTGCGCTGCATCGAAACCGTGCCTTGGAGGCAGGCTTTCTGGCCCATCCGCTGCCGTTTTCCGCACATCACACCTATTTCCGATAATAAAGATTATCGGCGGTAGGTCGGCATATTGGGGGGCGATTCCAAGGATCTCTGTCTGGAATGGCGGGGTAGCCGACGGTCTGCTTTTCGAGCGCAGCCCTCCGAAACAGACGTCGATGCCGCCACCAGCGCCGGTATCGATGCCGCATCTTAACATTAATAAGAGGAGTGGCTGCTTATGTTGGTTCAGGAACGGTAAGTGCTGCGAACACGATGCGGGTTGTTTCGGTGATGATGCGGTCGCATGAGTGCGACGAACGCTTGATCTGAAGAACTGCGGCATGGATCGTACCTGCCAGGATCGACCACGTCAGAGCATCGAACGGGCGCAGCACCCCCGCATCGGCACCTTCGCAGTGTACGGTTTGAAAAAGCATGCGGATCTCGATCAGAAAGGATGGAGGATCGTCCGGATCAAGACCGATCAGTGTGACCGCGGCACCCATGATTGCGGGGTGATCACCCCGCACGACCGCCGCGAGAATAAGCTCGAGCATGCGCGCGATGCGACTGGAAGCGGGCTCTCCGGACGCGACCACCGCGCGGAGATCGGCGACAAGTGTGGCCGCGCAGTGATCCGCCGCCGCCGCCAGCAGCGCGACCTTGTCGGGCACGTAGTTGTAGATGGTGTTACGCGCCATGCCGGCTTCACCCGCGACATCAGCAAGCGAGAGACGGTCGATCAGCTTACGCGAAAGGCAGACCTCCAGCGCTGCGATCAGCACCTTCCATGTGTGCCGATGATTGTCCGCGAGTGTAGTGGAAAAAATCCTTGGCATGGGGGCTCCCGTTCGTATTGCGACGCAACGTCGCAAAGACTAGCCTGCGAAGCTATATCGAAAAAGGGATTACCGACATGCTGAAACTCTGGACAAAGTCGATCTGGTTCTACGTGATGTTCGCGCTCGGCGCGGGCATCCTGCATACGCTCATTACGCATTGGGGCGTGTGGTCGCCCGCGGAGAAGGTGGTGGCGGCAAGTTATATCCTGCTCCCCTTCCATGCGCTGGAAGAGTGGTATCTGCCGGGTGGTTTCGCGTGGCAATATAACTGGGTCATGGGCAAGTCGTCAGAGCCCGACCAGCGACCGATGAACCAGCTCACCGACATGATCACGGTCTTCACGGCAATGTGGTTCGGCATCGTCCAGCTCTCCGTCGGTGCCGGACCCGCGATTGTGATCATGAATATCGTATTCGCGGGTGCGGAGCTTTTCATGCATACAATGTTCGGCGTCCGCATGCTGCAGCGCTTTCGCGGCCGCGGCAAACGCACGCTCTACAATCCGGGTTACGCAACCGCCATAATCGGCTTCCTGCCGATCCTCTGCACGAGCTTGTGGATGATCAGTTGCATGAAGGTGACGTTCCTCGACTCTCTCGAGGCTTTGGGTCTGATCATCGTGTTCTTCTCGTTCACCTTCATGCCCGAGAAACTCATCAAGTGGCGCAACAACGCTTTTCGCTTCAAGCCCGGCTATTACGCCCGCTTTCTCTGATCGGTCGGGGAGGCCACGAGCTGTCCCTTGCGTACATTACGAGACTGCAGTATTGTATCTAAACAGAAGACAGGAGCGTCATTGTCGCAGATCACCGATTCACCAGCTGTCCTGCAGCGCCAGTCCGGTCGTCCGCGCGACGAAACGACGGACGCCCATCTTCTGGCGGCAGCCCGTCGACTGGTCATCAGGGACGGCTACCGGGCGGTCACCATCGATTCGATCGTGACCGAAGCCGGTGTCGCCCGGCAGACGTTCTATCGTCGCTGGCCTGGCAAGGCGGAACTTGTCCTCGACGCCTTCGTAGAGGGCGAGGGCCTGAGCCCGCAGCCTGCGAGGGAAGCACTGGAGGATGAGCTCTGCAGCTTTCTGACGATGCTCTTCGAAAATTTGCGCCGGGATGGTCCCGCGATCCGCAGCCTCATCGCTTCCGCTCAAGACGATCCGAAGTTTCTGGAAAGCTTTCGCACGCGCTTCGTCGAGCCGCGCGTGTGGCTGGGCCGGGCGATCTTTGAACGGGCGGCAACGCGCGGGGAACTCGCCGGAGACGCGGATATCGGCGCCGCCCTGGACGCCTTGTATGGCGCCTTCTGGTATCGGCTCCTCTTGGGCGAGACGCTTGATGACGCTTATGCACGCGGGCTCGCCGTCCTGATTTCGCGCAGCGTCGGTTATCGCAGGTCAGCGATGTCCGGCACCTCTCAAAAGACGGGCAATGTCGCCCCCTTAACTGGAACCAAATGGGGATCCTGATATGATGCCGAAAAAACAGAGCACTATGACGCCTGTGACCTACACAGCACCTAATTTGCAGGACCTCTTCAAGGAGTCCGCGGCGGCGATCGGAAAGACCGATTTCGCGGAATTCCTTAATGAACGGCTGCTCGTACCGGAATCGTCCGCACTAGGACTTGCCGCAGGCCCGATGGAGCCCGCGCCGGACATGGCCCCCACGCCGGAAAATCTCAACAGGATGTTCGCGCCCGACTACGAGGTGCCGGATTATGGCTGGACCGTTCTCGATGGACCGACGATGCACGTCCGCAGCCGTGTCGATTTCCCCGGCGCCACGCCGGAAATGTTCAAATGGTGGTTCTGCTGGCACGCGATAGAGCCTAGCCGCTATATGCTCTGGTATCCCCACGGCCATCTCTCGGCGACGGTCGAGGACCCGAAACGTTTGACGGATGCCAGCCTGACGCTTGAGGAGCGGTATTACGAAAATCGTTCGGAAGTCGTCGAATATCTCGGACGTTTCCTGCTCAAGAGCACGATCCGGTTCTGCGACCCCTCCATTCTTGGCGTAGATATGAATCGCTATGCCGCGGCAGGTTTCCAGGCGAGCGCGAGCGGGCTGCTGGAACTTCCCGGTCACCCGGACATCACGATCGGCCTGATGATCCACATGGTGCGACCAACATCGACGGGCATGGAACTGTTCAGCCGCTATTGGATCGGCGCGCACCCTGCTCTTGCCCGCTTCCCGGGTGCGGACAAGGGCAAGGAGCTTCTCGCCGGCGCCGGCATGGATGATGCGGAACAGCTCAAGCTGATGGCCTACGAGCTGGCGGTGCACGATATGAGCGAGTTCAACAATCTCGCGCGCTTCCTCCCAGCACTCTATCAAAAGTATGACGGCAAACTCTGATGGCCGAATTGCAGCACGTGTAGACCTCCTGAAGGGACAGACCACGGCGTCAGGTGCACACCGTATCAGCTATTGAGGCAGGTCTGCTTTTCGGAGCACGTGGGATCGCCTCCTACGTCCGAGAAGAGGGCGAAATTCGTCATATGCCCTGCTCGCGCAGCACGTCGATAAAAGCGCGCAGAGCCGCCGGCACGCGTCTGTGGCCCGCGTAATACAGGCACATGCCAGGCCCGGGAGGGGACCAACCTGCAAGCAGGTGCACCAATCGACCGGTTTTCAGTCGCGCACGCACCGCTGGTTCGGGCACATAGGCGATGCCGAGCCCCGCGCAGGCGGCCTCCACCATCAAGGCGATATCGTCCAGTACCAGCGAGGCGGAAATATCCAGCACGATATCCTGGCCGTCCTTCGAGAATTCCCAAGCATCATAAAGACGCCCGCCCGGTAGACGGTGTCCGATACAACGATGGTAGCGCAGATCGTCAGGCACCTGCGGTAATGAAGCGTCCGTCCGATAAGATGGTGCGGCCACGGCGATGAAACGCACCGGGCCGCCAAAGGGCACGGCGATCATGTCCTGAGGGACGGCGTCGGCCAGGCGCACACCTGCGTCGAAGCCCTGCGCCACGATATCTACCAAGCGGCCATCTGCCGTCAGATCGAGCACTACACCGGGATATTGCTCTAGGAAGACGGGTACGGCTCTGCCGAGAAGAATGCCGATCGCCGTCGCGCCGGCATTGATCCGGAGCCTGCCGCTCAGGACGCCCTGCGCTTCCGAAAAACGATCCAGGGCGTGATCGAAGCTTTCCAGAACCGGACCGATCCCTGCGAGCAGACTCGATCCCGCTTCGGTAGGGGCCACGCTGCGGGTCGTGCGGTTCAGCAGGCGACGCCCAAGTCTCTGTTCCAGGCTCTGCACTGTGTGGCTGAGAGCCGAGCGAGAAACGCCCAGATGAACTGCGGCTCGCGTGAAGCTGCGATGTTCGATAACGGTTGCGAACGCGATCAGATCATTCAGCGAAGGGCGGGTGGTGATTGTCAACTTATGCTCACCAGATCATGCGGATTGTTCAGTCTAATCGTTCTTCCGATGAATGCCTATCATGGTGGGTAAGGAGACATCATCATGGCAAAGACCTGGCTCATCACGGGAACATCGAGCGGTTTCGGCGCGGTGCTGACTGCAAGGCTTTTGAAGCGGGGCGATCGCGTGTTGGCGACCACGCGCCGCTCCGAGACACTGGCGGAACTTGCGTCGCAATATCCGCAGACGCTTCGCGTATTGTCGCTCGATCTCGCGGATTCGGAGGCATTACTTCGGACCGTCGATGACGCTTTTGCCTCCGAAACCCGGATCGACGTCGTGGTCAGCAATGCGGCCTACGGGTTGTTCGGTGCGGCGGAGGAACTGAGCGACGCGCAGATTGACCGTCAGATCGCGATCAATCTAACGGCCTCGATTCAGTTGATTCGCGCGGCACTGCCGCATTTGCGCGCACAGGGCGGTGGCCGGATCGTGCAATTCTCATCCGAAGGTGGCCAGATCGCCTATCCCGGTTTCAGCCTCTATCACGCGACGAAATGGGGCATCGAAGGCTTTGTCGAGGCCGTGGCGCAGGAAGTCGCAGGTTTCGGCATCGCGTTCCTGCTGGTTGAGCCGGGGCCAACGCAGACGGGCTTTCGCGCAGCCCTGGAACAGGCACCCGAACTGGAAGCATATCGAGGCACCCCTGCCCAGACCGTGCGCGATGCCATTGACAGTGGCAGCTTCGTAATAAATGGAGATGTCCAAAAAGGCACGGATGCAATCATCGCAACGGTCGATGGCACCGAGATGCCGCTTCGGCTTGCGCTCGGCAGCACGGCTTACAACAATATAGCCCGCGAGCTGGAAAGCCGCCGCGCGGCTTTGGAGGCGCAAAAGGCGATCGCGCTCCATGCGGATCGGGATGCACCATCAAGGTGATGTCGGCTTACGAGAAGACGTGCAAGGCAACGCTATGTCCGGCATGACGGCGAAAGCTGACATCCTCCATTGAGCGCGGCCGTATAGGCAGGGAGATGATCTGCGCCGCATCGAAAGCGAGCCTCTGAGGCACGCTTTCTGCCCGATCCGCTGCAGTTTCACGTCCACTAGCCCTACTTCCGATAATAAGAAGAAACGGAAGTAGAAAAAATGGCGGAAGAACGCCAGTTTTCACTCATCGGCAATCTTATCTCGCTACGCCTTATCGCCCGATCCGAAACAGCAGGCTCGAGAAGTTTTCCATGAAGGCCGCAGGACGCAAAACCGTAGCGGGCAAGCATGGTAAGGCACTGTGCCGCTCGATGATCAGTTTTCTCTGGAAACGGAGCACGCCGCACCGCCACTCCACCCCACCCGTAGAGCACTGAAGGACAGAGGTAATAAGCTGGTGAGGCTCCACCGTCACGATCTGGCGAGTGACAGAACGGCAAGCCCTCTGCTGGCAGCTTCATTTTGAGGCATATGCAGCGTGCCACCGCTCACTCGAGCTTTCGCGCCTTTAGCCACCAGATAAATTCATCAAGCCAGTAATCGCTTGTCGTCCCCTGCGGGGCAAGGCTAAAGCCATGTCCCCCATGCCCGTAGATATGAAGCTCCGCATCGACCCCGGCCCGACGCCACGCCGTATAGATCTGCACGGCGTCCATTGGCAGCAGTGGGTCGTCGCTGGCCGCAGCGATGAAAGCCGGGGAGGCGTCTGAGGGGATTGGTCCACGAAGTCCGCCATACAGGATGCCAACGAATGCAGGACGCGTTTCTTTGGCACCTATCGACAGATCGACAGCAAGAAACGCTCCTGTCGAGAAACCCAGGAAGCCAATCCGTACAGGATCGATCCCCCAGTCCCTGGCATGCGCTTTCACGAGGAATATTGCTCGTTGCGCATCCTCCAGAGCGTGCGCCTCCCCCGCAAAGGGAGGAACGGGTTCCGTCGAAGCCTCCTTGGCGCGCTTCGTGATCGCCTGCATTTCCCGCAGATGAGTAGCGGGCATGTGCATGCCGGTATCAGGGCTCCTTATCGTGCGATATTTAAGAACCAGCGCGGTATAGCCCCGTTCGGCTAGCGCACGTGCAATATCGACGCCTCCCTGCTGGTAATCGATCCCGACAAATCCCCCACCTGGAGCGACAATCACTGCCGTTCCGTTCGCGTGATTTTTGCCAGGTCTGAACACCTCGAGAGTGGGCTCACTGACGTTGAAGACGATCGGGTCTGCCATGCCGTTAATCCGGGCAACAGTTTCCGGCACGCCAGGCGTCGGCAATTCGCCCTTACTGTAGAGAGAATATACCTGGCGATCCCCGGCTGCGGGCATGTGGGCAACGCCAAGGGCACAAGGCGAGAAGATTGAGAGTAATGCTGCAGAAACGAAAAAACGGATCTTCCTCATCACAGCCGGACCTTAAGCGTAACATATGCCGATAGCGGCTGGAGCGGGGCGATGACAGGATTGCCCATGTAGGAATAGGGATCCCACGCTTTGCGATTGCCTAGATTTACGATCGAGATACCAAGAGTATATCGATCGAAGGAATAGGCTGCTTGCGCATCGAACACCGCATAGCCGGGAACAGCGATCGTATTGGGCAGTGTCAGCTGGCGGGAGGTATAGGCCGTCATACCTGCGCCGAAGGACAGACCTTTGGCCCATCCGTGGAGGAGGCGGTACCGGGCAGCAACACGGCCGCTGTTCTTGGGAACGCGGGCAATCCGGTCCCCAGGAGAGACGCCGTTGTCACGTGTATCGGTAAAGGCGTAGTTCGCAAGAACCGAAAAGGCCGGGCTTGGCTCCCAGATAAGGTCGGCCTCGAAACCACGCGCGCGTTGACTCCCGCTTTGCACATAGTAGCCGACATTGGTCATGTCCGGCACGGCCACGTTGTCATGTGTCTGATGAAACAGGGCCAGAGTGCCTGAAAGACCCGTGCCGGGTAAGGCAAGCTTGAGACCAGCTTCTACGTTACGGGATTTTTCCGGTTTGGGAGGTTGCAATCCAAGAAAACCGAACGCTGCGCGAAATGCAGTCGAGTAGCCGGCATAAAGAGCAAGGCCGTGCACAATGTCAAAGGTACCCCCGATGCGGGGCGAAACATGGTAATAAGTCTTGTTGTTTGAGACACCAAAGTCGGTTGCCTCTTGGAACTTCAGCGCCGTGAAGCGCAATCCGCCCGTGATATGTAGGCGCCCGTAGCTCGCCTGGTCCTGAACATAGGCTGCGTAGGTCTTGTAATGATCATCCGTATAGGAATTGACCGGTAGCTGCGCCACGTAATGCAGGTCATAAACCGGGTGGGCAAGATCAATCGTGCCCAATGGAGTATCCCTCACACCAAATCCCATGGCACTGTAAAAGCTGGTCCAATCGTAATTAAGGCCGCCGACAAGCTGATGTGTCCAACCCAGCATGTGCAGCTTCGCCGACAGATTGGCATCCAGCGTCGCTTCCTTGACCCGGTTATGCATGAGGATAGGGGAGACGTCATATACGGTCGGTGCGGAGGGGTCTGTGGGAAAGATGTCCGGGTCAATGAAGCTCCCATATTCATGGACTGTGTTGCTGTAATAGCGCCCCGTGACCGTGAGTTTGACTGTGTCCGAAAGCGCATGGTGCAGCGCCACGAAAGCAGAACGATTGATGTTCTTGGTTAGGGGCTGACCGAGGGGAGAGCCGGGGAAGGCATAGCGATTCAGCTTGCCGGCCAAGGCCATATCCGCTGGGAGACCTGAATATTCGAGGTTGCGTCTGTCGTTATACTGACCGCGCAGCACCAGGTCGGTTTTTGAGTCGATCCGATAGAGGAGGCTGGGCTGCAATGAAAAACGTGCGCCATGAACGCGATCGATATAGCTCTTGTCGCTGAGATACTCGCCCGTGAGACGAAACGATACTCTGGAAGAAAGCCTGAGATTGATATCCCCAGATGGATTGAGTGTGGTGTAGCTTCCCCCGCGCATCGCGACGTATCCGCCAGTCTTATCACTTGGTAGCTCGGACTCAATGTTGATGACGCCACCAAGTGGCGTCCCCAAGCCACCACCATACAACGTGGCATTGGGCCCTTTCAGGACATCGATACGTTCGACGCCGACCAGCGCCGTTGGCGCGAAAGCCTGCTGATTGCCTGCAAACAGAGGCAGTCCGTCAAGATAGACCTCCGCGGGGAAGCCACGAATGATCGGTGGGATGAACAGAATGCCATCTGTCCTGGTGGGAGTTATGCCAGAGACATTCACGAGTGCCGCGCTCAGGGAGTGACTGTCCTGCTCCTGTATCAGCGTACGCGTAATGACCTGAACGGACTGAGGCACCTGTATGAGCGGCGTATTGGTACGCGTCGCAGCTGATGATATCGGCGCGGCATAGGTTTGACGCTGTCCGGTCACAGTTATTGTTTCGCCAGACCAGTTCGACGTCGGCGTTTGTTCAGCCGTGTTATCCTGTTTCTTGCGAAGAACAGATTTGGCCGACTGATTCGTGGCTTGATCGGATGCGAAGGCAGAGGGGTAACATGTAAGAGCGACAAATGCGCAGCCGCAAGCTAGCTTCCATGCATTGGCTGCACAGATAAATGATATGTCCACGGGAGGAATTCCGGATCCAGGATACTGGGCACGACAACACGGTGACGCAGCGCATCGGAGCCACTGCATTCAAAGTGTCGTAGCTAAAGGCAGGATCAGAAGCTCAGGGGCGGACCGGTAGGCGGCGGTAATCCGGCAAGGCGCAGGACGGGCGGTGCTCGCGACGGAGGCAGAACATAAGCCGCCTGATAGATCAGCGCGACAATCAGCAGAACAATGATAACCGGGCCAAGGATAACGTTTGCCAGATGAAGTAGGGGGCATAACGCACAATAGCCCCCGTCATGGTGATGATGACGGTCGGGGGATCCTGATGGCGCGTCTGTAATGCCCGACCCGTCCATGCCCGGCATATCGTCACAGGCTGACATGGCTTGCCCGTCGTCCGGATGGAAGCCAATGTCGAAACCGGTCAGACGCTCAAGGGTTTGACGGGGCATCTCGCCCTGCCGAGCCTGGCTCTGTATCGTCAGTTGGCCAAGCAAACCGACAAGTATGAGCAGGACAAGGAATCCTCTCAGCCATATACTCGGCGACCTGTCAGTCCGGTGGGTACTGCGATATGCCAAGTGCCTGCTTCGTCGGAATGAGGTTTGAGACATCGAAAAACACCGCTCTGGGCATCTTATAAAGAAAAGGATTGCTCCGCTTACATTCGAGCGCTGCTAGTGTCTGCTGCGTGCGTCAGCGGGCAGAAGCAGTTCACATTGCAGCGATCCTTTGAAGTGGATTCTTTCGATCTCATTCAGCGCCGTTTTCTGCCCATCCACCCCACTTCCGATAATATAATGAAACGGAAGTAGGTCAGTGTATAGGAGGCCGCCCAGAAATTCGGTACAGGCAAGATGTCGGTTATCGGGAAGGGATAATATGAAGTCGCCATTAGCAATATTCGCGTCTGTAGACAGTTTCTTGGCAATCTGGGTCATTGCTAAGCCTTCTGATCCGTCAAATCGCCTGCTGTCATATTCATGACATCGTACCGACCGCGTTAGAGCGAGCGATGAAACGGCATAATGATCCCGAATTACAATAGTACTCTCGCGCGCGATGAATCCTCGAAGCGCAGGCTGCATGCGGTGTTGTAATTCCGCGGGTAACGATGACGCACCGTAAAGCAGTATGCTCAGACGATAAGTGGACTGGCTGCTGGAAGGCAAGAATCCCAAAACACGGCAATTAACGCGCATTATCTCACGTGGAGAAACAACACCCACTATAGGGAATCCTTCCCCAAGTAGAGGCCTGATATAGCCATTTAAAAAAAGCAGCGCCAGCACCCAATCCGCTCATTAAGTTATATGCCTCCAAAAGAGTCAATTCTGGAAACATTCGAATCAAATCTTCAGGCTGATTAACTCCAACAGAAAACTTGGCACCAGTGG
The DNA here is from genome assembly GCF_051628905.1 of Asaia sp. BMEF1. GTDB lineage: Bacteria > Pseudomonadota > Alphaproteobacteria > Acetobacterales > Acetobacteraceae > Asaia. The sequence continues at coordinate 239,488 of NZ_CP157575.1, read as the reverse complement.
ATCTAACGCTCCTATTTCTTCTCGAGGATCTAGCAAGTACAAGGGAAATAAGATCTACAACTATGAATATTTTGCAATTATTTTCGTTCCCGAACTCTATCAAAGCCGTCAGAATTGCATGGATCGTGTCACGGTCAAGGTACAGGAATACTCCTTCAGCGAAGAAAATTATGGGCTGCCCCCTAATTGGTTTTACGTTTTCCAGCCACGAAGCGGGATGCAAAATTTCCGACACGAGCTCTGCACGGCGCCATTGCTGCGGAACAAATCTGCAACGCAGGTCATGAACATCCGGTAACTCCACATCAATCCAAGACGCGAATTCAAGGCTCGCAAGTCTTGATTGTCTGACATCAAGACCCGATCCAAAGCTTATACATGTCGCTCCGGTGTGTTGTGCCAGGAGGCGGGAGACGACCCCGTCGAACCACATGGCGCGTATAACAGCCCCACGCATCGTTTTCCTGTCGTTCTTGAAACGATTGACATCCAGAGCAATGGCGCGCGCTATATCTTCAGCAACGGGATCCTCAAATTTCAAATCGGGATTCTCGCGAGGAGCCAGAACTCGGGCTGCAAGTGTGATGAGCATTGTTTCTGTCACCCCCGTCAGCCGGGTGGCATCAAGAACATGAGCGTTGGTGACCTCTTTCATTTTTATATCTTTCCTGAGATCTCAAGCCCGAAAATTCTCGGGGCGCTTAGTGAACCGTATAAATTCCCGTCTCTGCCGAAAGCGAGGTTATCGAGGGCCAGACCATCAAAACGACGCCTGTTCGTCAGATTCTCGACGAATAAACGCCCGGTATAATGCTTCGCCTCAAAGCCTGTTTGTAGCCCAACGACACTAGTTGCCGGCTGAAATGCTCTATTACGTTCATCAAGAGCCATTTTACCGTTGAAATTCACTTCTGCTCTGATGAAAAAGCCAGATTTGTGCCGATAATAAGCGGCGATTAGCGCATTGTACTGGGGAGTAAGCATTACGTGATTTCCCCTCAGATTTCCTCCTGGGTTAACAACTAGATGCTTATAGCGCGCGTCATTATACCCAATATTTCCGATTAGGGATAAACCCCGTGCGATCTTGTAATCGGTTTCGACTTCGAAACCTCGAGATCGCATAGCGGCACCGGAACCGATGTAATCCGAAGTTACTGGCCGCCCACTGGAATCCGTCGCGACTTGTATCTCCTGCCAATTGTCGCAATCTATATTATATATCGTACCTGATATATGCCCTTTTTTATCAGGCGTTCTCCACTTGAACCCTATCTCCTCGGTCCACAGGGACTCACTTCTGTATTTAAGAATTTTGCTATCATCGATACCAGCTTGGACTGCTGATAGATTGAAGCCGCCGGGTATGAAGCCTTTGGCAGCGCTCGCGTACACCGACAGATCATCCAGCACTCGATATCGAATTGCGAAGCGAGGCAGAATCTGAGGAAACACGTTCGATAGCTTGACGGCGCGATAGGCGATGATACCAGATGGGCCCAAATCGAGACTACCAGCGGCTTGCCGACTGTTCCGGTGTGCCCTGTCGTATCGGAGACCTGCGGTGAATGTGATCCGGCTGAGAAAACTCGGGGTATAGCTAATGTTACCGAACAGGCTGTCGTCTCTCCCGTGTGAGTACTGCAGTGGAGCACGATTGTAGCTCGTCAGGGTCCCTGGACCGACCTCAGTACCCAGAGTTTCGCTTTTACCTTGACCATAAACGGAGACCCCGAGCATATATTCAATTGGTTTGTGGTCTGGCGACGTAAATCTAAGCTCCGTATTCCATATGTTACTGTTATTATATATTTCACCGGCCAATATTGGGGCCGCAGTCATGTCAAGATCATAACCGCGACTATCGACCGTTTCGTGTCGATATGATCCTGCAATATTGAAGCGCCCGTAGGGAAGGCGCCATTCTCCACTCATTCCACCAACTTCTTCATTCTTATTCGTCAACTTCGGGGCATCGTTGGCGTAAGTAAACGATGATATATTTTTGCTTCTATTAAATAGACTGCCGTAAGTTTGATTATATTTTGATATATCGAGGGGTACGTACTCATACTCAAACATACCTGGAGCATAAGTCTTGAGACCATAACCCAAGGCGTTTATTGTGATATTTTCAGTTGGAGTCCAGCGTACACGCGCCTGCCCGTAAGTCTTTTCCAGGTAGCCGCGCGTACCGTTATATGGCGCAATATTATATAGGTAACTGTTTCCGTCGGAACGCATGAAAGCAAGCGACGCTACGAGCTTGTCTTTTATGAGAGGACCTCCAACGAAGCCGTCGGTCATCGTCTCGTAACCATGCTCGAAACCGCTCATAGTTGTCCGCAGTTGCGCTTCTCTTGCGTTTGTAGGTGCTTTGGTTGACACTAGGATCAAACCTGACTCACTATTCGCACCATAGAGAGTTCCTTGCGGGCCTCGTAGTACTTCAACAGACTCTACTTCGTTCAGTACTGAATTGCTTATTTCTCGGAATGGTATGCCGTCAATATAAACGGCGGCTCTGTTGACCAAATAAGGATTTGATTCAACACCCCTTATCGATATGTACATATTACTCAGCTGTCCTGCAGCATTGAAATGCACGTTAGGAACCAGGCGATCGATTTGCCGTAGATCACGTATGCGCGCCTGCTCGAGTATTTCTTTGGTAAGGACCGTCACAGCGACATCGCTCGCAAGGAAGCTCGTCGCTCTTTTCGTTCCTCTGACCACAATATCTTCAGAGGTTTGTTTAGCCGGTCTTTTTTTGTTCAGCTCTTCCGCAGGAAGCGTCGTCGCGGCCAAGCTTTTAGACTGTGATATTGGTATAAGGGCAATCAGTAAGAGATGACGAGCTGTCATCAGGATCACTTTCGACATTTCGGTGGCTTGCTGCAATCAGTTGATAATGGATTGCAACAAGTGTAGGGAGGGCCTGTGGCGATGCCGCTCCAAAAACGTCATTTCCCCTCCGGAAACGGTAAAATCCTTTCGAAGGGGGTACTTCGAGCTAGGATTTAAATGTCGCGACCTGCTCATCCCGCATCTGACAATGTCCCGAAGTCTGTGGCATCCAGAGATGGAAACGTTATCCTGCTCCAGGGTCGCTTTGCCGCCTACTCGGGTTGTTATAATATCGGGCGACATACGTATATTGGCTTATCTATGGGAACTGCTGGACGTCTCTATAGGCGGAGCTGTGCTGGCATTATCGACGTGAATTGGCGTTCAGGTCAGATAGGGGTGGCGTTGGGACACTCCGAGGGAGAGGGGAGGTCCCCCGACATTCGAATAACTGCTCTGGGTATCGACCTCCGTCGCTATTTTTCGGACAATGATATCCTTGGTCCCGCTCCCGATTTGACGGCTGCCGCCATGCGCTTGAATGATGACCCATTGCTGGTAAACATCATCAAAGCCATGTGGGCAGAAGCTGAGATAGCAGGTCATACCACATCATTTTTTGACCATTGCGTACTGAGATTGCTCGATAGACTCGCGAGCCTGGATAATCATATCCTCAAAGCACCCGTACAAGTCAGGGCTCTTGGTTATAAGACCGAAGCCGCCATCAGAGACTACATTGAATCGCGCCTCGAGGACGACCTAAGTGTCCGTGAATTGGCGCTACAATTTGATCGTGACGTCAAAAGCTTCACAAGGGCGTTCCGTCAGAGCTTCGGTCGGAACCCATTCTCTTATATTACCCGCCGCAGGATGGAACGTGCTCAAACATTGATTTCACAGGGGTATAACATAACAGAAGCAGCATGCTCCTTGGGATATTGCAATCCCAGTAAATTTTCAGCCGCTTTTCGACGAGAATTTGGAATCACTCCTTCCAAATGGAAATTTGATCAGTCCTGACGATCAATTTTTCTCACCGCCGACAATGAGATCGGTACTGATCTAACGGACCTTCCGCATGTTCAACGCGGCACTACCTGTGGCCACGATCAAAGCTTTCGGTCTCATGCCCTCTGCAAGCGCGCTCGAAGAGGCTTTCTTATCCATAGTTCGCAATTTTGGATTTTTGACCTATATCCGGCAATAAGAAGGAACGGAAGGGGAAAAACCGGCGGAAATCTCCTATTCTGGCTAGTATCGGTCTTATATTTGTGTGTATTATTTGATATCAATCTCTAAAAAAGACGAGAATTTTCTTCAGCAATTCGTTTCCCGTCGCTGTGCCTGATCCGGCAAGGTCAACAATGCCGGGTGCTTAGCCGTAGAATCACGGTACCGATTGAGAAGTCGTCTCGGGTGATCCACTCGTTCATTGGACGGAAGCCCTCCGGCAGGTGACATGCTCCCATGTTGGGCCTATGGCCTGAGAAAGCGCACGGACCAATCAGCGCCGATCCCCAATCCGTCAGATAACCTCATGCCATATCTTGTCGATTTGCTTCTCGTCCAACCGGCATCACACGAACCAGGCCTCAGGTAAACCCAGTAGCTCGTCTATCAGCGCAGCTTACGGGGCTGGACGCGTAGTCGCTTCATGCCGAGAATTATACCCGTAACGCTCAAAGCCAGCCCAGCCAGCAGAATAGGCGCCATGATGAGTCGGCGAAGAACGCCGTGATGGTTCAGTCCTGGCACATCGAACGTATGCAACCCGTTGAACAGCCAACGATACAGCCGACGCCGCCAGTCCATCACATCCAGCAACGCACCACTTGTGCGGTCCACGTCGACCCACGTGCTGCCAGGCAGTCCATGGATTTTGCCCAAGCGCATCCGCACGGCACCCTCCGGAAGGCCCTGATAGATCAGATGTCCATAAAGGTCGTCTGGGCTGATCGCATCTACACGCGTTGGACGTGCTAATGGCCAGGCGGCGGCGGCGGCATGAAGAAGTGTTACGTCAGGTACAAATGCGAGACGATCTCCATGTGCATTCCATGTAGTACGTATGCCGCTCGCATCGCTCCCTTCGACAATGGTCATCCCCCCAACCGAGGTGAAGCGAAGCGCTGAAGGACCGGCTATCCGGTTCAGCGCCGAGATCGCAATCTCGCCAACCGCCGCTTCCAAGGATCTTCCCTGATAAGCCCTGCTCTGAGCCGCATCCGGTTGCCCGGTTGGGAAAATCAGGCCGTGATCCACTGATAGCCATCCGCTGACGATCCAGATGGTCAGGAACAGGCCAGCGGACAGACCGAGCAGATGGTGCAGTCGGTGCGTCCTTAGGAACGGGCTGAGCTGTGGCCGACGCATGTTGCGCAACGAGATCATGCTGCGCAGAATACCGAGGACCATGCCGCTGAGCGCGAGCACGACGCCGACCCCTGATAGGCACCATACAGTATTCGCCCAAAAGCCTGGATAACGTCGCAGTAACGTTGGATAGATCCAGTGCGCGACAGAGCCAGCATAATTGGCAATACGTTCCATCCGGGTCGTGGCCAAAACGATCTCGCCAGAGATGGCCGAGACGTAAACTTCGCTGCCCGCGCTGTCCGCGAGATCGACGCGCCAGAGCGGGCGATAGGGGTCGTAGCCTTGGGCGACAGTCCATTGATCGTCCGCAGACGGGCCGTTCACAGTGCGCGCCATACCGCCCGCAAACCGTTCCGCCTGAGACCGCGCCCCATCGGCCTCAAGTAGAGGCAATATGGCGCCGGTCGCGGCGTCGATCACTCGCGCTCTGTTATGTAACGACCAGATGACATAGGTCGGGTGGTCCATAGCGGTGTGACGGGATGCTGCACCAACAGGTCTTGGAAGCAATATCAAACGCTCTATTGTCTGATTGTGCAGTCCCAACCGTGTCAATGCATCCCCGGGCGCCAGCCGGACCATCCGCATGTCGGGCGCAGGGACACCACGATAACGCGCCGCCGGATCCAGCGATGGATAGGGCACAAACATCATGACGATGCCGCTCGTGAACCACATGGCGAAGAGCAGGCACATGCCGATCCCAAGCCAGCGATGCAGCAGCGCGAGCCAGCGTGGTACACGCGGGCCTGATCGCGCCGTCCGACCGGTGGTTGGAGCCTTCCTCGCCGCGGCACGCGCCTCCTCGCGAGGAATGGAGGCGCTCATGTCAGAAGCCGGCCTGCACGCTGATGGAGAAGGATCGCGGCGCGCCGAGGAGCACTTCGCTCGGATAGCTGACATCGGCCCACTGAATGTAATGTTTGTTCGCCAGATTATCGATCCGGCCATAGACAGTGACGTGCTTCTGGTAGTGCCAGGCCGCGAAGACGTTGGCCAGCGCATAGCGATCCAGCGTCAGGGTATTGGCATAGTCCCCCTTTCGCTGCGAGACATAGCGCAGGCCTGCACCAAGGTCAGCGGGCAGCCCCGCGACGTGGCTCCAGGTCCCCCATAGATTGGCAGTGACGGACGGGACGTCGGGCACCTGATTGTTTGACGCGTTCACGCCCGCATAGGGAAAAAAGTTGCGATAGCGCGAATAGGTGTAGGCGACGTTACCAGAAATCCTGAAGTTGTGCATGGGAGTCAGGTCGCTTTGCACTTCGATGCCGCGCGAGACCTGTGCGCCGCCTTGAGCAACCGTGTCAGGGCCGGTAGCCACCAAGATGTGGCTGCGGCGGATGTCATACAGAGCGAGCGTCGTTGTCACTCGGTCCCGCCAGAATCTGCCTTTGAGACCGATCTCGCCTTGGCGTGTGCGAGCGAGCCGCGTGAACTGACCGCGATTGGCCAGAAACAGGCTGGAGCCTGGTGGGTCTTCGGCCGTGGTGAATGTGCCATAAAGGCTCAGATTGGGCGCCAGATCCCAGACAGGGCCGATACGAAAGTTGCTCGGGTTATAGTGCCCCGTGAAACTACTACCGGGCAGGAAGGCCCCGTTCTGCGCATAATTTTGCCGGTCCAGATAGAGCCAGTCGTGGCGATAGCCGCTGACAAGGCGCAGATTGTCGCGAAACGTCAACACGTCTTCGAAGAAGACGGCGGCGTCCCGCAGTGTCGTAGGCGATTTGCGATACGGTAACTCACCAGAAAAGGCGCCCAGCGCCCCACCCTCGGGGCTTACGAACGAAACGCTGTCGGCATAGCTCGCATCCGGAAAGCCTCGGTTGCGGATGAAGCGAATATAATACGCATCTCCGCCCACTACGACACGGTTTCGGATTGATCCCAGATGCTGGTCGAACTGGCCGTAGAGCGTGTCGCCCACCTGATGCTGGTTTTGATAGACATAGAACCGATCGCGGCCGATCCTGCCCGGCGCGATCGGATTGCCAGATGCGTCCGCGCTGCCCGGCCCGCCTATGTAGGTGTAGGCTTCCGCGTTGTCCCAGCGCCGCTTGGCGTAAACGAAATAGGATTTGTTGGTGAACGCCATATTGGAACGCGGCTGCCAGGACAGGCGCAGTGTCGGTGTCGCATTAGTGCTGGCCGCGCGCGGATCGCGCACGTTGTAGTAACGCCACAGAGAGGCCCTTGCGACCCCCAGCCCCTGCGTGGACTGCAGCAATCCGTGCGCCGGGGGCCCCGTCTGTGCCGTCGGCACCAGCGGCGTGCCGTAATAGGTTGAGAGCTGATCGGTCAGGTAGTCCATGCCTAGGCGCGCGGTGAATGTATTGCTCGGCTTCCAGAGCAGGGCAACCGTCAGGTCGTTGCTATGGGGGTCGGCACCCTTGACGTAACCGTCCGACGACGTGCGGCTGAAATCGGCGCGGATCGCCAGCGTCTTCGTCAGCGGCAGCGAGCCACCGATGCCGGCGTTCCAGGTGTTGAAGCTGCCGTAGGACACCAGGGCGTTTGCGTGCGCTGCATCCAGCGCTGGATCGCGAGTCGTCATGTCCACCGTGCCGCCGACCGCCCCTTGGCCGTAGATGACCGAGGACGGCCCCTTGATGATCTGAAGGCTCTCAAGGTTGAACGTGTTCTGGGGGCGGTTCACCGTCGTCGTCGGGCCGTAGTAGATGCCGTCGCGCAGCATCAGGATCTGATCGCCGGTGAAGCCGCGCATCAGAAGCTGCGCCGGATTACCTGGAGATCCTCCCGAACTGACGCCAGGCGCGCTGTCTGCCGCATCTTCCGCGTGGGTGTAGCCGCGCTCGAGCATCACCGAGCGCTGGATGATGTCTATCGTTGCCGGGCTGTGCTGCAGCGACAGCCCGAGGCGACCGCCTACAGCCACCGTGGCGCGCAAACGCTGATGACGCCCCACTGTCTCGATTGTCTCGTCCCGAGCAGGCGGAGGGGGAGCTAACGATTGCGCATCCCGTGCTACAGAAACCGGGCGAGCGGTGGCAGGTCGTCTGTGAGGGAGTGACATGTTTGCAGGTCGCAAAGGCTGCGCCGCTGCTGTCGCGATGCTTAGCGATGCTAGAGAAAGACCGGTACTGGCAATCAATCTCCTCGCTTTCACGCCATATACCCAACAAACAAGTGGGGGAATTTGGGCTTAATCAGCACTGCTGCTTCATTGCCTCGTCGATACAAGATTTTGGTCTTTCGTGATGCGCAATCACAGCGTCAGCCGGCTGGCCTACCAGGCGATTGACCTTAGCGATGGAGGAAACTAACGTTATGTTATAACATAACGATTGGGGGTTCAAGTGCCCGTCACCATCACAATCCTAGTCGTCGTTTCCCTGGCTATCGCAGGGTCGATGCCGATATGGATGAATATGCAGCTTTGTCTCACCTTCCGAGCGCACTGCGACCTCGTGCCGGAGATCGCTCTTTGACCGACACCACGCTGCCAGCACTGAGCCTGATGTTCGTACTAGGCGTACGACATGGGCTCGACCCTGATCATGTCGCCGTGATCGACAATATAGTGTTTCGCATGGTCGAGATACGTCCGCGCCTGTCCGCATGGGCTGGAACTCTGTTTGCGTTTGGGCACAGCCTCGCCGTTGCAGTCGTCGCGTTGGGTGTCTCGGTCCTGTCGGTTTGGATCGCGTTACCACGCTGGGTAGGGGGCGTCATCGACGCCATGGTGATCGCGCTCCTGACTTTGGTCGGCACACTCAATGTTGTCGCCCTCCTGCGGCGCAGAGACTACGTTCCAGTCGGCTGGCGCTCACGGTTGTTACCAGCTCCGCTGCGTAGCAGCACCCATCCGGCCGCCGTAATGTTGATTGGAGTTATCTTTGGATTGGTCTTCGACACGGCAACCCAAGCTGCTGCATGGGGTGCAGCCGCGGCTACACATGGAGGGATCCTCGCAACGGCTTCAATCACCCTCGCATTTACGGTTGGTATGTTGCTCGCCGATACATGCGATAGTCAAATCGTCAGCCAATTACTCAGGACGACATGCGATGGGGGAGCCGGAGTTCAGCGCTACCGTCAGATTGTAGGTTGGCTTATCGTGACTTTATCATACGGGATGGCGCTATTCGCGTCACTCGAAGCCCTTGGCGTTCAGATAGAGATTGGAGATATCGGCTTCATGGTGGTTGGTCTGACTGCTGCGCTGTCAGTCGTCCTACTGCTCATCTGGGCGCGCTGGGTCAGTCGAAGGATAAGCCTGTCCAAAGATAAAAAATGAACTAATATCACATTAAAAGTAATCGCAGGTGAGAATTATTTCTAATACATCCGAAGATATAACTCGCGCAAAAAGTTTCTCCTCTTACCTTTAAACCCATTCGGATGCTTCTGTTGAGAACTCGTATTATAAGTTCTCAAACCCGGATTTGGATGATGATCTGACCTATACAAATGTGAGCGAATGCAGACCGCCGGCCCAGCAGCTGAGATACAAGACACGAGAAAGAACCATATCGTGTTTTTCATACCCGTCTCATGTTTATAATTGAATATATCCAATTTTTTAATGGTAAATCGTAATATTATAGATGGCTAGATAAATCATAAGATCTGTTTATGGAATAAGCACTCGTTTCTTCCTTACTTTTCACTTTTACCTAGGGACAACGTCATGACTATCTCTCCCAACCGTCGTTTCCTGCTCAAATCCTTCGCTACAGGTGCTCCAGCGTTGCTGGCATCAAGCTCCGTTGCAGCTCCGTACCATCTGCAAGAGGCCGCCCTTGTGCCTGGCTCGATTCCTGTTTCGCAGCTTCCGTTTCATTACGACGTGAACCGGGACATCCATAATCTGGAGAACGGCTATTGGGGAGTTCTGCCGCGTACGATAGCTGCGGAATACTCGCGACAGATCGCTATGGTGAACCGCGATAACTCTATATGGGCACGCAACGTGCTTCCAAGCGGCTCCTGCCTGGCAGGAGGCGGACAGGAAGCTCAGGCGGCAATCGCGAGACAGGTTGGCTGCTCACCCGAAGAAATCGCCGTTACACGCAGTGGGTCAGACGCTTTACAATTGCTCATAGTCAATTATCGCCTGCTAAAAGCTGGTGAAGCTGTGATCTATTGTGACCTAGATTACGATGCGATGATCGATGCGATGGACTGGCTCGGTACGCATCGTGGTGCGCAGGTCGTGCGCTTTGCGATGCCGGAACCTGCGACGACAGCCAATATACTCCAAGCTTATCATGATGTGCTAGAACGCACACCCAATGCGAAGCTTCTGCTTGTGACACAGGTTTCTAACCGGACAGGCTTGGTGACGCCGGTCAAGGAAATTGTAGCCATGGCACGGGAACGTGGCGTGGATACCGTGGTGGACGTAGCGCACGGCATCGCCTGCCTTGATTTCAAGATTGAGGATATTGACGCCGATTTTGCTGGATGGTCTGTGCACAAATGGACGTCAGCGCCCTTAGGGACAGGAGCGATGTATATCCGTTCTAGCCGACTTAAGGACATAGACGTTGCTTACGACAACCATCATATTCCAGTTAGCAAAATACAGGCACGTGTGCCTGCAGGGACGATCAATTTTGCGGCCATACTGACGATCCCCAAGGCAGTTGATTTCCATTTTGCTGTAGGAGCTGCGGCGAAGGAAGCACATTTGCGAGCACTACGTGATGGATGGGTCGATGCTGTGGCAGACCTTCGAAATGTCGAAATATGTGTACCCGCAGATCCCGCCCGCTATTGCACAATCACTAGCTTTCGTCTCAAAGGCATGACGACAGAGGCCGATGCACTACATTTGCAGCGCGTACTGCTGCAGAAACACAACGTTCATACAGTCTGGCGCGGCGGCATTGCCAAGGGACCCGTGATTCGCGTGACCCCCGGGCTGTATAGTCGCCCGTCTGACATCGACGCGCTGGTGAAAGCGCTGCAGGCCGAGAATTCTCTATTTATCTAGGTCCGGTCGACACAAGGGCTGGTCCAGAGCCTTGCGGCGGCGAGGTTAAGGGAATGCACGAAGGATGAGGCGCTTCGTGCGATTAGGCCGACGGCTCGACTTCCTGGTGGCAAGTTGCGGGTAGTGCAGAATGCTCGAGGGCCTCGTAAAGCCGAGCCTGGCAGATGGACGCATCGTGATCCTGCAGACTGAAACTGATCCAGTGCGTTCCAGAGGCCCTCTTACAATCTGCGCTGCTAACATGCAGAACAAAGCACTTGACCTTGCCCTCTGAAATGCCCTCGAATTGAAGTAAGGTCTGTCCAACCGGAAACAGGCAATGAAGAGATCACGTTTCACGCAGGATCAGATTATCGGGATCCTAAAGGAGCATCAAGCGGGTACGTCGGCGGCCGATCTGTGCCGCCGGCACGGGATCAGCGATGCGACGTTTTACGGTGATGTCACATTAACTGGGATGTGATAGCTGACGACGATGAGCAAGGCGTCTGTGAGCTACAAACGGCACCGTTTTCCACGCAAGCTGATTGCACATGCGGTGTGGCTGTATTTTCGGTTCCCGCTGAGCTTTCGTCTGATCGAGGAAATGCTGCTCGAACGCGGCATCATCGTTCTACTTGTTGCTCTCGAGGTGGCTTTCTAATTCTCTCGTCGCAATTCTCTACGCGTCCCCCCTACTTCCGATAATATAATGAATCGGAAGTAGGAAAATGGCGCAAAATCGCTAATTTCCGCTTATCGGCAATCTTATCTCGCTATGCCTTATCGCCCGATCCGATCAGCAGACAACGACAGGCGTTCGCAGCTATCCTACGTGCGTTGCAGCGCCCAGTCCTCGAGCGTCAGCAATGAAGGGTACTCGCTCCGCAGAGCGGGAATGTCAGCTTTGAACCCTTCTCGGGCGATCCACTCGAACATCAGGCGAAAGTCCTCGGGCAGGTGCGCTCGCATGACAGAGGGGATCCTGAAGCCGCGGCTGGGACGTATTCCGGCATCCAGCAGAATTGACGCTGCGGCGCGGGCTGTCACGCTGTCGCCTGCAAGCTCAATGGCCCGACCAAGGTACTGATCAGGTTTCTCGAACGCGTCTGCGGCGAACCAGGCGACATCCTGCACCGAGACAAGCTGCATGGCCTGATCCGGCCCCAGATAGGTCTTCATCATGGACAGCATAGTGATCCGAAAGATCAGGCTCGAAAAGTTTTCCATAAAGGCCGCTGGACGCAGAACCGTAGCCGGCAAGTTCAGTGACGCAATGTGCTGCTCAATCGCCCATTTGCTCTCGAAATGAGGCACGCCGCTTCGTCGCTCTACGCCGCCTGCGGAGCACTGCACGAAGTGCCTCACACCGCTCTCCTTGGCAAGGCTGGCAAGCCTCTTCCCCTGTCGCTCTTCGCCAGCTGCACCGATCTTCATGGGCGACTGGACAGATAAAACGCCCTCAGCCTTATCAAGCGCCACTCGCAGAGAATGTTCGTCCTCCAGATCACCATGAACGAGCTCAACCCCATGCTTTGCCAGAGCGACTGCTTTTGGCGCCTTCAGATCCCGAACAAGCGCGCGTAGGCGCCAGTGCCCTCGGCGTTGCATCTCGCGGATCGTGGCACCGCCTTGTTGTCCGGTTGCGCCCGTAATCAGAATGACTGGTTTTGACATCTCGGCCCCCTTACTGAAGAGGCACGATAAGCCGTTCCCGTTGGACAAGGCAGGTGCGTCATCGTAGACGTCTTGTTCCATATCTGGAACACGAGCCCATGAACTCAGATGATCTCGGCAGCTTTCTGCGCATCGCAGAGACCATGAGTCTCAGCGCGGCCTCGCGAGCCACGGGAACGCCTAAATCATCGCTCAGCCGGGCATTGTTCCGTCTGGAGAGGGAAATCGGGGCAAAGCTGTTCGAGCGCGGCCCGCATGCCCTCAGACTGACCGAGGCCGGGCGCATACTCCTGATCCACGCAAGACGCGTCATGGACGATCTGAATGAGGCTACCGCGGCCCTCGATGGGGTGACGGGGCAACCTCGAGGCGTTCTGAAGATCAGCGCAGCAACGACATTCGCAATCGGGCTGGTGGCGCCGATGCTGCCGCATTTTCTGCGAGACTACCCTGATCTGCGCGTCCATCTTGAGGCTGAGAACCGGGTTGTCGATCTGGCGAGGGAGGATGTTGACGTGGCAATCCGGATAGGGGCCATGCCCGACTCTGACCTGATCGCCAGCAAGCTGGGCAGGATCGAATTATGGCCCTGCGCCAGCCCGTCTTATCTCGCGGAAAGGGGTATGCCCCAAACGCCGCAGGACCTGGCCAATCACGAGTTGCTTGGGTGGACCGATCAACCGTCGATCTGGCGTTTTACGGATACCTCGAAGTGCGAGCATCGCGTGTCCGTTAATGTTCGATCCGTCATCCCGGAGCCCGCCGTCCTGCAGGTCGTCCTTGAGAGCGGGGGAGGTGTCGGGCGTTTGCCTGCCTTCTTGGCAAGCCCCTTAATCGTGCAGGGGCGGCTTGTGAGACTGCTCTCCGACTATGAAGCGGAGGCAGTGGAGGTACATGCCGTCTATGCTGCGCATCGAAGCCTATCCTCCAAGGTCCGGGTGTTTATTGATGCTTTGCGCGTGCACCTGGGCGCGATTTGAATCCTACGCCAAGGCAACAGCATGATCACTGCTAATCCCTGGTGAAGATTATTTTCATAGATTTTAGCCCGGCTTACCCTCACTCTCGTCGTATAATCGTCGTCTACCGGGGAGAAGTCTGATACCCATGATTTCCAGACGGAAGGCCCTTGCCGGCACGATTACAGCACTGGCTTCAACCAGCCGAAGGGCCCGCGCTCAAGGCGGTTCTACGCGTCTTTTTCCAGAGAACCTGCGCAAAGATCTTGATGCAATCTGGCTCACTCTGCACGAGATCTCTCCCAATCCGTTTCAATCGTCCGAGGCTGGGACAGTCGAAAATCTATACCGTCAGATACGCGCGCGAATAACAGCACCCATGTCTGTCCGGGACGCATGGATGACAATTGCCCCCTTATTGGGAGCGCTGAATGACGGACATGTGGCCCTCGGCTTCCCGGGTCTGATGAATAAAGCGCCGCACTATTTTCCTGTAACTTTCACCGTGGACGAACTATCCGGCAACCTCATTGTGGAGCGCGACCGATCTGGCATCCTGCCTCCCGGCACCCATGTGCTTTACATCGAGAACATCTCCGCAGCCGAGTATTTGGATACGACGACCCGCGCTTTTGGTGGACAAACTTCTGCATTGATACGGTCACGGGTTTCGCGCGCAGGGGCATGGACTTCAGTCGCCCTGTTCGGCGTCAAGGCTGCCTACCTTTTACGGTGGAGGGATAGAGCTGGTATCGAGCATGAGTCTCTGATTCCCGCGCCAAACACCGCACAGTCTCTTCCCCACACCGCCCCTTACAGTTTTCGATGGGCTGCTAACGACGTGGGCTTGATCGAATATCGCCGGTGCGAGGATCTCAGTAGATTTCGTGCCTTTCTCGATGAGACCTTCACGTCCCTTCAATTTAAAGCAGCTAAAGCACTCATCATCGATATACGCCGGAATTCCGGGGGGGATAGCGAACTCGCGAACTGGCTCTGGTGCTACGCCCAATCACGTCCCTTCAAGCAATTCGGCGGGGAGATTGTACGATCAAACGCGATAATAAAAGCGGATTATGGTCAGGATAAATATACTAGGTATTATGGCCCCAAAGCGTGGTCAGCGCCAATTGGCGAAGTCATTTCATTTACCGAAGGTCCGTCAGATGGACTGGTATTACCGAAACCTCTCCCCTGCCGGTTCAGCGGCCCAGTCTACCTTCTCATATCGCCTGCAACGTTTTCTTCAGGAATGGCCTGTGCATTAGCAGCCAAAGATTATGGCCTTGCCACTATTATAGGACAAGAAACTGGTGAACCGGCGACGGGGTCAGGCCTGTTGTATGAGTTTCACACACCGAACATCAGCTTCCCGGTCTATCTCACCACGGCATGCTTTCTTGCCCCAAAATCACATCCATCCCGCCAGGGCGTCGTGCCCGACATCATTGTTCCATCCAATACGGTATATGATCTATTTGCCAATCGAGACACGGCCCTCGAAAAAGCGCTGACACTTATTAAGAACTAGCAAAACAAGCTGATCGAACAACTCTGATCGATGTGGTGACATGTTAGATTCCGGACGCAACTCTACAAATTCAACCTGTTTACATCCATTTCGCGCCCATCCACCCTTCGTCCGATAATATACGCTATCCGAAGTAGGTCACCGCATAGAAAGCCATACTGGAACTCATTGTCTGGGATGGGGGGAAAGCGGAAGGTCGGCATAAAAATTAGACAAGCAGCCATTCGTGCGGTCAACGTTCATGACACCTAAGCGCCTCATTGGACACGTTCAACCTTCCTACGCCCGTTCCCGAAAGCCGCCGTTCGCTCCTGTAGTCAAGTTGCGCGAGTTGAACGAACTCGAAGGCGGAAGGGGTCCGTACAGCGAAGGGAGGCCTCCTAGGGTCCTATAAGGAGAAATGCTCTTTATTTGTTCCGAAATCGAACTAATAGAGTCAAGGCTGATCTGATTGCGGTCCATGCCAGTTCGGAAAGCTTGAGCCAATTTTGACGCGCTGGTCTTGAAAAAGGCACGATGCCACCCAAACTCTGTGACTGTAACGCCGTCATAGGCCAAGTCATGGAACAAGCGGCTGCAGTCCGAGCGATCGCCCAGAAATTGAACTCCGGGAAACGAAATGGGCGGAGCACACGTCTTGCCCGTCTCATGGGCACGTCCGTGGCGACCATTCGATCTTGGGGCGCATCCGGCGCCAGCGAGGAGCGCAAGCGGGCAATGACGCCGACGGCGCGTCGCCTGCTGTTCGTACTGCTGGCCCTGCAGGGTGAAGGGTATGATCTCGACGCGCTCCGCTCGGCGGCACGGCGGCTCGAGCGCGAATATCTTGAGGAGGATGCGTGATGGCGCGCAAGCCTGCACTGGCGCCGGTTGAACTGACTGACGACGCAGATGCGACTAGCGGACGCTTCGCGCGCGTGGTCGCCGTCATCGTCGGGCTCGAAAATTACCGCAAGCCGAAGAGCGGAGATGCGCTTCCCACGGTTGCCTACGCGCACGCCGATGCTCAAGCCGTTAGCGACGCCCTGCATGAGATTTTCAAAGACATGCCGGAAGGCAGTGTCGACATCGAGGTAATGACGGACTCTAACGCAAGCCTGGCCGCGATCAAGGATCATATGGCCTGGACGATCCGCAACCTCTCCGCCGAGGATCTCTTCATCTTCTATTATGCCGGCCACGGCTTCCATGGTGCTGGTGGCAACCGGCTGAGCACCTACGACACCAATCGTCTCAACATTGCCGACACAACCCTCTCGATGCGCGACGCGCTACTAGAGCCCTTGGCGAACAGCGCATGCGAGCAGGCGCTGGTCTTCGTCGATGCCTGCGCCGAGCATTTTCGAGACGTCGTCCAATCACGCGATGTTATCGCGAACCTCGACGCTCAGGAGGTCGACAAATTTCTCGACAGTGGTTGGTACCTTGGGGCCTTCCTATCGTGCTCGCCGGGCGAGAAATCCTACCCGTCGAACGCGCTCGGCCACGGCATCTGGACGCACTTCCTACTGGAAGCGCTGGCGGGGCGCGCGCCCGATGCGCTTACACGCGACCGTTGGCTGACGGGTGAAGGGTTGCAGAACTACCTTCGCCAGGAGGTGCCGCGCTACATAACCCGCGAGATGACGATCAAGGCGACACAGACGCCGCAGGCCATCTTGTCGGCGTCCAGCAGCTTCCGGATCCATTATGTGCCACCATCGGCCGCGGTGCCTGCGGATGCGGCGCTTGCGGGCATCCGGCTCAAGAACAAGAGCGAATATCTCGAAGGCACCGAGACGGGTGCCATTCGCAGCCTGGGCGGCTTTTCGCCCGCACGCAACAAGGTGCCCGAACGGCTCTCGGACTTGGCCGACGCCTGGTGTAATCGGCTGCTTACTGACACAGTCGCGGAAGAGTTGCAGACCCTCTACCAGAAAGCGCGCGACGGCTTGCACCTGAAGCGGAAGGACCTCAGGAAGGAAGCCGATAGGCTCGATGCGCCGGCCTTCCGCTACATCGTCGAGACCGGACAGAATCCGGAAGACCCAAGCGAATATTACATCACGCGGCGGCTGGAGTTGCGCCCAGGTTGGTCGGCGCACCGCGAAGCGCTCGACGAACTCCTCCCCTACGACTTTCAGCAGTTGGTGGTCGAGTTCGACAGTATGGACGACTCGTTCGACGCACTGGTCGACCGCCTGGAGGAAATTGCCGACGCGTCCGGCGGCGCCGTCGACGACGATGATCGCCATCAGCGCGTCACCTATAACCGCGAGGGCGCCCAGTTCACGTTCGATCTGAAAAAGCGTCGTTTGGAGATTGCTTTCGGGCGAAAGGGCGCACTCGAACTTGTTGATGCTGCGCAGCAGTTTCAGCTCGGCGTTGGTCGTTCAAGCCTCATGCTGGCCACCCCGTCGCGCCACAGTCGAAGCGCTGACGATGAAGCATAGCGAGCGCCCATGACGCAAGACATCACCACTCAAGAAGCGATCAAACGACTGGAGCAGCATCTCGGGTCTCGCGAGGGGATGCTGACCCGTAACCTCACGATGCTGTCGTCCTCAGGCCAGCCCGCCGACATCACGTTCTATAGGCGAAAGCCGCTGATCAACGTCCAAATCAGCACGAAGATCGCCGCGGCCTGGCTTTACGGGCTTGATGGCCAGCTTCCGAGAATACTGAAGCGCATACCGTTTTCGAACGGTGCGGTCGCCAGTCTCACCGAGATTTGGACCGTCAATCCCATGCCCATCGGGGGATTCACCGACAAAAAGTTGGCGGCGGTGGACCTCGCCAAAGGCGAGGAACGGCACGGCCCGAATGGGGAGACGCTGCGGAAGATGATCCGCAAGACGTACCAGTGCAAAAGCCGTAAAGAGACTGATTTCTATCTGCGGCGGTGGATCGCGTCTTAGCACCACTTGCTGTCGCGAGCTACCACGCCGGGGCGCCGAGTTTAGCTGGCATCTGCCATTGTGGCGGCGGCGGGTTCTCCCGCAAGTGAGCGATCAGAGCCCGCTGATTTCGCAGTTCCGCCTGCCCTCGGGGTTCCAAGCCGTCCGCGTAAGGCGCCAAGCGCGCCATCTCGGCATCGGCGGCATCGAAGGCCCCGCAGTATGCGAGGACGACAGCATACTGGCTGCGCACGGGGATGATGCGACCCGCGAGCTTCAGCCCCGTAATCGTCGGCATGAGGTTAGTCTCGATGACATCGCGCGCGCCGATATAGTCGTTACGTCCGATGAAGTCGTCAACGAGCTCCTGGCCCACCTTGACGAATGAATCAAGCGAGTGGGCCATTGAGTAGAATTTCATCGCATGGATTGGCGCTAGCCCCGGGTTACCTCCCATCGCCTTGAGGGCCTTCGATTGCAGATCGAGCGCATCGGCGAGATGTTTGAGATCGCCGGTATGGTCGTTGTCGCCTTTCAGGAGCGGCCAAATCTTATCCGGATTATTCCCCATCACGTCGGACAGCCGGAGGCCAAGCTCGTCATAGTAATCAACGATCAGGTCGAGCGTGCTGGTGATACACTCGTCCATTATTCCGAGTTCGAAAAGCGCATGTGCATAGTTATATGTCGCAACGCGAAGGTGTTGAGGGGTTTGCGGCAGGATACGACTTAGCTCGGCCATGGTCTTCTTCACCGTCGCAGCATCCTTGTTGAGCGCGGCGAAGATCATCCGCTTCATGCCGACGGCTAAGCGTTCTGTCAGGCCGAGGTCATTATCTCGGATAAGCGCGTCCATGTGATCAAGCTTGCTGCGGATATCGGTGTCATTGCCTTCCTTGAAGTGCGCGAAAACCAGCCCGTCTAGGGCCCAGAACCGATCCTCTGGAGCGATTGACTCTGATGCAGAGGCTTCGACCAAAAAAGCTGAAATCTCCTCCATGTAGCCGAGTTCATGAAACAGTTCGTCGGTTGCCATCTGCACCAGCGGCTTCACATTCCCAAGTGCCACGAACATCCGCAGAAGCAGGAAGACCCGCTGACGATCGTGATCCGACGGCAGGGCAGTCATCATTAGGTCGCGAATTGCCTCTCGGGCGGCTTTCAGGGCGTCAGCGCCGCAATCGTCGAGGAAGGCGCGGCCGAGCGGACGGATTGCGTCGTGAACCTTGAAGCGATCAACGCCGAAAATCTGAATCGAGCTAGTCGCACGGAGCCGCCGGAAGATTGCGGCTGCCGCGGCCGGCCCCACGTCGAAGGTCCGCTTGAGAACAGCGGTGGCTTCGGCTTGTGAAAGCGGGACATCGCTGAGGCTGAGCGCGCCCACCGCGCGGCGCTCATTGTCGTTGAACGTTTCGAAGACGTCGGCCAGGATGAGTTCCTGCACCGTTTCAACAACGTGTGTCCGCTCTTCCAGTGCGGTGCAGAGTCGATCGATGTCACCATCGTACGATCCGGCCGCAATCTTAAGGGCGTTTTGGACGTAGAGCGGAAGGCCGGCGGTCAGCTTTAGTAGACGCTCGTAATCCTCATAGTCTCCGCGACACCCAAGTGATACGCCCTCTGCGGCTACGGTTTCGTTCGACCATCCAAGAAGAGGCTCGGCCGAGATACCCAGGGTGGCTTCAATGCGCGCTGTCAATGCGTTTGGTTGTGCGAGAAGCAGGAAGCGTAGCTGAGGCGACGCGCAGACAAGTGGCACGAGATCGGCAGCGGGTACTCGGTGTGCATTGTCCAATACAACGGTCGCTGTGAGACCGTCTTCGGCGAGATGGCGGCCGATCGCGACGAGGATTTCTATTCCGCTCGCACCGGGCAAGAGTATCTCCCCGAGCTTGCCGCGCGATCCGAACATCCGCGCCGCAAGTTCGCGCGCGACTGCGCTTGCCAGCGTAGGACCGGAGATGTCCGTGACGTCGTAGTAGGCCAGCCTGTCGCTCGCGTGGGGTGCTGCCTGGGAAACCCAGGAGGTCTTGCCGGCCCCTGAAAAGCCGACGACGAGCCTTACACGCCGGTCAGTAACCAAGGGTGGTTCCTTCTCCTGTGGTCGGTAATGTAGTGGCGGAGCCGGAACGTCTTGGAGCTGAACGACGAACTGTTCAAATAGCGCGGGAAGTTCGTCGACGACGAAGGTATGCCCCGGGTTCGGCTCGACGCCAGCTGATGCGGCCATGACGCGACCGGCGATCTTCCAGACTAGAGTCTCTGGAGCCAGGATCCCGAACGGCAGCGATTCCGCTGCCCTTCGGCACGCGTCGAAGGCGTCATCGACCTTCGGCCAAGGCTTCGGTAGCGCCGCCGCTGGTGTCCCCGACCCCGGATAGACAAGCGTGACGTCGCGAGGCCAGTTGGCCTTCGCAGCGCGTTCGGCTAATTCAGGACCAAGAGGCGTGTTCGCGATTACGACGAACTGGCATGTGCCGCTACGTCGGCCTGCGCTGTGCTCGCCTCGGATTTGATCGAACCGTGCAAGTGCGCCCTCAACATCGCTGAAGATCAGACGCGATCCGCGGGTCTTGATCTGAGCGTAGATCCGGTGACCCGGCAACACCAACTCGACATCTTCGTCGTTTTCCACAACGACGTGTGTCACACCCGACGCCATGGCCTTGAACAGGCACGCCGCGACGTAAAGGTGCTGGTAGAGGAAGCCGCGATGAACAGCCTCAATGCGAGCGAGTTGCCGTGCGTCGAGGTTAAAGTTCTCCATAATTCGCCCCTATATCGTTGAAAGTGGCGGGATGCGACGCAGGCGAGAGACTAGCAGCCTCAGCGAGGTATTGCCGGTACGAGTAGTTGATCAGGTCTCTGACGAGCTCAAGAAGCCCGCTGATAGGAAGCCCATCGAACGGATCGCCGTGTGCAAGGGCGTTTCGGCGCTCTGCCAGAGTCGGACGTGTAGCGCCGATTAATTGGCCCACGGCCGTTCCGCCGCATCGAACGATCATCGGAATCCGATCGTCGGTCAGCCCGTCCGATTCCACCATGAACTTGAGGAGAGCTGCGAAGCTCCGCTTACTCTTCGTGATCTGGCCGCCGTAGCGATCCACCAATGCGAGTTCGAGTGCTATCAGGGCAGCCAGTTCACCTGCCTTCAAGATACTGAAGTCGGCCCAGCCCAGCAGGTACAGGGTTTGCGCACGCGCATACTTCGCTCGCACGATCTCTGGAATACGCGCGTCAATAGCGAGATTTTCGATGAAGGCGCGCCAGTCGGTAACTTTTTCAAATGAAAGGGATCCGCCCGTGTTGCCCTGAGTCGGCCACGGGAGCAACAGAGGTTCGTCTCGGTCGCTGAGAGTGATCTGAGAGCGATCCAAGATCGGGATTTCAATCGCTTCTGAGGCTCTTCTCATAGCTCAATAATCGGACCGGGATTGGAACGCGACACCACCAGGGTCAAGTTGCGGCTGGCTCGACTGATCGCGACGTAGAGCAGTCGGCGAAGCTCGTTTCCTGGAGAGTGAGGATGCCAGATCAGCTTTTCCAGCTTCTTTTCGAATTGCTTCCGCACACTGCCGTCAAGAGCATCCCACTCCCTGAGCGCTCTATCGTCGAATTCAAGACAATACTCCTTCATTCGTGATGACGGCTCTTGAGCTCTGCAAAAGTTATACGATGCTTTCGGGCACGGTTTTTGAGACGTTCACGCACAATCTCGATAAGCTGCGCATCCTCGTCTGTGACGAGTGTGCGCTTGACCGGAGAGCGGCCCGTTTCAGCAATATATGTGAGGGTATCGCGAAGTGCGTCAGAAAGCGAAATGCCTTGAACAGACAGCTTCTCAACAGCAGCTGCCTTCAGTTTCTCATCTACCCGGAATGTAACGGCAGAAATACTATGCCTCCTTATGTGTATGGACAAACGTATCACGTTTATTCATGCGAATGAAGCAGAAGATGACTGATGCTGATGTCCGCTCCGAGGAAACCAGATCGGCCGTTTAAACGGCAGAAAAGTAGGCGGAAGCTGACATCCGACCTTGAGCGCAGCCGTATGGGAAGACGGATCATTAGCGCAGCATCGAAGCTGCCCCGCTAAGGCACGCTTTTTTGTCCGTCCACTGCGGATTTGGGTCGATCACACCTACTTCCGATAATTAAAGCTATCCGAAGTAGGTCACCGCATAGGAAGACATACCGGAACTCATCATCCGGGATGGGGTGGGGAACGGAATGTCGGTTGTCGGATGAAAATGATTGAATGCTGCCATTTGCAGCGTCCACGCTCATGATAGATACCGACCAATTCGAGCCGTTGCATTGCGCTCGCGTTAATGGCCGCTTCTGCTGGGAACCCGCCATCCCTATCGCATTGAGCGGTTCTACAGCAGCGCGCCTCAATCTCGGTCATTCAGCCTGCTGATCGACACGCGGATAGCTGCCTCTCGGTCGATTGCACCAACGTCAATCGAGCCCCTGTTGCGCGCTTGTACCAATTTGCGTTGCCGCACATGATTTAATGTGAGAGTATACATTAAAATATGTGGGCGAGGCTTGGGCGGTGAGCTATGACGCATTCTTGCGTGAGCTGGCAAAGGCTGGTCTGAGCATCAGGAAATTTGCCGAGCTTATTGAGATGAACCCTAATTCTGTTTCCAACTATGCGCGGCTCGGCGAAGTGCCCGACAAGCTCGCGATCATTGCCGCGCTGGTCGCCGAAATGAGTGCGCAGAGCCTCGATTATCGCGCAGTGATCTCGCGGCTAGAGCTCAGCGCAAAGAAACCGCGCGGCGGGGCACGGGTGGGCCATTTTGGCGGTGACCGCCAAGTTCCTCTGGATCTTGGGCAATGAATCGCAAACGCATCCGGGCTGCGATCGCGGGCGCGAATTGCATATGGTCGCGCCGATGACCCCGTTGATGGACAACCTGACCGAGTTCGGTGCCGATGGTGACAATCTGCACCTGTTCGACCAGGCGGCGCCCTCTCTCCTCGCATATACTACTATTCTCGCTGCGCGCGCCACAGACGCGGACATGCGTCTCGTCGAGGCAGTCTATGAGTGGGGCGAGACCCCGCTGATGTACTTGGTCGACGGCACGCGCCTGGATGCGGAGCCGAGCCGCATCGAGCGTGTCCGGCGAATTCTGGCGATGCGAGGGGATGCCCCCTACTTGGGCGTGATCCAACCCGGCCGGCTCGACGTCTTCCGAATTGCGCTCGACAATCATCCGTTGTCGAAAGTCCGTATCAAGGTCGGCACACCGGATGAACGCTGGTCGACCTTCGCCCGACTTGGGAATCTTCGTCCTAGTGCAAAGCTTCAGGATCGCACCTGGATCAGCGGTGTCATCCTGCGACTGCTGGATCAGGCGATCTCGGCGCTCATAACACAAGCCGGTTTAACCGGCGAAGACGCCATCTCGCTCGTCGGCCGTGCGCTCTTCCTACGGTTTCTTGCCGATCGGAATTTGCTCCCCGCGTCGTCGGAGATCCTCGCCGAGAACCCTGAGATCGCGGCGGTTCCGCTGGCGGAGTACGAGCTTCTAGACCGACCGGAACTCATCACTCTGTCGTGCGGCTGGCTGGATCGGACCTTCAACGGTGATCTGCTACCTCTTTCCAGCGGTGCGATCACGCGACTGACGCCGCAAACCTGCTTTGTCCTTGGGAACATCCTGCGTCGCGCGGACGGGGGACAGTTGGCGCTGGGATGGAAAGAAGATTGGGGACAGCTCGACTTCTCGCATATCCCGGTCGGCGTCCTGAGTCAGGCCTACGAATATTATTTGCGGAAGCACGCGCCCGACCAGCAGGAAGTCGAGGGTGGTTTCTACACGCCACATCCAATTGCTAATCTCATGGTGTCGGCCGCTTTCCGCGGATTGGCCGTCAACGGAGATCCCGCGCACGCGCGCATTCTTGACCCAGCCTCGGGTGCGGGTGTCTTTCTGCTGGCATCCTTCCGCGAACTCGTTGCCGCGCGCTGGCGCGTCGATGGCAAACGCCCCGGAACTCCCGAATTGCGCGAGATACTGTACGGCCAAATCCGCGGCTTTGACGTCAACGAGGCGGCACTGCGTTTTTCGGCACTCGGTCTCTACCTTCTATCGATTGAGCTCGATCCGGATCCGCGACCAGTCGACAAGCTCCACTTTACGGACCTGCGCGGAAAGGTGCTGTTCCGTCCGGTCAGCGCGGAAGATGACCAACGGCCCGACTCCAGGCCGCTCGGCAGCCTCGGTCCACTGATCGGCACCGAGCACGACGGTCGATATGACCTCGTCATCGGGAACCCCCCATGGTCCAGCGCGACCGGTCTGGAGCATTGGTCGGACGTGCTGAGCGAGGTTCATGCCATAGCGCGTCAGAGACTGGGAGAAGATGCGGTCGCTCCTCCACTCCCGAATGCCGTACTCGACCTTCCGTTCGTCTGGCGCGCGATGCGGTGGGCGAAACCGGATGCGCAAATCGTGTTGGCACTTCATGCCCGGCTGCTCTTCCAGCAAGGCGACGGTATGCCTCAGGCGCGGCAGAGCATCATCGATGCACTCGACGTAACGTCTATCATCAACGGATCCGAGGTGCGTCAGTCGCGAGTCTGGCCGAGTATCGCGGCACCATTCTGCATCCTGCTCGCTGTCAATCGCCCGGCCCATGCCGCATCAGGCTTCCGAATGATCACGCCGCGGTTGGAACTGGGCTTTAATGACGCCGGTATGATGCGGGTCGATGCTGGTAACGCTCATATCGTCCGGCCCGACGACGTCCGCGGCCGTCCCGAAACGCTTAAGATCCTGTTTCGGGGGTCCGAAGCCGATCTCTCATTGATTGATCGCATGCGCCTCGGAGCCTTTACTCGACTCGGGCGCTATTGGCGTGGGCTCGGCGAGGCCGGGCTGGCGCACGGTAATGGCTATCAGCAGTTGCGACCGAGCAGTCGCAAGGTCGATGGTGTGATCGTTGGCCAGGATGCCCGCCATCTGCAGGGCCAACCAAATCTAGATGCGAGCGTGAGGGTCGGGACACTCGTCGATGTCGCCACGCTCCCACCCTTCACCGCCGATAGGCTGCACCGTGTGCGAAACAGTGCAATTTATGACGGACCAGTCCTTCTCATCCATCAATCACCGCCCGTCCTGACCAAACGCCTTGCCGTGGCGGTGTGTGACGATCCGCTGGTCTACAATGAAAGTTGGTACGGGTTCAGTGCGGCCTGCGCCGATAACGGAGAATTACTGACCCGTTATCTAGCACTGGTGCTGGGAAGCCAAATCACGCTGTGGATACTGCTCGTCACCAGCGGAAAGTTTGGATTCGAACGCGAAGTTGTCGAGAAGGCTATTCTCGAAGAGGTCGCGATCCTGCCTCTCGAGCATCTCGATGCAAATCAGCGCAACGACGTCGTCAGATTGTTTGCGCAACTCGAGGGCGAAGGTGCGAGCGCATGGCCCGATATCGACGCTTGGGTGGCTACGCTTTACGGACTGGGTGAGCGTGATCTCGCAGTAATTGCCGACACGCTCGAATATCATCTGCCTTATAAGGAGCATCGCGAGAAGGCAGAGGCCGAGCCGTCCCCGCCCCAGATCGCACTGTTCAGCGAGGCGCTTGAGGACGAACTCGGCGCCTTTGCCGCTCGCTTCGACCGGAAAGTCAAAGTCTCTTTGCGCGAAGGCCTCAACGCCTCTCCCTGGCGTGCTCTTGATATTTGCGTCGCCGGGAAAAGGGAGCGGGAGCTTCCGCGCGGTGTGTTGACCGAGAGCAACCTCCACCTGACCATCGTCGCTGATCGCGTCGGCGCGTCCGAGATCGTGGTCGATGAAGGGCCGAGGCAACTGTGCCTCATGCTGCTCGCACAGGGCCGCTACTGGAGCAAAACCCAAGCTCGCTTGTGCGCCCAGAGGCTCGTATGGTCACGTGCGGGACTATTCAAGGCATGAGCAGCCTAGCCCTTGCCGTCCGGCACGATCATCTTTCCGAGCTGACACGTGGACAAGAACTTCCGCTTCCCGCGCTCGACAGCTTGCACATCGAGATCATCCTTGCATTGCTTCAGCGCGCCTATAACGAATTGAAGATCGACCTGCCGCACGCTGTGGCAACCGGTGACGAGAAGCACGTCACTGGTCTTATGGTCGATCGACTCAACCATCTTGTCGGTGCTGATCCCGTCGCGAGTTTGCTGATCCGTGCGGTCTCCAGAGGGGCTGAAACAAAGAACTACGATGCGACGCGCTTTGAAATGCGTCCCGACATTCAAATTTCACTCACGGGCCGGCAACATCTCTTTCCTCTAATCGTCGAGTGCAAGCTGCTCGACACCCCAAACAGGAAGACGGTCGATCTTTATTGTCACGACGGTCTGGCTCGGTTTTCAACCGGCGACTATGCGTGGACTAACCGGGAAGCTTTGATGATGGCTTATGTCCGGGACGGGGCCACGATCTCCAGCCACCTCCATCCGTATCTCGACGTGGCTTCAAAAAGAACCCCGGCGGAGTATGCGGTTGTTTCACTACCAGGCAGATGCGCACCGTCTCTGCCCGATGCCGCAATTTCGGATCACGGCCGCTACTTCACCTACGTGCATGGCAGCCACGTCGGGAAAGCCCCCGGCGATATCCGGGTTTGGCATCTTTGGGTCAGGTAGGGTGGGCAGATCTCTCCGGACGCAACGCCGATTACGCGCCCTTTAGCTGAGTCATGTCGGGGTATCGCGGCTCGCTGGCAGAAGGTCAGGTAATTGCTTCCAGCGCGGGCAACGGCCGCTTTCGCCATCCTTCCGCCAAAGAGTCGCCAGACCGTTCACGGCCCAGCCTCGCTCGTGCAATGAGCCGATGTGGCTGAGCACGCAAATGTCTGTTCGTGTCGGGAAGCCGACATTTGGCGAACAGGGCCGGAATAACAGGTTTGTCCCAATCGCGGTCTATGGTGGCTCGCCTGACAATGTCGGCTTTCGGGCAGCCACCGTCACCACTTCGACGCCTGACATGAGGCGAGAGCTGACATCCTTCATTGAGCGCGGCCGTATAGGCAGGGAGATGATCTGCGCCGCATCGAAAGCGTGCCTCAGAGGCAGGCTTTCCGGCCATCCGCTGCCGTTTTCCGCCCATCATACCTACTTCCGATAATCAAAATTATCGGAAGTAGGTATGGAGGAGGAGGTCATGCCTGTTCGACAAATGTCCGCTCATTAGCCTCAATCTTATCTGCAAGTTCCTGCATTATGGGCTGGTAGTAACGGTCGAGCGATTTCAGATCGCGATGTCCGGTGACCCGCATCAGATCAAGCGGGTTCGCGAGATAGCGCGCGAGACGCGATGTCGCCTCATGGCGAAGATCATGAAAGGTGAGGTTGGTCAGGCCTGCCCGCCTGGTCATCCGGCCAAAGCGGACGGAGAACGCCTTCTCATTGCCGATATCGAAGATCTTCTCGTGTGGCTCAGGCCTGTAAGGCATCTGCTTGAGTTTCTCAACGAGAAGGCGCCGTGCACCAGGCGTAAGAGGACGCTTCTCGGGGCCGAGTTCCACCCGGTGTCGCTCGCTCTTCACTCGGGTAAGCGACAGCGTGCGGCTACGGAAATCGATGTCTTTCCAGCAGAGAGAAACGGACTCAGATAAACGACAGGCTTGTTCGATCGACCATTTGACAAGCCATACATCGTCAGCATGCTTAGAGGCCGAAACAACGTCTACTAGGCGGTCATACTCACTCTGGTGATTGTTGTCATTGTCTAGCATGGCCAATCGCCTGTTACGCTTCCTGTCAGCGCCTTGCGGCCGTTTAACAACCCTGCCGGAGGCATGATTGACCGTATGGATATCCCACTCACTGATCGCGTGCTGGACGATGCTGGCGAGGAGATTGAGCCGCTTGACCACGGTCGCTGGCGCATAGCCATCCGCAAGCATACGATCACGAAAGGCCCGAACGTCAGCGGGCTGCCATTTACTCACCATGACATTGACGACAGGGTCATCGAGCAGGGCAGGGATGTGGCCAGTGCGGTCCGCCTGACGATGGGCCATGCATTCGTCGCGATAGCGTTCCACCAGTCTTCTGAGAGGTGTCTTGTCGAGGGACGACGTGTCCTTGAACTGGCGGAGATCGACCTCGGCGCGCTTTTCAGTGAGCCAGCGACGAGCCAGAGCTGAGGATGCGAAGGTCTTTCTCAGGCGTTTGCCATCGACCATCTTGCGGGCCTGATACTGACCCGCGCCTCGGTACCATACGCCCTTGGGCAGTGGTTTACCTGTGGCCGGATCGATGCCTGATCTTTCTGATTCGCTCATGCGAAGCCCCTGATACCAAAGAGCCATATTTTCCTGATTGGCTCAGGAATGGCTCAAAATCAACACTCTGGTAAATCAGGATTTTGCTCTTTACCCATTGGATCCCGCAGAAAACTGCGAAAAATCAAATGGCGTCCCATAGGGGATTCGAACCCCTGTTGCCGCCGTGAGAGGGCGGTGTCCTAGGCCTCTAGACGAATGGGACGAGGCGAGGTGCGTTCTATGATATTCATAAGCACCCGGCAAGAGCTTATTCGGAAGTTTTTTTAATTAGTTTTCCACTGAGCTTCGCACCGGCCAGGAGGTGCACATGATAATGGGGCACTTCCTGGCCGGCATCGGGGCCCGTGTTCGTGATGAGGCGATAACCCGAATGCGATAGGCCGAGACTTTCAGCGACCTTGGTCACCGCCCTTGCCAGACCCGCAATTTCTGCGTCACTCGCGGACGCCCCGAAATCGGCTGAGGACACATAGGCGCCCTTAGGGATGATCAGTACATGGATCGGGGCCTGAGGCGCTATATCAGGGAAGGCGAGGGCATAATCGTCTTCGTAAACGATCTGAACAGGAATCTCGCGGCGCAAGATCTTGGCGAAAATATTGCTCGTGTCGTAGGGTAGATGCAGGTCAACGGTCATCGCTCAGGCCCCCTCTTCTGCCGGACGTGAGGCTTTTTCTTCCACCCCACTCATTGCCTCGCGGCGGCGCAGCTCCTGCCAGACTTCCTGAGGGGTCACACCCGCATCGACCCACATGACAATCAGATGATACAGCACGTCGGCGCTCTCGCTGACCAGTTCGGACTGCTTGCCAGCGACAGCCTCAATCAGGCACTCGACAGCTTCTTCACCAAATTTCTGGGCAATCTTCTTCCGGCCGCGGGAGAGAAGACGGGCAGAGTGGCTCAAGGCAGGGTTGGTGCCACGGCGTGATTCCACTGTCTCAAAAAGGCGATCAAGCACCTGGGCGTCCACCGTATGGCTTTCGATAGCCTCAAGCTTGACCGCGCCTTTCTTGCCCGGAGACTTTTTTGCAGGCGATTTCTTCGCTGCGGCAGCCTTGGTCTCCGACCGCTTGGCGCCGCCTTTCTTGCCCGCGCCTCCCTCAGTCTTGCGTGTCGTGCGTTTCGTTGCCAGCGCCATGATCGTAATCCGCCTCTAATTCCGAATAATAAGCTTGTGTCGTCAGTTGCCCGCCCGCACCGGCAGGCCTGCATCCTCGAGCGCCGCCTTGACGCCCGCTATACCAAATGTGCCGAAATGGAAGACGCTGGCGGCCAGAAGCCCACTGGCTCCCGCTTTTGCTCCCTCGACAAAATGCTCGAGCGCGCCGACACCGCCCGAGGCAACAACGGGAATGGTAATCTCGCCGCAGACGCGTCGCAGAAGATCAAGATCGAAACCCTTGCCCGTGCCATCGCGATCCATACTGGTCAGAAGAATTTCGCCAGCACCACGCGCCTGCGCTTCCTTCGCCCAAGCGACCGCATCAATGCCGGTCGGCTGTCTGCCGCCCTTGGTATAGACTTCCCAGCCTCCCTTGCCGTCTGAGCGTGCGTCGATGGCCACCACCACACATTGACTACCGAAACGATTGGCTGACTCGTTGATCAGATCGGGATTGACGACTGCCGCAGAGTTGACCGCACATTTGTCAGCACCAGCAAGCAGGAGGCGCCGCATATCTTCCGGCGCGCGAACGCCACCGCCCACAGTTAGCGGGAGGAAGACCCGTTCCGCCGTACGGCGCACGACGTCATAGATGGTGTCGCGATTTTCAACACTCGCGGTAATGTCAAGAAAGGTCAGTTCGTCCGCGCCAGCCGCGTCGTACACGATGGCCTGCTCGACAGGATCGCCCGCGTCACGCAGCGAAACGAAATTCACCCCTTTGACGACGCGCCCGTCCTTGACGTCCAGACAGGGGATGACTCTCAGTTTGAGCATCAGGCCCCCTCAAGAATGCTAAGCGCTTCGGCCAGAGATACACGACCGTCATAAAGCGCACGACCAACGATAACCCCCTCAAGCCCCGGCACATCCTGTGCGACCTGACGGAAATCGCGCAGATGCTGCGCCGAACCGACACCGCCGCTTGCGATAACGGGAATGGAAAGCCTGCGCGCCAGATCGGCTGTCTGATCGAGATCCAGCCCTTCGAGCATACCATCGCGTGTAATCTCGGTAAAAATCACAGCAGCGACGCCAACATCCTGCATACGCAGCGCCAGGTCGCGCGCATTAAGCTCCGAAACTTCCGCCCAGCCTTCTGTCGCAACACGCCCCTGCCTCGCGTCGATACCCGCCACGATGCGCCCGGGAAAGGCCCTGCAAGCCTCACGCACCAGCTCCGGGTTCTTGACGGCTACGGAACCGAGAATGACGCGATCGAGCCCGGCTTCGAGCCAGCGCGCAATGCCGGCCATATCTCGGATGCCGCCGCCCAGCTGAACCGGCAGATCGGTCGCCGCGATAATGGCCTCGACCGCCGCGCCATTTGCCGAGCGCCCGGCAAAGGCGCCGTTG
The DNA here is from genome assembly GCF_051628905.1 of Asaia sp. BMEF1. GTDB lineage: Bacteria > Pseudomonadota > Alphaproteobacteria > Acetobacterales > Acetobacteraceae > Asaia. The sequence goes on along the minus strand of NZ_CP157575.1, from coordinate 208,456 downwards.
AGATCGACCACATGAAGGCGCGAACAGCCAGCTCGAGCGAATTCGAGCGCCTGCGCGGCCGGATTGTCCGAGTAAACTGTCGCGTCATCCATCTCACCGCGACGCAGGCGGACGCAGGCGCCATCCTTGAGGTCGATCGCGGGATACAGGGTCAGGTGACGGTTCTGCTTTGCGTCGGTGGTCGCCACGCTGCTCTCCTTTTCAGTGTTTTTCTTGTGTCGCGCCGCTGCGCCAACCTGATCAAGGATCTTGGTCATGAATAGACCCTTGATCGTGCCTTCATGACCACGCGCGTAATAGGGATGTGTGCCCCAATGCTCGAAACCCAGCGAGCGGAACATGGCCAGGGCCGAAGATTGTGTTTCCGGCACTTCACAGTTCAAAACGCGACAGCCCATGGCGCGTGCCGCTGCAATCACGGCATCGGCCAGAACGAAGCCAAGGCCGCGCCCGCGCATATAGGGCGCGACGAAATACCCCCGGATCTGCGCCGTCTGAGCCTGGGCCTCGTTATTGCGCGAAGGCCGCAAAAGCTGGGCACAGCCCTGAATTTGTCCACTCTCGTCGCGAACGACGAAGAACCTGGTTTCCGGCACGAGCAAGAGCCCGTTGAAATGTCGTTCAAGCACGGCCCGTCCGGGCGGCGTCAGCCAACCGAGACCGCCTCCGTCGATAATGGCCGCTGTCGTGATTTCGCACAGCGCCGCCATATCGGTATCATCGATGCGCGAGAGACGCTCCGCGATGCGTGTCACGGCGTCCAGCTCAGAAAATTAGCCATGATCGTCAACCCGGTTTTCTGGCTTTTCTCGACGTGAAACTGCGTGCCACAGCGGTTACCGCGCGCCACGATAGCGGGCACGGCGCCACCATATCCCGCAGTCGCTACGATATCGGACTCGTCCCAACCCGTCAGCGCGTAGGAATGAACGAAATAGCCGTGGTCACCCTTTTCGAGCCCTGCCGTCAGGTGATGGGCTCCCGGCTCGAATTCGAGCACGTTCCATCCCATATGCGGCAAGCGCAGGCCAGCTTCCAGCGCGAAATCCATTCTTGAGATCTCGCCTTTTATCCAGCCCAGCCCCGGCGTGCGCCCGTGTTCAAGCCCCCATTCGGCCATGAGCTGCATACCGACGCAGATACCCAGAAAAGGCGTACCACGGTCCGTCGCCTCGACAAGCGCCTCGCGCAAACCGCCGTCAAGGCCAGACGCGCAATGCGCAAACGCGCCCTGACCGGGAAGAATGATGTGATCTGCACCCAGTACCGCCTCAGGGTCTCCACTGATGACGACTTCCGCAGCGAGCCCTTTCTCGGCGACGACGTGGCGCGCTGTCTGCGCTGCGGAGGCAAGATTGCCACCGTCATAATCGATAACGACGATTTTTCTCATGACGAGACCTGCATCCTGTCCGAGAAGCGCAGCTGAGCATCGGCTTCAGAACGACCGAGCCAAAGCCCTTCGGAGACGCTGCCCTTCAGCCTTTTTTCCCAGCCAATCACTTCCGCACCGAAAAGAGCCAGAGCGAGATTGACGCCCCAGGCCGCAAGCCAGCCATAGGGGCCGGCGAAGTGAACGAGTATCAAATTGAGGCAGGCAGACAGCGCAAAGGAGATCCAGCACCGCGTGAGCAGCAGACCTATCGGCCCCAATATCATGAGGCGCCAGTAAAATCCCTGACGCACCATAGCCGGGACAACATCATTCGGCGTGCGGTATGCCTGATAATAATTCACAGAACCCCCTTGGTCGAAGGCACGCTTCCCGCCACACGCGGATCGAGCGCGACAGCCATGCGCAATGCGCGGGCAAAGGCCTTGAAGCCACTTTCGGCGATGTGATGCGCGTTACGACCGGCCTTGCAGGTGACATGCAGCGCGATGGACGACGCCATGGCGAAAGCGCGATAGAACTCCTCGAAGAGATCCGTATCCATTTCGCCGATACGCTCACGCACGAAGCTGACATTCCATGCCAGATAGGGGCGCCCGGAAATATCAACCACGACTTCGCACAGTGCCTCATCGAGGGGCACGAGAGCATGGCCGAAACGGGTAATGCCACGCTTGTCACCCAATGCCTGGGCAAAGGCCTTGCCTAGCGCAATACCGATATCCTCGACCGTGTGATGGCCATCGACATGCAGGTCACCATGGCAGCGCACTTCGAGATCGAATCCAGCATGCTTTGCCAGAGCGGTCAGCATGTGATCGAAAAAGCCGATCCCGCTATCGAGTTCGGCTTGCCCGCTGCCATCCAGATTGATGGAAACGGAGATATCGGTCTCACCGGTCTTGCGGTGAATGCGGGACTGTCGGGCGTCTGTCATGCTCTCTTCCATAAACTATTCGGAGCGATTACGCGATGGCCTCTTGGCGAGAGGAAGGGAACTTGCCATCTATCGCCCATGAGCAGCGCGCACCCATCTCCCTCCGCCCTTGACGTCCTGCTGAGCAGGGCCTCAACCGATCATCTCAGCGCCCCTGCGCCAGACAAGGCGCAGATCGCCCGTATTCTTTCGGCGGGACTGAGGGCGCCTGATCACGGCAAAATAAGGCCGTGGCGCTATATCGTGATCAAGGGCAAGCATCGCGCCGAATTTGCCGAACAGGTCGTCAAGGCCATGATTTCTGCCGACCCGGAAGTGCCCGAGAAGAAGATCGCAAAGCGCCGTCAGCGTTTCTCGGAAATGCCTATGACCATCGCACTCGTCATGGCGCTCGATCCCGAAAGCAAAATTCCGATTCAGGAGCAGGAACTCTCTGTCGGCGCGGGCGCCATGAATGTGCTCAATGCGCTGCATGCCGAGGGGTTCGGCGGATTCTGGGTATCGAGCGATTTCGCCGGTCAGCCATGTTTCCGCGACGCGCTCGGCTTGAGCGATGCTCAGCGCCTTGCCGGTTTCCTTTTCGTCGGCACCCCTGACAAGCCGGTTCAGGGCAGCAAACGCCCCGATATCGAGGATTTTATGGGTCTCTATAAGGGCGAGCCGGTCAAATTCGGGGCAGATCAGTGACAGACCAGTACGACGTTACCATTGCGGGTGCAGGACCTGCAGGTCTTGCCTGCGCCCTTTCCCTTGCAGAAAATGGCTGGCGAGTGGCCGTCATCGACCCTGCGCCAGAGGCCGTTCTCGCCTCTCCGTCATTCGACGGACGTGAGATTGCCCTGACGCATCATTCTCGCGACTGGCTGGAACAGAACGATGCCTGGCGCCACATTCCAACCGGGTGCGTTTCTCCTCTCAAGACAGCACGGATCGAAACCGGTCAGGAAGCGTCAGGCAACAAATCGGCAGCGCTGCTATTCAAGGCGCCTCAGGATGCCTCGGATGCGCTCGGTTATCTCGTGCCCAACCATCTCATCCGCACGGCCCTGTATGAAACCGTTCGTGAAAAACGGGGCGTCACGCTTCTGGCGGGCAACGGGGTTGTCGCCAGCTCGGGCAATCGTAATGAAGCGACCACGCTTCTCGATGATGGCAGGCTGATCCGCTCCAGCCTGCTCGTTGCCGCAGATGGCCGCTTTTCCCGTATCCGCCAGATGCGCGGCATCGGGGCGATCGTGCATGATTTCGGCAAGGAGATCCTCGTCTGCCGCATGCGCCACCCGGAACCGCATGACGGTGTCGCTCTTCAGTGGTTCGATGAGGGCCAGACCATCGCCCTGCTTCCAGTGGCCGATGACGATCAGCCTGGGCATCTCTGCTCTCTCGTGTTGACGCTTGACCCTGAGGAAATTGCGATACTCAAGACGATGGACAAAACGGCGTTTGATGCCGACATCACGCGTCGCACGCAAAGCAGACTGGGCAGCATGAGCCTTGAGAGCGCGCGATGCACGTACCCGCTGAAAACCGTCTTCGCCCATCGCTTCGAGACCACGCGCCTGGCGCTGATCGGTGATGCGGCAGTGGGTATGCACCCGATCACTGCCCACGGATTTAATCTGGGGCTGAGAGGGCAGGAGATTCTGTGTGAGGAAATCGCTCGGGGTGAGGGCGATCCTGGTGCGGCAAGTGTGCTGCGCAGTTTTGAAAAGCGTCATCGACGCGCAACGGCGCCTCTTTTTGCCGCGACCAACGGGATCGCATCGCTCTACACCCATGATGCAAGGCCCTCACTGGCTCTTCGCAAGGCAGGGCTGGCGATTGCCGAGAGACTGACACCGCTCAAATCGCTCGTGACCGGCTTCCTGATGGATCGCGATCACGCCGCCTGAAACTGCATTCCTGAGTTGGACGATGAAAAAGGGGTAAGAAGCGCGAGCTTCTCACCCCTTTTTTCGATGATGGACGTGTCAGCGTTCAGAATTTTAGCAAGGCTTGCCCAGTTCGAGGCCTGCCTCCTGCAATACGCGATAGGCGTCCAGCATGATGGCATTGGTCACACCGCCAACGTCACGCACTGACGACACTTTTGCAGACAGCGCCAGCGTGATGCCTGTTTCGGTGATAGCCGAAATTGCCACGCCTGGTGGCGGGGTCTGAAGGATATCCTCACGCTTGGTCATCATGTCCATCAAGGCGAGCTGTGCCTTCGTCGCGTCGGCTCTCGGCGAGATCGTGACGGTCGCTGATGCGGCACTCAGCGAGGTGCCGAGCGTGGCGTTACGGACCGCCGAGGTGATAAATTGTGAGTTCGGCACGATCATGGTCGAGCCATCACCCAGGCCGATCTCTGTCGAGCGCACACTGATACGCTTGACGTCACCCTTGATGCCGCCCAGCTCAATGAGATCGCCCACACGAATTGGTCGCTCAGCAAGCAGGATCACGCCAGAAACAAAATTCTGCACAATCGCCTGCAGGCCGAAACCGATACCCACTGACAGCGCACTGACAACCCAGGTAAGATTCTTGACCGTCACGCCTGCTTCGGAAAGGACCAGAAGCAGAACAGTGATCCATGCGACATAATTGAAGATGTTCAGGATAGAGGTACGTGCACCGATATCCAGATTGGTCGTGGGGAACAGGCGTGATTCGAGCCACTTAGTGAAAGCACCAATTGCATAGTACGCGACGATCATCAGAACGATGCAATAGACAGCCGTATTCAGCGAAAACTGTACGCCGTTTATCGTTTGACCAACGAACAGGCTCTGAACCCGGTCAGCCACCACCGGAATGTCGAGACTTCCCTCAGACAGGCAGATAGCGACAAAAATAATGATCAGACCGATATTCACCACGCCGGATAGCAGTACGCCGAACTGCGCCACGCGGTTAGAGTGAACACCGAGCCGGGAGAGGCGCTTGGAAATCAGCGAGCCGACCGAGAATGTCCTTGACGTGAATTCCTTCATGGCAATCGAGAGAAGCATGAGCGACGCCAGGCTGACCGAGATCGCAACCGACCACAAGGCGACAGCGAATGCGAACGCCAGAAAGCCGAGCGCAATTGCAGACCATGTGACGACTAGAATTAGCCAACCTATCCCGTAAATTGCTGGCGCAAGGCGCGCATCGGTGCTTCGTGTGAGGCGACGACACATCCATACGAAAAGCGACGTTACAACGAGCGTGAACAGGGCCTCGATGAGACGACGCGCTGTTACCGGGAAGGCATTTTCCTGCCCGATGATCATGAACAGGGTCTGGAGCAGTACGAAAATCGCGATGCACCAATCGACCCCCCAGAGAGCGCGGGCCGAGCCTTGCGAGGCTCCATCTATTGCTGTTGCCCGGCTCAGAGCCGGGAGCCCCGCACCAAGGATAAAACCGCAAAGAGGCATAATCCCTGCGATACCATGTGCGAGAACCGGGCTGCGCCCCGCGTCGAGCGAGAGGATGCTCGAGATGATTTCCCACAACAGAAACATGATCACGCCGCAAAATAACCCGCTCAGCGCGACCGGTATGAAGGATTGATGGGTCTCCGGCAGCGAGTCACCGGTGAATTTACGTACGATCTTGCCTTCAGCCATACGAAGCATCCCGTAGACCGGCCGCGAGAGCAGGGCGGTCAACAGAAAAACGGCGCAGAGCGTCCCGAGCATGTAGGGCCAGTTATAAAGCACACCTGCAAAGCCGTTATTGACGGGCGGCGCGAAGGTAAGGCGGAGTTCAGGGCCTTCATCCACAAGATCGCGCCAGAACCCGAGGCTCAAAGGCGACGCGATCCGCTCCGAAAGCAGCTCTTTCTGGCTGACCGCCCCCCTTCGTTGCACCTCAAGCTGAACCTGCTTCGCCTGAAGGCCCAGGAGTTTGCCCTGCGTGACGGTCGATTTGATATCCTGAAGTACTGCCTGAAGATGCGCACGTTGTGCGACAATGGCAGCACTCTCACCCTCGGTTTTCGCGCCGACGATATCGAGATAGCTGTCGTAAACCGTTTGATACGACGCCGCCTGTGTCTGAATGGACTGGGCAACGGATGTGATGTTATCGATCTGATCGGAGAGATCGGAAAGCGTCTCGCTGCCGAGAACGATATCGGTCCTGTTGAGTTGTCCATAAATGTATTTGAGCCGGTTCTGCGACGCGGTGATCTGCTTATTGAGAGCGGCAGAAACCGTGGCCCAGCCATAACCGTCAGACACTGAAGGTACGAGTAGCGCGCTATCCGGCGCGTTGGCAGGCGCTGCGGACACCGTTTGAGGCGATATCGAAAGGGCGAGGACTAGGAAGAGCCCATAAAAATATTTCAGGGCTGACTGCCTCTTCAAAGCTAAGATTCCGATGATCGCCTCCTTTATGATTTGGGATCCGGGAACAAAAACGATTTACCCGACCCGCAGTTTTCCAATGCGTTGTCCGGACGCTCAGCGACCGGCAGATTTCAGGTCGTCTACGGAGTCAAAGCCGGCCCGGTAGATCTCATGCAGCAGCTCGCTCTTGATGCGCGTGACCAGAGCCGGCCCATGATAGATAAGCGCACTATAGATCTGCACCATATCCGCGCCCGACCGAAGACGTTCGAAAACGTCAAAACCGCTTTCGATGCCCCCACAGGAAATCACGGCCATGCGTCCCTTGACGAGCGGAACGACGCGTTTGAGCATCTGAAGCGAAAGCTGGGCGAGGGGACGCCCGGAGAGGCCTCCGGTCTCGGTTACCAGAGGCGAGCGCAGCGAGGGTGGACGGCTGATGGTCGTATTATTCACGATCAGCCCCGCAGCACCACCTTCGGACGCGGCCTCGACAATGTCAGGCAACGCATCCGGGTCGAGATCCGGCGCAAGCTTGACGAGAAGAGGAGGCAGAGAGGCATTGGCCCGGGTGATCGCCTGCAGAATGTCACCCAGCGTCGAAGCACTTTGCAGGTCGCGCAGGCCCGGCGTGTTGGGCGAAGAGAGATTGATCGTGATGTAATCGGCCAGAGGGGCAACGCGCGAGGCCAGATAGGGATAGTCTTCAAGCGGGCGGGCATCGATCTTGTTGATGCCGAGATTTGCCCCCACCGGCACGCTGCGGAGCACGGCATTACGCCCCGCCTGCAGAGTTCTGAAACGCTCCAGACGCCGCGTGAAGCTCTCGATCCCACAGCCATTGAAACCCATACGGTTGATAATGGCCGCGTCTTCCGTCAGGCGGAACAGTCGGGGTTTTGGGTTACCTTCCTGAGGGCGAGGGGTGACGGTCCCGCATTCTACATGGCCGAACCCCATTCGAGCCAGCGCCATCGGGGCGCGCGCATTCTTGTCGAAACCGGCAGCGAGGCCAACGGGATTAGGGAAGCGCAGCCCCATGCAACGCGTACTAAGCGCAGGCACATCTTTCGGCGCATTCGGTCCCAAGCCGAGCGCAAGCGTCTCGATCGCCGCTTCGTGAGCAGATTCGGGGTCGAGACCATGAAAGAGCTTCGTCGCAAGGCGCGAAAAAGGAGAGAGGGCCATGTGTCATCCTGAGCGTGAGAGCGTCGTGGCTGTTCTATACCCCGACACCGCGCCGGGTCTAACCCCCAACCTGAGAAGGCTCATTTGTGCCGCGTTACGGCGTCAAGGCGGTTAACGCGACCTCGCAAGCGTTAAGTGGTTGCGGGTCGGGCGTCATTCATGGAAAGAGGTCACCCGGTCGTGAAGACACCGCCTTGCCTTTTGTCGTGGAGATGCCGTCATGTGGGATGAACCCTATCTGGAGACCTGCTGCCGCTCGACGCTCCATCGTGCGCTGCTTTGCGAAGGCATCGGGCGCCCACAGGCGCTGCGTGATCAACCCTGTCTCGAACGGCTTCAGGCGATGGGTTTCGTCGCCTTGGGCGCGGATGGCCGTTTCTATATCACGCCCGCCGGCCTCAGCCGCCACGATCAGGAAATCGGCCAGCTCAAACCCATGACCGCGCGTGCCTCGCGGGTGCGCGCCTGACGTGCAGCCGAGGCTCACTCCGCACTGGGGGAGAGGCCTCACCTTACAGGCAGGCAATCTTATTCGATTGACAGGATCGCGTTAACAACGCAACACTTCGAACCATACCAGGGGGTGCCTCGACAAGAGGCTGAGAGGCTGCTGGCGGTTTACCGCAGCGCAGCGACCCTTTCGCCCCGGCATGTGGGCGAAGAACCTGATCCGGTTCGTACCGGCGTAGGGATTGGTGTGAGCGGCCAGTCTTCTATCGCGACCCGTTCATCCTGCTCTTGCGCTGTCGGACATAACCCCACACCGCAAGGGGACAGTAAATGGACGACTCAACGCTTTCTACCCAATCCAAAGTCGCCGCGCGCGACCAGGCCCCTGCCCATGGCAAGGTGACCACAGGCCCGATTTCAGGCTCGCGCAAGATATTCTCAAACCCTGTCGATCACCTCGATATCACCGTCCCGTTTCGCGAAATCGATCTCGATCCGAGTGCCAATGAAGCACCGGTTCGGGTCTATGACACCTCCGGCCCCTATACCAATCCGGCTTATCACGCGGACGTTTCGCTCGGTCTGCCCGCCCTGCGCACATCCTGGCTTGCGAAGCGCGGTCTGACTGCCGTGAGCGAGACACGGGCCATCAAGCCCGAGGACAACGGCTTTGCCAGCGCGGCACAGGCTGTGCCGCAATGTCCAGCGCCGCACAAGGTTCTGGATGGCGCGGGGGCAACCCACGTCACACAGTATGAATTCGCTCGTGCGGGAATCATTACCGAAGAGATGATTTTCGTCGCACATCGCGAAAATCTGGGCCGCGCCAGCAAGGTTGAAGGCGCAGATGGACGACGGGCCGATGGCGAGGATTTCGGCGCCGAGATCCCGACCTTCATCACGCCGGAATTCGTGCGCTCCGAAATCGCCGCGGGCCGGGCCATCATTCCGGCGAATATCAATCACCCCGAACTTGAGCCGATGATCATCGGCCGCAATTTTCTGGTCAAGATCAATGCCAATATCGGCAATTCAGCTGTGACGTCTTCTGCCGCAGAGGAGGTCGAGAAAATGGTCTGGTCGATCCGCTGGGGTGCGGATACGGTCATGGATCTCTCGACCGGGCGCAACATTCACAACATCCGCGACTGGATTTTGCGCAACGCCCCCGTGCCGATCGGCACCGTGCCGCTCTATCAGGCACTGGAGAAAGTGAACGGCGTTGCGGAAGACCTCACCTGGGAGATCTATCGCGACACGCTCATCGAACAGGCGGAGCAGGGGGTGGATTACTTCACCATCCATGCTGGCGTGCGCATCGCCCATGTGCCGCTGACAGCAGGTCGTACGACCGGCATCGTCTCTCGCGGCGGGTCGATCATGGCGGCATGGTGCCTTGCCCATCATCGCGAGAATTTCCTCTACGAACATTTCGAGGAAATCTGCGATATCATGCGCCGATACGATATCTCCTTCTCGCTGGGTGACGGTTTGCGGCCTGGTTCTATCGCCGACGCCAACGATGCCGCACAATTTGCCGAGCTGGAAACGCTGGGCGAACTGGCGCGCATTGCCTGGGCCAAGGGCTGCCAGGTCATGATCGAGGGGCCGGGCCACGTGCCCATGCACAAGATCAAGATCAACATGACCAAGCAGCTTCGCGAATGCGGCGAGGCCCCTTTCTACACGCTCGGTCCGCTCACCACCGATATCGCCCCCGGTTACGACCACATTACCTCGGGCATCGGCGCCGCGATGATCGGCTGGTACGGCTGCGCCATGCTTTGCTATGTTACGCCTAAAGAACATCTCGGTCTGCCCGATCGCTCTGACGTCAAAGTCGGGGTCATTACCTACAAGATTGCTGCTCACGCTGCCGATCTCGCCAAGGGTCATCCGGCAGCGCAAATTCGCGACGACGCCATTTCACGCGCCCGCTTCGAATTCCGATGGCAGGACCAGTTCAATCTCGCCCTCGACCCGGATACTGCGCGCTGCTTCCATGACGAGACCTTGCCGAAAGAGGCTCACAAGACGGCACATTTCTGCTCGATGTGCGGTCCGAAATTCTGCTCGATGAAAATCAGCCATGACATACGGCGCAATGCCGAGCGCGAGCAGGGCATGGAGCAGATGAAAGAGGCGTTCAGGAGTGGCGGCAACAAGCTTTACGTCGCCGCGGAGGAACCTGAAAAGGTCTGAGGGTCCAAACATAGCAGGCAGGTGGAGCGACCTTTGATCGCTTCACTAATTCCCTCTACGGCTAAGACGCGCTCATTTTCTCTACGAGCGCGTCGTAGCGTGACAGGTGTTGAGTGTCTTGTTAGAGCTGCGGTTGATCTGACGAAATCAGCCGCACGGTGAAGGCATCGAAGACGCCTTCGCGGCCCTGAAGAGACACTCCATGACCTATTTCTATCTCCTCATCGCCATCTGCTCCGAGGTCTTCGCGACGACCATGCTAAAGCTGTCAGACAGCTTCACGCGTCCCATGCCCGGACTTCTCAGCGCGCTCGGCTATTGCATTTCGTTTTACGCGCTATCGCTTACCTTGCGTACGATGCCAACGGGCGTCGCTTATGCGATCTGGTCGGGGGTGGGGATTGTGCTGATTTCGGCGATAAGCTGGGCCAAATTCAAACAGGCACTCGATGCCCCTGCGATGGTTGGCCTTGGCTTCATCATCCTTGGGGTGGTGATCGTTAACGTGTTTTCCAAATCCGTGTCGCATTAAGGATTAATCTGCGTGATTTTTGCGGCGCAAACAGGCATTTGATTGACGCCAGCCATGGCGACTTCATATGGCTGGAGTATGAAGGCGCGCATGGTCCCACCCCATATCCTCGACCGACTGGCAGAATCCTACCGCGACGAACCTGATCGTAGGGCTGCGACGAACGACACTCCTCAAAAGGGAAAGGGGCGCAAAAAGCGCTCTTCTCTTGCCGTCAAGACACCGACTCTCGTCAACCTCCCTGACGAGCAGCTCAGGCGCGATCTCGCCCATGCAATCGTGCGATGCACCAGTTTATACATGCTCGAACAGAAAGACGAACTTCTCGACCACAGCGCTGCCTTTCTCGACGCATTGATGCGGCTCTGGGGAGCGCGCAACATTGACGGGGCCGAGGTTTGGCGTGAAATCGACCATCGACTTCAACTGGGCAATCTTCTAACTCAGATCAACAGCGACATCCCGCACAGCCCTGAGACAAGCCGCAGATTCTGGCGGCCCTCATCGACCAAACTGCCCTGATGGAAAACACAACCGACATTTTCGCCCTATGCATTATGGGGCTCTCGGCGCTCTGGGGTTTCATGCGAGGTTTCGCGCGTGAAATCTTCAGCCTGGGCGCCTGGGTGGGCGCTTTCATCCTGGCCAGTCAGATCGCACCGCTCATTTTGCCCTGGCTCTCCCAACGCCTCAGTGATGGTCTCGCCGCGAGCGCTCTGGCCTATGTCATCTCCTTTATCGTGCTGGTTCTGGTGCTTTCGACAATTGCCCAGCGTTTTGCGACCGGCCTGCGTAGTGTGCTGGTCGGCGGCACAGACCGCCTGCTCGGGGCCGGGTTCGGGCTCGTCCGCGGCGCGCTTGTTCTGGTGGTTCTTTATCTCGGCGTTGTCTCGGTTGCGGGTGAAATTACCGCTCACGCGCTCGTTGCAGGCAGCCGTTCCGGCCCCTACATACTGGCAGGCGTACATTTGTTGCAGGGATTTACGCCATATTTCGCGCAACTTCATCTTGCCTTGCCGCCCGCAAAAGGCCATGACGCAGCCTTCTGATCGACCCAGCCTCGACCGCCCATGCGTGACCGTGCAAAGGAGCGCCGCCAGATTATGATTCCTGACACACTCGAAACTTCGAACCGTCCCTATGAGGAATGCGGCGTCGTAGGTATCTGGGGTGCCCCCGATGCGGCCGCGCTCGTCGCGCTCGGCCTGCATGCCCTCCAGCATCGTGGTCAGGAAGCCGCAGGCATCGTCAGCCACGACAGCGAGAAATTCTGTCAGCATAAGGGGCTCGGTCTTGTCGGTGACGTGTTCAGCGATGCCCGCGTCATGGCCACCCTCAGAGGCAAGGGCGCAATCGGCCATAACCGCTATGCGACGACGGGCGGCACGCTTTTGCGTAATGTTCAGCCACTTTACGCCGATTTCGAATTCGGCGGTCTGGCGGTGGCCCATAACGGCAATCTGACCAATGCCGCGACCCTGCGTCAGGCGCTGGTCAAGCGCGGCTGCCTGTTCCAGTCGACTACCGATACCGAAGTCTTCGTGCACCTGATTGCCATCTCGCTATACGCCACCGTGCTGGAGCGGCTTGTCGATGCGGCGAAACAGGTCAAGGGGGCTTACTCTGTCGTCGCTCTGGCCCCGGAATTTCTCGTCGGACTGCGCGATCCGCTGGGCGTGCGTCCCCTGATACTCGGCCGCACCGCCGATGGCGGCTGGATGCTGGCGAGCGAGACCTGTGCCCTCGACATCGTCGGCGCCGAATTCGTGCGCAATGTCGAGCCGGGCGAGATGGTCATTATCGATAATGACGGCGTGCGTTCCATGCGCCCCTTCGCCCAGACCAGCCCGCGCTTCTGCGTCTTCGAATATATCTACTTCGCTCGCCCTGACTCGATCCTCGAAGATCACTCGGTCTATGAGGCACGCAAGCAGATCGGTGTCGAGCTTGCCCGCGAGAGCGGCGTAGAGGCCGATGTCATCGTGCCGGTGCCCGACTCAGGCGTGCCCTCGGCCATGGGCTTTGCCGCTGAGAGCGGCATTCCTTTCGAGATGGGCATCATCCGCAATCATTATGTCGGACGTACCTTCATCGAGCCCACCGACCAGATTCGCAATCTGGGCGTACGGATGAAACACTCAGCCAACACGCCGGTGCTTCAGGGCAAACGCGTGGTGCTGGTCGATGACTCGATCGTGCGCGGCACCACATCGCGCAAGATCGTCGATATGGTGCGCGCCGCAGGGGCAACCGAAGTGCATATGCGCATCAGCAGCCCGCCCACCAAGCATCCGTGCTTCTACGGCATCGACACGCCCGAAGAGAGCCAGTTGCTTGCCGCCACACATACGGTGGAAAAAATGGCCGAGGCCATCGGCGTCGACAGCCTGGCGTTCATTTCCTTCGACGGGCTTTACCGCGCGCTCGGCCATGAAGGGCGGGTAGGGGCAGAGGGCCGCTATTGCGATGCCTGCTTCACCGGCGATTACCCCATCGAACTGGTCGATAAGGAGGGGCGTCTGGTCGCCTGACCTTTCGCCCTTCACCTTCAGCAATACAAAAAAACGGGGCTCAGGCCCCGTTTTCCTTTTCCAGTCCCGTAAGAAACATGGCGACCACCCGGCGGAGATAATCCGGGTTGTCGCGCCAATACTGGTTGGGCCTGCAATGGCTCAGTTCGCACAGGATGAACGTCGCCAAAGCACTCCCAAAAAGCATATCGGTTGCCTCTTCGACGTCGTCGATCACAAGTAACCCCCGGTCACAGAGGCGTTCAAGCCAGAGTCTGAGCGGGAAAGGCCCATTTTGGCTCGAGAAGAACTCGCGCACAAAGCGACTGGCCTCGGGATTGCGCGAAACCTCGGAGATGACGACCCTGATAAGGTTAAGGCGTTTCTCCTCCATCATCGTCGCGCCCAGCGCTCTCAGACCGTAAACGAGCTGGTCCTCGACTGTTTCGCCTATCAGCTCCAGGTCGCGCAGGCCGGAGAGAAGCAGGCGATCCCTGAGAAGATGCTCGACCATATCCTGCTTCGAGCTGAACATGTGATAGAGCGTCTTCTTGGACATATTGGAACACTGGGCAATCCGGTCCATCGACGCACCGGAGTAACCATGCTGCTGAAGAACGAGCTCTGCAGCATCCAGGATCCGATCGCGTCTTTCTGTTTCGCACAGCACAGGCGGGCGTCCGCACTGACGCCGCCCCTGAACCGGGTTTTCGTCAATGAGCGCGGCGGGGGAGGATGAAACCAAATCTGACATAGTGGTAAGAAAAACCGCTCCGAGGCTGCATCCGGTCCGTTGACCAGCTTTCGGAAACCGTATAGTTCCCTATGCATGAGAAACTCAAGAGTTTCCGAAAACCTTTTTTCGGCGCAAGCGCAGGGTTGGCGGCTACTCTTGGGGCCATTGGTATTTTTGGATAGCGCCATTATGCGAGTATTTTCGTCTCTTTCTCCGCGTGCACCGTGGACCTTGAAGACCACAACGAGCCTTTCCCTGCGCCTTATTCCCCTGGCTCTTCTGACGTTCGACCTTTCAGGCTGCAAACACAAGGCGGCGGCACCCAAGCCTCCCCCGCAGGCTGTCGGCATTTACACCGTCCACCCGCATCCTCTGGAAACGAGCACAGCCCTCCCGGGTCGTGTCGAGGCTTTCGAGCAGGCTCAGGTGCGTCCGCAGGTCGGTGGTGTCATCCTGAAGCGCACTTTCGAGCAGGGAACAGATGTCAAAGCAGGTCAGCTGCTCTATGCGATCAATCCGGCCCCCTTCAAGGCGGCTTATGATCAGGCAAAAGCCCAGCTCCTTCACGCACAGGCCGCTGCGCTGAGCATTCGCGCACAGCTTGATCGTTATCGTCCGCTGGCCGCAGCTCATGCTGTCAGTAAACAGGACTACGACAATGCGTTTTCGTCAGCGAAGCAGGCCGAGGCGGACATCGCCCAGGCGAAGGCCAATCTCGATAGCGCCGCTGTCAATCTCGACTGGACACAGGTTCGCTCGCCCATCGATGGGCGTATCGGTCGTATGCTCGTCACTCCCGGTACTCTCGTGACAGCCGGGCAGACAAACGCGATTGCGACCGTGACACGCATGGATCCGATCTATGTCGACGTCAATCTGGCGACGTCCGATATGCTGCGTCTTCGGCGCGAATTTGCGTCGGGCAAGCTCGAGAAAGTCTCTGGTAATGCTGCGGCTATTCAGCTCACCCTGGAAGACGGCAGCCGTTACGACAAGGCCGGTCAGCTGCGCTTGACCGAAGTCACGGTGGACCCGGCGACAGGCACGATGATCGTACGCGCGGAGTTCCCCAACCCTGAGCGCCTGCTCATGCCGGGCATGTATGTGCATGCGGAGATAGCCGAAGGCGTCGATCCGCAGGCCGTCACCATTCCTCAGCCCGCCCTGCAGCGTGATTCAAAGGGCGACCCCTTTGTCTATGCGCTTGACGACGACAACAAGGTGACCATCCGCTTCGTCCAGCTCGATCGGGCTCTGGGCGGCGACTGGGTGATCATGGGGGGTCTCAAGGACGGCGACCGGATTATCGTCGAAGGGTTGCAGAAGGTCCATCCGGGTGCGGTGGTAAAGCCCGTCGAGAAAACGTCCGACGAAAAGCCAGCCGAAGCCCAGCCCGCGCACGCAGGATAAGAGTTCCTCATGTCACGTTTCTTCATTGACAGACCGATCTTCGCCTGGGTTATCGGGCTGATCATCATGCTGGTCGGCGGTGTGGCCATTTTCCGCATGCCGATCGCACAATACCCATCCATTGCTCCGCCGCAGATCGCGATTACGGTCGATTATCCGGGGGCTTCGGCTGACACCGTCAACAACACGACCGTGCGACCGATTCTTCAGCAGATGTCCGGGCTCGACGGCCTGGAATATCTTTCTGCCTCCTCCTATGGCAGTGGCCATATGGAAATCGATCTGACCTTCGTGCAGGGCACAAGCCCTGATATCGCGCAGGTTCAGGTGCAGAACAAATTGCAGCTGGCACAGCCACGTCTGCCGACTGAAGTCGTCGCTCAGGGTCTGAGCGTGACCAAGGCCGTCAAGAACTTCATGCTTGTCATTGCCTTCATCTCGACCGATGGAAGCATGACAGGGCAAGATATCGCAGATTACGTCGCCTCGAACGTGTCCGACCCGCTCTCACGCGTGACCGGTGTCGGCGATCACACCTTGTTCGGCACGGAATACGCGATGCGTATCTGGATGGACCCGAACAAGCTCTACAAATACGCCCTGAATGTCAGCGATATCCAGACCGCGATCCAGCAGCAGAATATCCAGGTCTCTTCAGGTGAACTGGGCGGACTGCCGTCCACGAAGGAGATGGCGTTCGATGCGACGATTATCGGTCCCACCCGCTTCAGCGATCCCGATCAATTCAAGAAGATCGTTCTGAAGGTTCAGCAGGACGGTTCACAGGTTCTGCTTCAGGATGTCGCGCGGGTCGAGCTCGGCGCACAGAACTATAATTTCACCTCGCATTGGAATAATCTGCCGACCGTAGGTATGGCACTCAAGCTCGCTCCGGGCGCGAACCAGATCACGACCGAGGCAGCCGTTCACGCGAAGATAGCTGAACTCGAACGGTATTATCCGAACGGACTGAAAACAGTTTACCCGCTCGATACCGAGCCGTTCATCACCCTGTCGATCGAAGAAGTTGTAATCACGCTTGTCGAAGCTATTGCGCTTGTCTTCGTGGTGATGTTCATCTTCTTGCAGAATTTTCGTGCAACGCTTATCCCGACGATCGCCGTGCCGGTCGTGCTCCTCGGCACGTTCGGCATACTCGCGGCCATGGGTTACTCGATCAACACCCTGACCATGCTTGCCATGGTTCTGGCCGTCGGTCTGCTCGTTGACGACGCCATTGTGGTGGTCGAGAATGTCGAGCGCGTGATGAGCGAGAAGCATCTCTCACCCAAGGAGGCGGCCCGCCAGTCGATGGACGAGATCACTGGCGCCCTTGTTGGCATCGTGCTCGTTCTGACCGCCGTCTTTCTTCCAATGGCCGCGTTCAACGGTTCAACGGGCGTCATCTACCGTCAGTTCTCGATTACCATTGTCGCCGCCATGTGGCTCTCAGTGCTCGTTGCCACGGTAATGACACCGGCTCTCTGCGGCTCCATGCTCAAGCCGACCCACAAGAAAGCCGAGCGCGGCCCGATCGCGTGGTTCAACCGCAATTTCGACCGGATGACAGAGGGATATCTCAAGGGTGTAAGATTCCTTGTGCGTCAGCGCCTCATCAGCATGGTCATCTTTGCGGCCTTCACGATTGGCGCGATCCTGCTCTTCGTTCGCGTTCCAGGCGGCTTCTTGCCCGATGAAGATCAGGGCATCATCTTCGGTCAGGTGACTATGCGTCCCGGCGCGAACGACGCGCAGACGGCAGCGGTCAACAAGAAGATCACCGACTACGTGCTCAAGAACTACGGTGACATCACTGAGTCCGTTTTTGCCGTGAACGGATTCAACTTTGCCGGTCAGGGCCAGAGTGCCGGTGCTTTCTTCATCCGCCTCAAGCCTTGGGATGAACGCCCCGGTAGCCAGAACACGACAATGGCGGTTGCCGGAAAGATCATGAAGCATTTCTGGATGGATCCAGAGGCGATCATCTACGCCATCAATCCGCCAGCCGTTCTCGAACTCGGCAACGCTGCCGGTTTCGATCTCGAACTCGAAGATAACGGCCATCTCGGGCACAAGGCGCTTCTCGACGCCCGTAACAAAGTGCTCAGTGCTGCCGCCAAGAACCCGCTGCTTCAGGCGGTGCGCCCAATGGGGCTGGAAGATCAGCCGCAATTCCATCTCGAGATCGATCGTCCCCGGGCAAATGCCCAGGGCGTTACCAATGCCGAAATCAATACCACCATTCAGGGTGCCTTCGGCTCTATCTACGTGAACCAGTTCATGCGGAGCGACCGTGTGAAGCAGGTTTATATCGAGGGTGAAGCATGGGCTCGTATGCGTCCGGACGATCTCAATAAATGGTATATCCGCAATACCGCCGGTTCGATGGTACCGTTCAACTCCTTTGCCACCGGCAACTGGATTGTCGGCCCCCAGAAGGTCGAAAACTACAACGGCCTGAATTCTTTCGAACTGCAGGGTCAGCCGGCTCCAGGTTCCAGCACTGGCACTGCCATGGCGGAAATGGAAAAGATCATGGCGACCCTGCCAAAAGGCATCGGTTTCGAATGGACCGGCATTTCCTACGAGCAGGTTGCCTCAGCTGGCGCGACCGGCCCGCTTTATGCCTTGGCTGCGATCGTGATCCTGCTCTGCCTTGCTGCTCTGTATGAGAGCTGGGCCATCCCGATCTCGGTGCTGATGGTTCTGCCGCTTGGCGTGCTCGGTGCCATCGGGGCGACGTTGTGGCGTGGTCTGGACAACGACGTCTACTTCCAGGTCGGCCTGCTGACCACCGTCGGTCTGTCAGTCAAAAACGCCATTCTCATCGTGGAATTTGCCAAGGAGTTCTTCGAGCAGGGTGACAGCCTCGAAGAGTCCGTCCTGAAGGCCGGGCGTGAGCGTCTGCGTCCGATCCTGATGACCTCGATCGCTTTCGTCTGTGGTGTGTTTCCGCTGGCTATTGCTACCGGGGCAGGCTCGGCATCACGCGTTGCAATCGGTACCTGCGTGGTAGGCGGCATGCTTTCCGCCACAGTTCTCGCGGTCTATTTCGTGCCCGTCTTCTTTGTCGTCATCCTGCGCGTCTTCCGTGTGCAGCGCATCAAGGACCGCGTTGATCCTTATGAAGACCGTAATACCGCCGCTCGGGGAGAGGGCGCATGAAACAGCTTTCAAGACTCAAATCGGTGAGCGCCCTTCTGGCGTTCACCATGCTGGCCTCCTGCGATCTGGCGCCGAAATATCAGCGTCCGACCCAGCCGGTGCAGAATGCCTTTCCGAATGACGCCGGCAAGACCCAGCCTCTCGCCGGGCAGGCAGCATCGGATATCGGATGGAAGCATTTCTTCACCGATCCGCGTCTGCGCGCGCTGATCGACCTTGCTCTGCGCAACAACCGTGACCTGCGCAGTCAGGCTGCGGCGATCATGGAAGCGCAGGGAAGCTATGAAGTACAGCATGCCTCTCTCTTTCCGCCTATCGGCGTAACAGGGCAGGGACAGTATTTCGCGCCGTCCGAAACCGCCGGCTTCTCGTTCGCCCCCGGTCTGGGTCGTGGCACCTCCATGCTGCGCTATTACGGGGCGAATATCGGTTTCTCGTCCTACGAGATCGACCTCTTCGGACGTATACGCAATCTGTCGCGTCAGCAGGCTGAGGAAGTCCTCGGTTCACGACTGAACGCGCAGTCAGTGCTGATCAGCATGGTGTCGCAGGTCGCCAACACCTATCTTTCCTGGCTGGCAGACAGGGAGCTCGTGCGCGTCACAAACGAGACCCTGACTTCGCAAAGCAACACGCTCAATCTCACCAAGCTCAAATACGATCATGGTGAGGCGGATGCGCTGACATTGGCGCAGACACAGACCCAGGTCGAGCAGGCTGCAAGCAACAAGGCGCAGTACGAACGTCAGATGGCGCAGGACGAGCATCAGCTTCAGCTGCTCGTGGGCGTTCCGCTGCCCGACACGCTGCCTCAGCCACAGCCTTTCGGCGCGCAGACGCTTCTGACCGATCTACCCGCAGGGTTACCCTCAGACCTCATCGCGCAGCGTCCTGACATCCAGTCGGCCGAGCATAATCTGATTGGCGCCAACGCCAATATCGGTGCAGCGCGCGCCGCGTTCTTCCCGAAGGTCACCCTGACGGCTCAGGAAGGCGTCAGCTCGCTTCAGTTCAGGCACCTTTTCACGCCGGGCGCCCAGACCTGGTCGGTTTCGCCAAACATCGAACTGCCGATTTTCACCTGGGGTCAGAACGAAGGGAATCTGAAAATTTCGAAGGCACGGCGTCTGTCGCAGATTGCCACCTACGAAAAGACGGTGCAGACCGCTTTCAAGGAAGTCTCCGACGCGCTCACCGCGCGTGAGACCTATCTTGCTCAGGATACGCATCTCAAGACGCTTGTCGGCTCTTCGCAGCAGGCCTTCGATCTGGCGATGATGCGCTATAATACAGGGATAGATCCGTATCTCACGACTCTGACCCAGCAGCGCAGCCTCTATGAAGCGCAGCAAAATCTCATAGTCGTGCAACTCGCCCGTTACCAGAATCTGGTAACGCTCTACCGAGCCCTGGGTGGGGGATGGAGTGCGGCAGATGTTGCCGCGGCCAGCGCCCAGCCGGGTGCACCGGGCAAAGGTTGAGACAGGAAACAAGCATGAAACAGGGAAAATTGTTCGGCGCCGTTCTGGGCGTGCTGACCGCCGGGGCATTTATTGCCCCCGGTTTGGCGCAGGCTCAGGATGACGATAGCGGCAAGAAGGCGCCTGACATGCATCAGCTCGCCCGGTCATCGACACTGCCGAAGGCCGAAGCCGATTTCAGCATGTTCAAGTTCCGCCCCAAGGGCGACAAGGTGATTGAACAGCCCGATGCCAACCGCATTCTGTTCAAACGTCCCGATGGCACGCCTGATGGCTATGCGCAGCGCCGTGGCAATGCGGTGATCTATTACGATCGCTTCGGCAAGGTGTCGCACGTTCAGACCCTGGACAACTGAGCGAAACTTCTCCGAGGCTATTTGCCATGGAAGTTACGGGCCAGGGCTCTGTTCTGGCCTGTAGGCGATCGGAGTTTTCCGGTTGCTCACAGATTTTATTATTTATTTTATCGTCCAGCCAAGTTTTGTCGCGGATTACGCGCGGTTAATGCCTAAGATCATGCATCATGTCAGTGATTCCTAGGTCGCACAGGCAACGCGTCAGGGCGTGGGCTTATTTCGTCTCTCTCAGGGGCTCCCCACTGAGAGGCACGCTCCTTGTCATCGGCGCTTTTGCGATGACGCCTCCCTGTTTTGCCGAGAGCTTTCACGAAGCCATTCAATCGGCATGGGACAGAGATCCCGCCAATCAGTCTTTCGCCATTGATGCCAAGGCCTCCGCCAAAAATGCGCGAGCGGCGCAATCCTGGTTTCCCGACGGGCCGATTGTTGCCGGGCAATATCTCGATGATCACTTTATCGGCTCGAATCTCGGCTACACCACCTATCAGGGCAGTATCAGTGTGCCGCTCTGGCTGCCGGGGCAGGGCACGGCCACCATGCGCACGGCTCTTGCCGACGAGGCTGTCGCCAAGGCCCGAATCAAGGTGCAGCACCTGCTCAGCGCTGTGCGGGTGCTCGATCTCGCAAGCGGTGCGACACTGCTCAAAAAGAAAATCGGCAATCTGCGCGCTACCTCCGCCTTACTCGAACGCGTGGTGCAGAGCTCGCATCAGGGTCTCAGAGCCGGTGAAATCGCCGCGGCCGATTTCGACGCCGTCATTGGCGAACAGGGCGATGTCGAAGCCCAGATTGCCCAGTCGGAGCAGGCGCTGGAAAGCGCACGAGCCGAACTCGATGCGCTGACAGGTACAGACGACATTCCCGATATTCTCGCGCTCGACGGACGCATTCTCGGCACACAGACCCTGACGCTCGATCCGTCTCAGGACCCGCGCATAGAAATGGCGCAGGCCGTGACCAAAAGCGCCAAGGCGTCCTACACTCTGGCGCGACACTCTTACATGCCCGCGCCGCAAGTCGGCGTGCAGGTGGTCAAGCAGGGGCAATTCGGCAGCCCCTGGGATACGCAGGTCGGTGTGCAATTCTCGATGGCCTTGCCGAGCGAAGCCCGCAACACGCCCATGATCATGAAAGAGGTCAAGGCTATGGGAGCCGCCGAGCGCGACGCGGTACTGGCGCAACGACAGGTGACGACCGAATACCGGCGCACACGCGCCAGTCTGGGCTCGGCGCTCAGCATGATGCGCCATACGAATTCTGCACGGCAGGCGCTCGATGCGCGGGCGCAGGATCTCGAGCACGCCTGGAGCGTGGGTGAAACGCCTGTCATCGAATATCTGCGCGCCCGCCGCGCCGCACTCGACGCAGGGCAGAGAAGTGCCGAAGCCGATGTCATCTGGCACGCGGCGATGATTCGAATGAGCCTGATGGCGGGGCGTTATCCATGAAATTTGCTTGTCTGCGGCTTCTTGTCGCCCTTTCACTCAGCGCGTCGGCCGCCTTCGCCCAGTCGGCCGCCGACTGGCCGAGCCACCCGATCGCCATCCCGAAAGACGCGCTCAAGACCGAAGCAATCCATACGGCCAAAGCTCGCGCCGGCGCTTTGCCACCTCACATCGATGTTCCTGCCTATATAGATCAGGACGACCGGCGCAGCGCGCGCATCCATCCCGTCGGCCAGGGCCGCGTTCAAAGCGTGCTCGTCACGCCTGGCGAGCTTGTCAAAAAAGGGCAGGTTCTCTTCACCTATGACGATTTCAGCCTGAGTGACGCGCATCAACGCCTGCTTTCAGCCGAGGCGTCGCTTCAACAGGCCAAGGCATTGCGTGACGATGCCCGACTTTCCTATGATCGTGGACATGCGCTTCAAGGAGGCGCTGTATCGCAAGGTGAGGCGCAACGGCGCTATTCTCGCCTGAAGGAAACCCAGGGCACGGTCGAGCGCAGCGAGGCTATCGTGCAGAACGAGCGCGAGCGTCTCGCCCGGTTCAGCTCATCCTCGGAGCGCACGGAAGGCCTCCATTCAGCCGTGATTTCTCCCATCGACGGCATTGTCGACAAGATTACGGTCGGGGTGGGAGAGGAAGTCTCCAATCGCGCGGCCCCTGCGGTCGAGATCGACGATCTGAGCAAGGTCTGGGTGGTGTCGCAGGTTGGAGAGCAACAAGCGGTTCAACTGAGCCGGGGGGGGCGGCAGCTCACCTGGCCCACGCCCGACACTAAACCTATCGTCTCGCGTATCGATCTCATTGAAGGCAGCGTCGATCCGATGACGCGCCATGTTCTGGTGCGCAGTCTTGTGGAAAACGCAAAGCGGCAACTACGCCCTGAAATGCTCGTCAAGACGCGGCTCTTCGCCACTGAGAGCGTCAAGGGTACGGTCATTCCCGACACGGCAATCCAGACCATCGGCAGCCAGAGGTGTGTTTTCGTCAAGCTGGACGAGACGCATTACGAGGCCCGCAAGGTCAGTATCGGACCCGATCTCGACGGTATGATCGTCGTGACGAAAGGGCTCGAACCGGGCGAGACGATCGTCACTGACGGCAGCTTCGTACTCAAGTCGCAGGCTCTGCTGGCCCCACCGCCCGGTCGCGGAGAGGGCGGGGGCTGATCATGCGCTTCATGCTTGCTTTGCTTCGGGGCCGCTCTGCCATTTTGGGCGCGGTCGTGATTCTCATGATTGCCGGTATCGCCGATCTCAGATCGCTCTCGGTCGAGCCTGTGCCTGATATATCGCCCAGACAGGTTCTCGTCTCGGTGCGAGCGCCCGGCTTGCCGACAGAAGAGGTAGAGCGTCTCGTCACTTTTCCCATCGAGACGGTGATGTCCGGTGTGGTCGGCGTCAACTCCATGCGGTCGGTCTCGCGCACGGGTGTTTCGGTGCTCTATCTGCAATTCGACGATGGCACCGATATCTATCGGGCGCGCCAGCTCGTTGCCGAAAGACTGCCGCAGGCACGCGCTGCCGTATCCGTACGGGGGCTGGCAATCACCATGGGGCCGATGGCCACCGGCATGGGGGAAATTCTCCAGCTTCAGATCCATGGCGAAGGGCGCTCTCTCGCCGCGCTAAACCGCATCATGACGTGGAATGTGGTGCCGAAGCTCCGTCTCATTCCCGGCGTGATCGACGTCAATATCAATGGAGGCGCCTCCCAGACCTATGAGGTGGCGCTCAACCCCATGGCGCTGAGGCAGTTTCAGGTCTCTGTGTCCGACGTGTTCAACGCCGTGGATCGTGACAACGAAGCCGCCGGAGGGGCCTGGATCGAGCATAATGACGAGCAGCACATCATCGTCGGGCGCTCCTTGATCGACAGCCTGCATGAGCTGGGCGAAGTTCAGGTGCGCTCCATGCCCAATGGCGGCGTGGTGCATGTGCGCGATGTGGGTACGGTTCAGGAGGGCACACTGCCCCGGCTGGGTGGCGTCACGCGAGACGGTGAAGGCGAGATCGTCAACGCTGTGATCCTGCTTCAGCAGGGCGCCAATGCCGAGGCTACCCTGGCCCGCATCAATACATCATTGCCGAAAATCGTCGCGACCCTGCCGCAAGGCGTAACGCTCGAACCCTATTACAGCCGCGCGACCCTGACCGACGTAACCATCCATACGGTCAAGGAGAACCTGCTTCTCGGTGCGTTTCTGGTGCTGATCGTCCTGCTTGTCGTGATCGGCGACTGGCGGGCCTCGGTTGTCATCATATCCGTCATACCCTTTTCGCTTGTCGCAGCGATGGTGGGGATGCGTCATCTGGGGATCTCGGCCAATCTGCTCAGTCTGGGCGCCATAGATTTCGGCATGGTGGTCGATAGCGCTCTGGTCATTGTGGAAAGCGTGCTTTCCAGCCAGGCGGCCGACGATGTGCCCCTGACACGCCGTATCGCCGACACCGTCGCTTCGGTGGCTCGACCGGTGATCTTCGCGATCCTGATCATCATCCTGGTCTATCTGCCTGTCCTCACGCTCGAGGGCGTGGAAGGGCGCATGTTCCGCCCCATGGCCCAGACGGTCATTCTCGCTCTGATCGCCTCACTGCTCTACGCGCTTATCGCCGTTCCTGCTTTTGCAGCGCTGCTCATGCGCGTCAGACCCGGACATGGGCATGGCCACGATAAGGCCACGCGAGAGGGAACCGCGCAGAACAGCGAGGAGGTCGAAGCAACGCGGGGCACCGAACACGATACGTTTTTCATCCGGTTCTTGCGCCGTGGCTTTGCTCCGGCATCGCGCTGGTGCATGGCGCATGGCCGCATGGTGATGGGGATCGCTCTGGTCGTCCTTATTGTCTCGGTCGGACTGACCACACGTCTTGGCGGCGAGTTCATTCCACAGCTTCAGGAGGGCGATCTGATCGTCACCTCCACGCGTCTGCCCGGCATATCCCTCGATGCCTCTTTGCGATCCATCCAGCAGATCGAGCGCACGCTCAAACAGTTTCCCGATATACGGATGCTCGTGAGCAATAGCGGCACCTCGGCCATACCCACCGATCCTCAGGGTGGTGAGCAATCCGACACCTATGTGCTGCTCAAGCCGCGCTCCGAGTGGAAAACAGCCGACACGCAGGAAGGTCTCGTACGCGCATTCAACGCAGCGCTGCGCAGGAATAATCCCGGCTCACTCTACTCATGGAGCCAGCCGATCCAGATGCGTATGGACGATCTGCAATCCGGCGTGCGCTCACAGATCGCAATCGGCATCTACGGGCCTGATATCGATGTGTTGATGAAGCTCGCTGCCCGGACCGCACAAGTTGTCGACAGCGTTCAGGGCGCAGCAGACGTAGCGCCACAGGATGTCGGCACCATACCCTATCTGCATATCGACGCCGACCGTACTGCCGCCGCTCGCCTGAATGTCGATACCTCTGAAGTGCTCGATGTGGTGGAATCCATCGGCGGCCATGTCGGGCCGCCTGTTTCGCTGCAAGACGCGCTGATACCGACCGAAGTGCGCATCATGTCGCAGGCGCGCGACACGCTGGACGACATCAAGCTCCTGCCTGTACTGACACGTGACGATCATACCGTGCGACTGGAGCAAGTGGCCGATATCACCATGCGCGACGGACCGGCAGCGATAAGACGCAATCAGGGCGAACGACGGATGATGGTTCAGGCCAATGTGCGCGGGCGGGATCTGAGTTCTTTCGTTCAGGAGGCACAGAAAGCGGTTACGGATCAGGTCAAGCTGCCACCGGGCTATCGCATCGAGTGGAGCGGGCAGTTTCGCAATCTGCAAACCGCCGTGGCGCGTCTCGAGATTGTGGTGCCAATCACCCTCGTGCTGATTTTCTGCCTGCTCATTCTGGCGCTCGGCGATGTGTGGCTGGCAGGGCTGGTCTTCGTGAACCTGCCTTTTGCAGCGACTGGCGGCATCATCGCGCTCTGGTTGCGTGGAATGCCGTTCAGTATCTCGGCAGGCATCGGCTTTATCGCACTTTTCGGTGTCGCTACGCTCAATGGCGTGGTGCTGATCTCTTACATACGTGACAAGAGGCTTGCCGGGTTTGATGCGGTATCGGCCGCCGTAAGTTCGGCCAGGGAACGTTTTCGCCCTGTCATGGCAACGGCAACCGTCGCGTGCCTGGGTTTCTTCCCAATGGCGTTCTCGATGAGCGAAGGCGCCGAGGTAGAAAAACCCCTTGCGACCGTCGTGATCGGCGGACTGATTTCGTGCACGGCGCTGACCCTTCTCGTCCTGCCGACGCTCTACATCAAACTCTCACGATTTCGTGAAAGCAGAAAAGAAAACCGAATAGTTTCGTAAATCGAACCCGGAGGGGCTGGCAGCGTTGGCTCGATATGTTACGGAAAGCGCAGGCGCATGCCCGGAGGGGCAAGAGCGCCGTTTTCCGTAATCTTCAGAATAACGAAACCGGAGAGAGCCCATGCTGTCCTGCATTGGATATGGCGCACAGAAAGCGTCCGACCGTCTCGCCCCCTTCAAGTTCGACCGTCGCGATACGGGGCCTGAAGATGTGCGTATCGACATTCTCTATTGCGGTGTCTGTCACTCCGACATTCATCAGGCCCGCAACGAGTGGCACAACACTGTCTATCCCTGCGTTCCCGGCCATGAAATCGTCGGTCGCGTAAGCGAAGTCGGTAGCTCGGTAACGAAGTTCAAGGTTGGTGACCTCGCTGGCGTTGGCTGCATGGTCGATTCCTGCCGCGAATGCCCCAGCTGTCAGGAAGGCCTCGAGCAATATTGCGAAAACGGTTTTGTCGGCACCTATAATGGCGAAGATCGTCAGGGTCGCGGCAACACCTATGGCGGCTATTCCAAGGCCGTCGTCGTCGATCAGGCTTTCGTGCTGAAAGTGCCGGAAAATCTCGACCTGGCAGCGGTCGCCCCGCTTCTTTGTGCCGGTATCACGACATATTCGCCTCTGCGCCACTGGAAGGTCGGCCCCGGACAGCGCGTCGGCGTGGTCGGTCTCGGCGGTCTGGGCCACATGGCTGTGAAATTTGCCCGCGCTTTCGGTGCCCATGTGGTGCTGTTCACCACATCGCAGAGCAAGGTCGAAGACGGGCTGCGCCTTGGCGCACACGAAGTCGTGCTTTCCAAAGACCCGGAAGCCATGGCGAAGGAAACCGCCAGCTTCGACTTTATTCTCGACGCGGTGGCAGCCGATCACGACATCAATGTCTATCTCAACCTGCTCAAGCGCGAGGGTACGCTCGTTCAGGTCGGCGCCCCGGAAAAGCCCCTGCCGGTTGCCGTCTTCAGCCTGATCATGAAGCGTCGCAGCTTCGCTGGCTCACTGATCGGTGGTATCCCCGAGACGCAGGAAATGCTCGATTTCTGTGGTGAGCATGGCATTACTTCCGATATCGAAATGATTGCCATGGACGAGATCGAGACGGCCTATTCACGCATGATGAAGTCTGACGTGAAATACCGCTTCGTGATCGATATGGCGACGCTCGAAAACGCCGCCTGATCTCCTGCGGCAAAGTTTCAACCCCGCCCTGCGCGGGGGTGAACGCCCTAGCAGATCTCGATGGGAATGCCTGCCGTCTCGAGCTCTGACAATGTCTCCGGCTTGATCTGACTATCGGTAAGAATACGTGAGAAATCCGACAGCGAGGTGAGGCGGTGCAACCCGCCCTGCCGGAACTTCGTGCTATCGACCAGCAGAACGCTCTTGTCAGCGATCGCCTTGAGCGCCCGCTTGACCTTCACCACATCCTGATCGTTTTGGAACGCCGTGTCGCCCGAGATGACGGAGGTCGACATGAAGATGATATTAGCACGCAGCGAGCGCGCGGCCTGCTCGCAAACCAGTCCGAAGAAGGCGTTGCGCGAGTTGCTGTAATCCCCACCGAGACAGATGATCTTGATACCGGGGAAGGGCGCCAGCGCCTGAACCACGCCGACCGCATTGGTAATCACGGTGAGCGGCGCCCGTGCGGGCAGAAGCGGCAACATTTCTGCGACAGTCGTCGAATCATCGAGAATGATGACCTGACCCGGCTCGATCATGGAGACGGCGCGCTGGATGATCGTCTTTTTCAGATTGGCCGCGCGATGCTGCCTGTAGGCGACGTTCTTTTCCGTCCGGGCGCGGTTCTTTAGCGTGATACCACCATGTATCTTGTCGATCAGCCCCTGGCTTGCCAATGCATGGGCATCCCGATGAATCGTCATACGGCTGACATCGAAATGCTCAGCCAGGAATTCGATACTGGCATTGCCCTGCTCGAAGAGCAGATCGAGAATCTGCTGCTGACGCGACTTGAGATTCTGACGTTTGATACCCGAGAAACCATCCAGCGGGGGCGCTGACTTCATGTCATCACTCATGGTCGAAAACTGCCTTTGACAGATGTGCTTGCTTTTGTTGAGACCAAGCGTATCAGAAAGTAAGATCACAAAAATATCACAAATATCTCATGCTCACAAGCCGTGCCTCCCAGATTGACGTCGTGAGACCGGTGCGATCCCACGTATCTTCTTGTGGGTGTTCTCTTCGGAAACCGGCACATATATAACATAAATAGCACGCGTTTGTGATTTTTATCACATTATCTCTCATTTTAGAACAGGAAAACAGCGCTACCGAACTGTCTGAATGAAGAGGCGATCATGGGTGCAGACTATGTCATGGGCGTCGATTGCGGCTCGACCACAGCAAAATCTGTCATCTTCGCGCCGGGTGGACGCATCGTTGGTATCGGTCAGGCCCGCATCCCCCAGATCACGCACACACCCCGTCAGGTCGAGCGCGATATGAACGAATGCTGGCGCCTCGTTAGCCAAACGATCCGTGAGGCGCTTGCAGACGCGGGATGTAGCGGAGCCGATATCACGGGTATCGGCGTTACCGCTCATGGTGACGGCGTTTTCCTGCTCGACCGCCATGCCGAGCCCCTCGGCAGAGGGATCATGTCCCTCGACAGCCGCGCTTTTGGCGTGCACGAGGGTTGGAAAGAGGCAGGTCTCCTCGATTACCTTATGCCCATTGCAGGGCAGAGACCCTATCCCTATTCCGCAACGACATTGCTCTCCTGGATCAAGCGTTTCGAACCGGAACGCTACAGCGCAATCGGCACCGTATTTTTTGCCAAGGACTGGCTTCGCTTCTGCCTGACGGGCGAGATCGCGACCGATCTGACAGAAGCCAGCACGGCTTTTACGGATCTCCACACCCAGAGCTACAGCCAGAAAATCCTGCAAACGCTCGACTTGCAGGATATGACGAACGCGCTCCCCTTGATGCTGAACTCCTGCGACCGCGCTGGCCACGTGAGCGCAGAGGCTGCGCGCGCGACAGGTTTACTCGAGGGCACACCGGTGTCTGCCGGGCTGCATGACGTGATCGCGGCGTCCGTCGGACTGGGGCAGGTGCGGGCAGGCGATATGACTGTCACAGCAGGGACGTTCTCGATCAATGAGGTGCTGCGCGATCGTCCGGTGATCGGCGCAGAATGGGCCTGTCGCGCCGGGTATCGGAAAGGCTTGTGGAACTGCATGGCCATCTCACCGGCTTCGGCGAGCAATCTCGAATGGATGGCGCGCTATATCGCACCCGAGGACCCGGATGCCGCGGCCCGTCTGATCGAAGCGTCGATCGCTAAATTTGAGGGGAGCCGTTGCGAGAGACAGATTCCGCTTTATCACCCCTATCTCTTCGGATCGCCTTTCGAGACACCGGCGACAGCCTCGTTTCTGGGAATACAGTCCTGGCATGACCGCGCCGATCTGTTTCAGGCGATGATAGAAGGTACGATTTTCAACCACCGCCATCACGTTGAGGATCTGAAGCGCACGGGCCCCGTCAACAGCATCGGCGTTTCGGGAGGGGGCAGCCGCCGCCCGGAGATCGGTCAGCTTTTTGCCGACATCGTCGGCAGCGCCGTCATGACATCGCCGGTGCGAGAGGCGGGAGCCCTTGGCGCTGCGCTGACGGCCAGCGTTGCCTGTGGCATTCATCCAACATTGGAGGACGCCGTTGCGGGGCTCGATATGCATCCCAGAGACTTCACCCCGGACCCCACTCTCTCGCGCTATTACGATTCACTTTACGAACGCTACACGACGATGGCTCGAGTTCTCGAGCCCTTCTGGCCCGCACTGCAAGGCAATCCAGCCCCGCGTGAAGCAACAGCGCAAAGCACCACGAGCTGAACGCCCGACACGCCGCCGAAGACCTGTTTCAGCACCACTTTTCTGACCGAGATACACCATGACCCACTCTGCGACACAGCTCGATTCCGCTCATTTCGATGTCACGATCATCGGGGCAGGAATAAACGGCGTGGGCCTGTTTCGTGAACTGGCGCTTCAGGGGCTCAATGTGCTGCTGATAGACAAGGGCGATATCTGCACCGGCGCGTCTTCTGCCCCGTCGCGGCTGATCCATGGCGGTATCAAATATCTCGAGACCGGCGAATTTCGCCTCGTTGCGCAATCAACGTTCGAACGCAATCTCCTGCTGCGCAACGCCCCGCATGTGGTCAAACCGCTGCCGACGATCATACCGATCCATTCCTGGCTTGGCGGGATACTGCCTTCGATCAAGCGGTTCTGCGGTCTGAAAACGAAGCTCGCCGATCGGGGCGTGGCCATTACAGAAGCCGGCATGCGGATCTATGATTATCTGGGCCGCCGTGCCCGCGTGATGCCTCGCCACAGGCTTTCTTTCGGACGCAGCGTCAGACGCGACTGGCCGCATATGACACGCAAGGTGATTGCTACCGGGCGCTATTACGACGCCGCCATTACCCAGCCCGAAAGACTGGGTTTCGAATGCGCCGAGGACGCGCTGCGCCTCTCTTTGGGATGTGCGGTAAAAACCTATACCAGGGTCACGTCATTTCATGAGGGCGCTTTGACCCTGCATGATGACCTGACCGGACAGGTCGAGCATGTTTACACCGATCTGATTGTCAATGCGGGCGGCGCATGGATCGACCGGGTCAATGCCGAGATCGGACTTTCCACACGCTATATCGGTGGCACGAAAGGCTCGCATCTCGTCATTCGCCACCCCGGGCTTCTGCGCGAACTCAACGGCCAGATGGTTTATTTCGGCACGGCAGACGGTCGTATTTGCCTCGCCTATCCCTTCATGAACCACGTGCTCATCGGCTCCACCGATATCCCCGTGCAAGATGCCGATACGGCATTCTGCACTCACGACGAGCAGAGCTACATGCTGGCCATGCTGCAGGAGTTGTTTCCGGGTTTCCGTTTCAGCGACGCGGATGTCGTCTATCGTTATTGCGGCGTGAGGCCTCTCCCGGCAACCCGCGCCGACGACCCCGGCGAGATCAGCCGGGACCACATCATCCATACCGATTATGCGGGGACAACCCCCATTCTATCGTTAGTTGGCGGGAAATGGACGACATTTCGCGGTCTGGCTGAAGAAACCGCCGACAAGGCGCTGGCGCTGCTGCACCGTAAACGCGTTGCCTCTTCACGCCAGAGAGCGATTGGAGGCGGAACGGGCTACCCAGAGCAGAATGCGCGTGACGATTATCTTTCGCGTCTTGCCCGGACACATGGCCTGCCACTGGCGCGGGCAGCCCTGTTATTCGAGCGTTATGGCACGACCGCAGAGAGAGTGGCTGCTTATTGCGCCCTGACATCTGATCGCCCTCTCGAAACACTGGACAGCTATACCAAAAACGAAATTCTTTACATCACAACGGAAGAGCTTGTGCGCAAAGCGACCGACCTTCTGTTCCGCCGCACAACGATCGCCCTATCAGGCGCGCTAAGCCGCCCGCTGGTCGAAGAGGTATGCGCAATCATGGCAGAAGCCCTCGCATGGACAGAGGGAAACTGCACGTCCGAGATCGATGCCACCTGGAAAATTGCCGTTACGCAGCACGGCGTCTCCGGGGCCCCCGCTTGAAGAAAGTCGGGCTGACGCAAAGCGGCGAAGCCTTTTGGCGGCGCGAGACGAGGCGACCGTCTTGAGCGGCGGCCATCAGGCACTACGGTTTGACAGATCGAGGCGGGATCTTGCGGACAGGATCGCCCGATCACAGAATCAGTGATCGACTGATAACAAAATCGAACAAACGCCATGTCATTGTTTATAGGTATTTTTACTGGAATTTAGTCCTATTTCACCGTTTAAATCATATCAATGTGAACGCTTTGGGTGAGATTTTCTCTACCTGCGTGTTAGATAAATTCCTATCTTAACATCACGACGTTACAATGCTCGTCACTGCGTCACGGAGAGAGAACACGATGCCCTTAAAGTCGCTCTGGATCGGAACAAGCTGGAAGATGAACAAGGGGCCAGCCGCCGCCCGTGATGCGGCCGGGCAGATCGCGTCCATAACCGTGCCTTCTTACATTACTCCCTTCGTCATCCCGCCTTTCACTTCGCTCGAGACGGTCGCCTCCCGTCTCGCAGACACGCGGTGGCATGTGGGTGCTCAGAACATGCATTGGGAAGATGAAGGGGCATGGACCGGGGAAATCTCTCCTCACATGGTGCGCGAATGCGGTGCCGATATCATCGAACTCGGCCACTCGGAGCGTCGCGAGCATTTCGGCGAGACGGATATTACCGTCAATCTCAAGGTCAAGGCCGCCATACGCAACGCGTTGCGCCCGCTCATCTGCATTGGCGACAGCGCAGAAGAATACGCGTTTGGTGTCACGCACGAAACGCTTGCCCGCCAGACAAAGATGGCGCTGCACGGTCTGACAGATTCCCAGATCGAGACCGTGCTGCTGGCTTACGAACCCGTCTGGGCCATTGGGGCGAAGGGCAGGGCTGCCGAGCCCGATTTCGTCGGAGAGGCCCATACACGTCTGCGCCATGTTCTGGCTGAACTGGTCGGTGAAACGAGCGCCAAGCGCGTGCCGATCCTGTATGGCGGCAGCGTATCGCTTGAGAATGCAGCGCGTTACACCGCACTGGCCAATGTCGATGGCGTGTTCATCGGTCGCTCAGCCTGGGACCCGTCAGGCCTGGCCGCCATCATCCAGTCGGTCGTGTCATGAGCGGCGCGACCGGCGTCGAAAGCAAGGCCGTCTCGGCAAGACGTCGCGAAATTCTCGACTATGTGCTCGAGAATGGCGGCGCCCAGATCGAAGAACTCGTCGAACGCTTCTCGACCAGTCGTATGACGATTCATCGCGACCTGCACGCATTGTCCGAACAGGGGCTGGTGCGCAAGGTCCATGGCGGCGTGACCATGCTGGCCAGCGGCGTGATGGAAACCAGCGTCGTTCACCGCATGCGCCGTGCCTCGCGCGAAAAACAGGCAATCGCCCGCGTGGCGACGAGCTTCATCAAGGCAGGCGATATCATCGCCCTCGATGATTCCACAACCTCACGTATCCTCTCGGAAAACCTGCCCTCGGGCATGCCTTTGACCGTGCTGACCAACAGCATGGGCATAGCAACCCAGCTTGCCGGAGCGCGGGATATCAGCCTGATCTGCCTGGGTGGTAAATATCATCCGCGTTTCGACGCGTTTCTCGGCATCCTCTGCGAGCAGGGAACGAAATCGCTTCGGGCAAACACGCTTTTCATGTCGGTCTCCGCCGTGCGCGATCTCGGCGCCTATCATCAGGAGCAGGAGATCGTGAAGTGCAAGATGGCGCTCATGGAAATCGTCGATCGACGCATCCTGATGATCGACAGCCAGAAATTCGATGTCACTGCCCTGAACCGTCTGGCCAATCTCTCCGATTTCGACGTCGTGATCACCGATTCAGGTGTTTCCGAAGGCCAGAAGAACCGAATGCTCGACGCGGGCATCAATCTGCATGTCGCGCCACTCGACGACACGCTGTCCGCTTCGCAGTCCGCCTCTCTCTAGAACACGTTTAAGGAAGACAATCATGAAAATTGCAGTTGGTGGCGATAGCGCCGGTGAAGGTCTGGCCCAGCAGATCGTGGCGCATCTCAAGGCAAAAGGGTTCGATGCGGTCGACCTCTCGCGCCCCGTGGATGAAAAGAGCGAACTCTATTCCGAACTGAGCGAACGCGTCGGACACGCCATTCTTTCCGGCGAGTACGAGCGTGGCATTCTGTGCTGCGGCACGGGTATCGGCGTGGCGATCTCGGCCAACAAGATTCCCGGCATTCGAGCGGCCCAGGTCCATGACAGCTATTCGGCAGAGCGCGCCGCCCTCTCCAATAACGCGCATATCATCACGCTTGGCGCACGCGTCGTCGGCACGGAGCTGGCCAAGACAATCGTCGACTCCTTCCTCGCCAAAAAATTCGACCCTGCAAGCGCCTCGTCCCGCAATGTCGATGGCATCGACGCACTCGATCGTAAATATTCACCCAATTCCTGCAAATAATGGGTTAACGCGACCATAAGGTCTGATCTCATGAAAAAAGCACTGCTCGCTACCGCAACCTTGCTCTTCGCCCCGCTCGCCGCTCATGCGGCGGCTGATAATGCGCCGATGCGGTTCGTCATGATACCGAAAGCCGTTCATCCGTGGTTCGACAAGGCCAATAATGGCGCGCAAGCCGCTGCGGCCCTGCTGAGCAAGTCCACGGGACGCGCCATCACGGTTGAATATCGCGCGCCGCAAACTGCCGATGTCTCGACCCAGAACGACATCATCGAACGCGCCATAGCGACGCATCCCGATGGTCTGATCCTCGACCTTCTCGACGAGAAGGGAAACAGGTCGACCATGCAGGAAGCAGTCGATGAGAAGATTCCGATGACGGTTTTCGACTCTCTGCCTCCTGAGGGTATGGAGATCACAGCGGTCGGTGCCGATTTCTGCGAGCAGGGCACCCTTGCGGCGGAGCGGCTTGCCAAGCTGGTCAACCACAAGGGTGAGGTCGCCATCATGATG
The DNA here is from genome assembly GCF_051628905.1 of Asaia sp. BMEF1. Taxonomy (GTDB): domain Bacteria; phylum Pseudomonadota; class Alphaproteobacteria; order Acetobacterales; family Acetobacteraceae; genus Asaia. The sequence continues at coordinate 173,461 of NZ_CP157575.1, read as the reverse complement.
GGCGTACCCACGGCGCCCAACCATGCGCTTCGCGCACGCTGTGAGCTGAAGGTGTTCGCCAAATATCCCGACATCAAAGTCGTGGCGACGGGTATCGATAATGACAGCATCGAAACCGCGCAGAAACAGGCCTCTGCCATCATGCAGGCCCATCCAGACCTTGCGGGCTGGGTAGCCTGCGATGCAGCGGGCCCTGTAGGCATCGGCCACGCCATTCGCGAAAGCGACAAGATCGGCAAGGTGCAGGAAGTCGGTCTGGATAATCTGAACGACATGCTCCAGCTGATCAAGGACGGCGTCGTGGATTCCTCCGCCTCCAGCCGTCCCGAGATGCAGGGCTATTGGGCCGTGATCGCCGCCTGGCAGAAGGCGCTGGGGCAGAAAACGCCCAAGAACATCGATACGGGCATCGACATCATCACCAAATCAACGCTCTCCAAATAAACGACGGGGAGGGGGCCATGGTCCTTTTCAAGGCTTCGGGCATACGAAAGACCTATCCAGGGGTCGTGGCCCTCGATCATATCGACCTGACCCTCGAACCCGGCAAGGTGCATATCCTTGCGGGTGAAAACGGGGCCGGTAAATCGACCCTGATCAAGACCCTTGCCGGTCTGGTCAGGCCCGATGAGGGGGCACTCGTCATTGATGACGCAGATGCGTTGCGTGACCACAAGCTGTTCAGACGCGTGGCCTATGTGCCTCAGGAACTCAATCTCTTTCCCTACCTTACCGTCGCGGAAAACATGTTCATGCCCTTTGCCCGCTCCGGCTTCGGCAGGATCATGGTGTCGGAAAAGGCGATGGAGATGGAGGCCGCGAAATTCATTGCCCGGTTCGGCATTCACGCGCGCCCTGACCAGAAAGTCGCCGAAATCAGTGTTCCCGATCAGCAGCTCCTTCAGATTGCCCGCGCAGCAACCCAGGAGAATTTCGGGGTCATGATTCTCGATGAGCCGACCTCGTCTCTTACTGCCAAGGAAACCGAGCGTCTTTTCCGCATCGTCAACGATCTGCGCGATCAGGGCGTCGCTATCGTTTTCGTCTCTCACAAGATGGAAGAAATCTTTGCGCTCGGCGACATGGTGACGGTTCTGCGCAACGGGCGCAGCGTCGGTACTTTCCCGATGGACGGCATGACCGAGGGGGAGCTGATCCGCCTGATGTCCGGGAGCATCGTCAAGCTGGACGAGCAGTTTCAGCCCGCGCCTTCTACCCACACCGGCGAGACCATTCTCTCTGTCGACAACCTGACCGGCCCTGGCTTCGAAAATATCTCCTTCGACCTCAGGCGGGGCGAGATTCTTGGCTTTGCAGGGCTGGTCGGAGCGGGGCGTTCCGAGATCATGCAGGCCATGTTCGGGTTTCGCAAGGTCCAGAGCGGCCGCGTCATGCTGGACGGTAAACCGATTGCGCCCAATCGACCTGACAAGGCGGTGCGGGCCGGAATGGTCTATCTCTCGGAAGAGCGCAAACACCACGGCATATTTCCTATGCTGAGCTTGAGAGAGAACATCTCGCTTGCTGTCACGAGGGATATCGCAAAAGCCGGACTGATTTCGCCGCGCCGCGAAAACGCGCTGGTGCGGAAAATTATCGAGCAATTCGACGTGCGCAGCTCATCACCCGCCAAGAAGATCATGTTCCTGTCGGGCGGGAACCAGCAGAAGGCCATTATCGGGCGGGCGATGGCCCGCAGGCCACGTCTGCTGATTTTCGACGAGCCCACAAAGGGCATCGATATTGGCACCAAATTCCAGATCTACCGCATCATGCAGCGCCTCGCCGAGGAGGGCGTCGGGATTATTCTCGTCTCATCCGAGATGAGCGAACTTCAGCGCTGCGCAACCCGCATCGTGAGCCTGTATTCGGGCCGGATCAACGGCTCATTCGACCACGAAACAACCGAAATCAGCACATTGGTCGCCTCGATCATCGGCTCACCGGAGACAAGCCATGTCGCATGACACGCCTGCGCCGCATGATGGCGCTGCCACGCCCCCCCAGCCCAATCTCCTCTCCCGCCTCAAGGCGGTGGCATCGAATCCCCTTTTTGGGGTGGTGATTGCGCTTGCAGTCATCTTCATTCTTTCCTGCACGCTGTCAGCGAATTTTCTGACAGCGTTCAACATGAAGATCATCGCACGCTCGCTTGCCTTCGTCGGGCTGGTGACGATCGGCCAGGCTATTCTGATGATCCTTGGCGAACTCGATCTCTCCGTCGGCGCCATTGGCGGCCTTGCCGGTGTCGCAGGTGGCATATTCATGGTTCAGGCGGGGCTCGACCCCTGGCTCTCTCTGGTGCTCTGCCTTACACTCGGCACAGGATGCGGGTTGTTGAACGGCCTGCTGATAACGAAGCTGAAGCTGCACTCGCTCGTGCTCACCATCGGCATGGCGGGGGTCTATGGCGGTGCCAATCTGGTGCTGACGAAGGGCGTCGCCATTACGGGCATTCCGGGAAATATCTCGTTTCTGGGCCGAGGGATGATGTTCGGCCTGCCTGTCCCTTTCGTGATCCTGCTTCTCTGCCTCCTCATCGTCTCTTTCGTCATGATCCGCACTCCGCTCGGTCGTTACGTCTATGCCATTGGCAGCAATAACGCCGCAGCGCGCATGCTTGGCATCAGGGTAGACGCCATCAGGGTCTGCGCCTTTGCCGCTGCGGGTTTTCTTTCGGCACTGGCGGGAATCCTGATGGTTGCAAGGCTGGGCACGGCCCAGCCCTCCATAGGTGATACCTGGGTGCTCGCCCCCATCGCGGCTGCCGTCATCGGTGGTGTTGCGACGACCGGCGGTCTGGGCAGCCCGTTTGGAGCGGTCCTCGGCGCCGTGATCATCGGTATTATCGAAAACGTCATCGTCCTGTTCGGTATCTCGCCTTACTGGCAGTCGATCGTCAGTGGCGGGATCGTGGTTGCTGCAATCTCCTTCGACTCTCTCGCCCGACGCTATTTCAATCGGGAATCCTGAAGCCGCGCTTCTGTTCCCGTCTCTCCGCTTACCCATACCGAGGATGACTACCCCATGACAAAAATCTGTGGCGATGCCGAGAATTTCGCGACATCCGCTCTGCGCGGCTTTGCGAGCATCTATCGCGATATCGTCCAGCCCGTACGTGGCGGCGTTGTCAGATCGAAGCCGGGCAAACAGGGCAAGGTTGCGCTCGTCGTTGGCGGCGGTTCGGGGCATTTTCCGGCATTCAATGGCTATGTCGGTGAAGGCTTCGCCGATGCCGCGGTCGCCGGTGACGTCTTCGCCTCCCCCTCGACACAGGCCATTCTGCGCATCGCGCGAGAGGCACATCTCGGGGGCGGTGTCATTCTGGGCTACGGCAATTATGCCGGCGACGTTCTCAATTTCAGCATCGCCGCGGAGAGATTGCGCGCCGAGGGTATCGACACGCGCATGATCGCTACCACAGACGACATCGCCAGCGCCCCCGCCAGCGAGGAAACGCGACGCCGAGGCACGGCGGGCGACCTGCCCGTCTTCAAGATCATTGGCGCGGCGGCTGAAGCCGGTCTTTCGCTCGACCGGGTCGAAGCGATCGGGCGTCGTGCCAATGCGCAGACGCGGTCTTTCGGTGTCGCCTTTGACGGCTGCACGCTTCCCGGAGAAAAAGAAAAGCTGTTCAGCGTTCCGAGAGGCCGGGTCGCACTAGGGCTTGGCGTTCATGGCGAGCAGGGCATCGACGAACTCGACCTGATGCGCCCGGCAGAGCTGGCCGCCATTCTGTGCGATCGTCTGCTCAGGGAAGCCCCGGACAATGGCGGCTCGCGCATCACCGCCCTGCTGAATGGTTTGGGTAGCACGAAATATGAAGAGCTTTTCGTGCTGTGGGAGGCGATCATTCCCCATCTTGAAAATGCGGGCTATACGGTCATCGCACCTCTGGCTGGCGAATATATTACCAGCCTCGATATGGCCGGATGCTCTCTTACGCTCACCTGGCTGGATGAAGAGCTGGAAACGCTCTGGCGCGCGCCTGTCGATAGCGCAGCCCTGAGACGTGACAAGATGACGGGAGGCTACGATGACTCCCTTCCCGCCCTGTCAGAAGCCCCCGCCTTCTACATGAAATCTCTTACCGAAGCTGGCAGGCAAGGGGGGCGCTGCGTTGCCTCGGTCATGATCAAGCTCTCGACGGCACTTGCCGAAGCCGAGCCCGCTCTCGGTCAGATCGACGCCCACGCAGGTGACGGCGATCATGGGCAAGGCATGGCGCGAGGCGCTGCGGCGGCGGCGAAGGCCGCACGCGCGGCCGTCGAGGCCGGATCGGGCTCTGCGACCGTGCTCGCCGCTGCTGCCGATGCCTGGGCGGATCGGGCAGGAGGCACATCAGGCGCTCTCTGGGGCGCAGGGCTTTTTGCTTTCAGCACAGCTTTTGACGATGGAGCCGTGCCAGACGCGCAGAGCCTTTCTCTCGGACTGCGCCGTGCCATGGAAAAAATCACCGGGCTCGGCAAGGCGAAGAAAGGCGACAAGACACTCATGGATGCGCTCGAACCCCTGGTAAAAGAGTTCGAAATCGGCCTGAGACAGGGGCTTTCGATTGCCAAAGCCTGGAGCCAGGCAGCAGAGGCTTCGACCCTTGCGGCGGAGGCTACAAAGGATCTGCTCCCGCGCCTCGGTCGTGCCCGCACTCATGGCGAGCGTAGCAAGGGCCACCCTGATGCAGGCGCCATCTCCATGGCGCTCTGTGCCCGGGTCGTCGCGCGCGAATTTTCCGAAAAGGCCGTCAAATAAACTGCGTGCCTGTCGTTCTATCAAAAAGGGGGGAGCCGAACGCTCCCCCCTTTTTGATTCTTGTACGGCGCTTATCCACAGCGTTACCCACGAACACATCCACGAAATCTGTGGGTAATTCAGATCGCCTCGGTTTTGCGGAAAATCAGCCAACGTCCTTTTTGGCAAAGCCGGAATTATGGCGAGAGTAATACCAGTAGGTGACGAAGCCCAGCCCGGCATAGGCGAGCAGAAGCAGCGCGGGCACAGGATTACCATGCATCAGCGCCCGTGCCATATCGGCGAAAAGCGGGGCAATCATGACGATACAGAACAGAATGCCCAGAAGCGGTGTGATGCCGATCCACCAGCCATTAACCCTGAAACCGCCCAGCGGCACGCTGAAACTACGCGGCATATCGGGATGCATATTGCGCTGCCAGATCACGGTAAAACACACGATACCGAACGCAGCCGCCGTGCCGATGCTGACGAGATCGCTGATCACGTCGATCGGCAGGGTCGCGGTGGCAAGGGCGACAATGAGGCCGAGCAGGATCGTTCCCGTCCAGGGTGTGTAATAGCGCTTGTGCACGTATGAGAAGATCGGGGGCAACAACCCGTCACGGCTCATGGCAAAAAAGATGCGCGTCTGGCCGTAAAGCAGGCCCAGAAGCACTGAGCAAAGGCCGATGGTCGCCCCCAGATTGACGAAAAGCGCCAGCCAGGGCTGGTGCATCGCGCGCACGGCAATTGAAAGCGGGTCGGCGACATTGAGCTGCTGATAGGGCACGATGCCTATAAGGATCGATGCGACGCACACGTAAACGAAAGTGCAGATCACCAGACTGCCGATAATGCCTATCGGCACGTCGCGACGTGGGTTACGGGCCTCGGCCGAAGCGGTGGAAACCGCTTCGAACCCGACATAGGCGAAGAAAATGATCGAGGCGGCGCGGAACATGCCAGGGATGCCGTACTGAAATCCCCCGCGATATTCGGGAATGAACGGATGCCAGTACGAAGGGTGAAGAGCGAACAGGCCGCAGGCGACGAAGAGAAAGAGAACGCCCACCTTGATGAAAACGATGATCGTGTTCACCCGCGCCGATTCCTGCACGCCACGCACAAGGCAGGCGGTGACGATGGCAATGGCAATCGTCGCAACGAGATCGAAGCGCCAACCCGAGGTGATGGCCATGCCGCCACTGCCCGGTACGGTCTGGAAAGTCGCCTGACTGAAGGCCGCCGGGATATGAAACCCGAAGCTCGACAACAGGCTCGTCGCATAGCCGGAAAGCCCCGAAGCAACCGCCGCGCAGGAAATGCCGTATTCGAGCAGCAGCAGCCAGCCTACCGTCCACGCAGCGCGTTCGCCCATCGAGACATAGGCATAGGAATAGGCCGAGCCGGATACAGGCAGGCTCGAGGACAGCTCGCCATAGGAAAAAGCGGTGAAGAGACAGGCGAGGGCGGCGATGACGAAAGAAACAAGAATGGATGGTCCTGCATATTCCGCAGCCGCCGTACCGGTCATGACATAGATGCCAGCGCCGATAGTCGAGCCGACCCCCAGCATGATGAGCTGGGTTGCCGTCAGCGAGCGCTTCAGCCCGTTCGTTTCGTAATCAGCCGTGACCTGTTCGAGAGTCTTGCGACGGCTCCCGGTCGAAGAAGGCGAGGGTGGAGGTGCATCGAGGTCAGGAATGATAAAGATCGCCCATGTTCAGAAAAGCCGATCATGCCGGATCGACGGTCAAAGTGGAAATTATTTCGTTACCGGAAGAGAACAAGCACCAGCAGCGAGAACAATCCAGCGCCCATGCAGTAGAACGCGAAGGGCGAAAGCGCCCAGCGGTCGTGATTGCGGAAATATTTGAGCAGCACCGCGGTACTGATCAAGGCGGTGATGCCTGCGGCAACCGCAGCAATAACCGAGATCTGAGCCATATCGTGACTGACCGTCATATGGCGCAATTGCCATGCCTCATGCACCGTCGCCGCAAGAACCGCAGGCTGGGCCATAAGAAGCGAGAACCGCGCTGCCGTTTCATGGTTAAGACCGCGAACCAGCCCCGCATTGATGGTCGAGCCAGAGCGTGAGATGCCAGGAAACAGCGCAAGGCACTGCCAGCAACCGATGACCAGCGCGTCTTTGGCCGACATGTCGGCAATGGCGCGCTGCGGACGGCGGCCCTTATAGGAGCGCATCCACTCGGTCACGAGGAGGATAAGCCCGTTCAGGAAGAGGAAAAGCGCCACAGCGACTGGCGTGCCGAAAATCACCTTGAGCCGGTGTTCGAAAGCCGCGCCGAAAATCACTACCGGTACGGTCGCAATGACCAGCAGAACCAGAATGCGAATGGCTTCTTCACGGCGTGCCGCGCCATATCGCCCGAAAGCGCCTGTGAAGATGGCCAGCCAGTCGCGCCAGAAGAAGCAGAACAGCGCCACCAGCGTGCCGAAATGGAGCATGGTCAGAAACGGCAGGAACAATTCGCTGCGTTCGTCCAGGTTCCAGTGAAGCAGGGCCGGGAGAAGTACCGCGTGACCGAGGCTGCTCACGGGGAAAAGTTCGGTCAGTCCCTGGACGATCGCCAGAACGAGTGCTTGTAGCAGCGTCATGTCAGCTCAGTATGAAAGAAATGTTTCTATCTCCTGCCCCAGCACGGCACGGACCGCAAGCCCGCGCTTGACCATGACCGCAACTCAGGCGAAGAGTTCCGCTGTTATAACAGGCGGGTGAAGCAAAGATGGCGGCAAAAAACCGGGGCGGCGCGATTCTGGCGAGTGCGATGGTGCTCGCTCTCGCATCCGGCTTCGCCCTTTACGCCGTCGCCCAGCGCCACGGGCCTTCCGGCGACACTCAGCGATTTCACGCCCGTTTTGTTTCAGCCAACGGGCTGAATCCGGGGGCTGCGGTTGTCCTGGCCGGCGTACGTGTCGGCACGGTCTCTCATGTCGGCCTCGACCCACAGACACAGATGGCACAGGTCGATTTCTCGATCGACCGTCACCTTTCCTTGCCACAGGATACGATCCTGTCGATCGCAGCCCCAAGCATGACCTCTGAAAATGCGCTGGCTATCGCGCCCGGCAAATCGCGCATGCGCCTGCCGAGCGACGGCACCATTACCAACACCCAGGCGCCCAGCTCTCTCGAACAGCAGGTGAGCGATTACATCTTCGGCTCCGGCATCCAGTGAGGCATGCCCTGCGGCCAGACCGACGCTGCTGAGACTCGTAGGGCACATTCAGCTTCGTAATGGCCCGGAGCGACTTTCTCAATCGTTCAGCGGGTAAAGCGCGAGCAGGCGCCTCTGCTTGCGCCAGTAGCGCAGCATCGTATAGGCGCCGCACGTCTTGCGGCCACGTGCACGGTTCATGGCGCCGATGCGGAACGCCTCGCGGTAATGATAGAACTGCGCGCGATAGGCCTCCCAGAGCGTGGTTCTGGAATCCCAGATATGGGTTGCCTCAGACCCGACGCCATTCAGCTCGATAATCTCGAAATCCACACCGCGGCGCAGGGCGTCGATTGACGCAGCCTTGACGTCGATCCGACCGAAATGGAACTCGGTCACATCACCGATTATCTCGTCCAGACGTCGGGTCAGGGCAGGGGTCGCATCCTTGCAGCCATTACGAAAAATCGAACCCTTGCAGTGATTGCCGGTAAAGACCAGTTGCACGGGCTCACCCGGCGCAGGCACATCGTCAAGCCGCCCCTCCAGACGTGGCAGGTAGATATCGGGCAAGAGATTGGTGCGGGTGTCGCGCGTGATCAATTCGCGGATGGTTGCGATACCATCGCCCTCCAATACCGGTGATTCCTTATAGGTGATCGAGGTGATACGCCCCGAGGTGGCTCCGGGTTCGCGAATATAGAAAAGACCTGCCTCGACAGGACCTTCGGCAAGAGCCTGGGCCAGTATACGCACGCCTGACGGAAACTGCTTCAGCACTGGCAGCAGGTCTGATGGGCTCTGTACAAGCTTCACCCCGGTGCCATTACAGCCGATATCGGGCTTGACCACCAAGGGGAAGGTGATGCCCTTTTCACTCAAGGCAGCGATGAGCGCGTGAGCGTCTTGTTCTCTCTTTCCCTTGCGCAGCATCTGCGTCACGTAGGGCGCGATCCATCTGTTCGCGATGGGGCCTGCAAGATCGAGGATACCGCTCTTGCTCTCGCCGCAAAGACCGCCTGTCTCAATACAGGGATTGGCCGCACTCGGTATACTGAAATCGCCGTAGCGCAAACCAAGCGCAATCCAGTACAGCACGATGGGCGTGTAAAAGATCGATCCGGGCCAGAATTCGAAGAGCGAAAGCGGGTGAGGCGCTTTGCCCTCCTCGTCGGGAACTGGGGGCTGCGAAGACAAATCAGGCGAAATCTGGAGCATCGATCGATCAGTCACTGAAGGTCTGGAAGCGCGCAATAAGGCGCCCGACAAAAAGAATGGTCAGGATGAAGCCCGCTATGCCGAACCAACGCCAGCTCGCCATATGGGCCGACAGCCACCCCCCGACATGCAGGGAAACGCTGAAAAGGAGCGATGTCCAGATCAGTGTAGCGACAACCGCGCTCGCTGCAAAAGAGCCGAACGGCGCACGAAAAAAGCCGCAGGCCGTATAGAGCGGCAGGCGAGCGCCCGGAATGAAACGGCTGATCACCACCGTACGGACCACGTTGCGATGAAACCAGTTCCGGCCCTTGTCATGGCGCGGCAATGTCAGCCAACGCCGGGCAGGCGGCCATTTTGCACCCACAGCGCCAAGACCGTAGAGCCCGAGATCGCCAACGGCGACGCCGATATAAAGGGAGATCAGGGCCAGCATCACAGTGATACGCCCGTCATCGACCGCCATCGCCGCAATCATGGTGGTGGCATCTTCAAGAATGAACGTACCGAGGATAACCGCGAGCCCTTTCGACCACCAGGCCGCTCCCGCAACCGAGAGAAGATGATAGAGCGAGCTGCTGTGAAAAGGGGCACCGTTGGACATGGCGCTCCATGTGCCACGAGCGGCAGAAAAACGCCAACCCGATGCAACCGACTCGCAACCCGACTTTACCCGCCTGATCGGGGCCGCCGGTGCAAGCTCCGCCCGATTACCGAGGCGTGCCTATTGCAGATTGACGAAGCAACCACCGTCGACCAGCAGCGACGCCCCTGTGATATAACCCGCCATCGGAGAGCCGAGAAACACGATTGGCCCCGCAAGATCTTCAGGCACCCCCAGCCGCCCGAGCGGGATACGCCCGACCATAGCCTGCGCTTTCCCCTCGTTTGAGAGATCGTCTTCATTGATCGCCGTGCGGATCGTGCCGGGCAGGACGGAGTTGCACCTTATGCCGTATTGGCCCAGCGCTACGGCACTCGACTGCATGAGGGAGTGCACACCGGCCTTTGTTGGGGTGTAATGCGTCTGATACGCACCGCCGACCAGCGCCGAGATCGAAGACACGGCGATGATAGCACCGCCTCGCCCCTGCCTGACCATCTGGTTGGCCGCTGCCTGAACCATGAAATACGCGCCAAGCAGATTGACCCCGACAGTCTTCGTAAGGGTCTCGGGCGGCAGGTCAAGAAAGGCGTGAAACGGGCAGATGCCCGCATTGCTCACAAACACGTCGAGCCCGCCGAGCTTTTCGGTAATGACCCCGATGAAACGGGTCGCTGTTTCAGGTGCGGACACATCGCCCTGTAGATAGACTGCCCGTCGCCCGCACGCCTTGATGGCCTCGAGGACCGGCTCGGCGGCCTCCCGCGTGACAATATCGGTGATCGCTACATCTGCACCCTGCCGCGCCGCTTCGAGTGCTGCGGCCCGCCCGATACCAGACGCGCCGCCGGTTATAGCGAAAACTCTGTTGTTCAGAAGCATGATCGGGTCCTGAGTTGGTGTTTAAGTACGTGCAGCATGGCTTTTACCTGCATGGGCAACCTGTCATGAATAGAGATCCATGCGGTAGAAACGAGCAGCGGTGCCTCCCAGCAGGGCACGCTTCTCATCGGTGCTGAACGGCTCGACAAAACGCAGCCAGGTCTCGATCGTCTGTCTTGCCGGGGCGAAAAGAAGATCGGTCGGAAAATTGCTTGCAAACATGCATCGCCCGACACCGAAAAGATCGATCACCTCGGTCAAAACCGGCGCCACATCTTCAAATTGCCAGTTACGGCTGATGAAACCGTAACCCGAGAGCTTGACATGCACATTGGGGCACGACGCGAGGGCTCTCATCCCTCTGCGCCATGTTTCCTGACCACCGTCCATGTCAAAAAGAGGCATGCCAAGATGATCGATAACCACCGGCATGTTACCATGGTGCTGAAAAACCGAGGCAAGGGCTGGCATCTGGTCGGGTAAGCATTGAAGGTCAAAAGTGAGCCCATGGCGTGCAAGGACGGCCAGACCGTTGAGCCATGCCGGGTCACGTGTAAGATCCGGGCCGGGATAGGCGATGGCTCTGTCCTTGTGCCAGTTGGCAATGTGACGCACACCGCGAAAAATCGGTGTTGATTTATGCTGGGTCAGTATCTGGTCGAGATCTGGAGAATTAAGCTGTGCAAAACCCACGATTGCCGCGGCGTCGAGGCGTTGCGGCACACCAGCGGGTGGCGCCAGTGCTGTTTGCAGAATTTGACTGGCGTAGCGTACTTCGCTCAGGATTTCGTCTGCCGCCACGCCTGAATCGACGTGTACAAGCCCGCGCACGCGCAATCCCTGCATATCCTTGAGATAACTAGACAGGCTGTAGGCCCGCGCGATTGCCTCGGTGCTACCGAGCGCCGCATCATGGCTGAAAGGCGGTGACAGCCAGGGATAATGCAGGCGGTCGAGATCGATCAGATGCACATGAGGATCGACGAAATCAATTGTCTCCATGCGCCTTGCCTTCCCTGTTTTCGGTACAATGCCTCTCTGCCCTGCACCGACATCTCGTTACGATGCCCTCTCTCGACCCTCTCTTGTCAGGCGAGGTCCTCGATGAGCGGCGTAAGCGCCTGCATGGCCAGAGCGAATGAGAGGGCGCCAGGATCGGGGTGACCCTTGCTATGATCGCCATGGGTCTTGGCACGTCCCCTTTTGGCGGCGAAATCCTTCGTCGCTTCCGCGCCACGATGCGCTTCGCCCACTGCGCGCGACCAAATTTCCGACAAGCCTCGGCCAGCACGGTGCTCGCTCTCCAGCGTAGCCATGAAAGGGGCAAGCGCGTCGACCATGGTCTTGTCGCCAATCTCGGCTTTACCGATCGCCCTGATGCGCTCACCGCCCCTGATAACCCCCTGGACCAGCCCTGACGCGTCAAAAGCGCGGTCGTCATCGAGAATGGTTGAAAAGGCAAACAGCGCTTCTCCCCAGAGCGCGCCTGACGTACCACCGGCCCTGTCACCCCAGGCATCGGCAGCGGCCTCCATCACCGTACGGGCGCCGGCTCCTGCTTCTGATGCAGTCTGTGCGGCCCGCGACGCAGCCCGCGCACCGCGGGCCATGCCCTGACCATGATCTCCATCACCCGCGACGGCATCGATACGCCCCAGCATGGCTTCTTCATCACGCATGGTTCGGGCCAAACAGGCCATAGCTTTGGCGACACAGGCCCCGGCCTTGCGTCCATCTGCGCTCGATGTGGGTTCATAGCGCGCGGGGAGTTCGGCAACCGCCTGTCTGGAGGCCGCGACCCAGTCGCCTTCTACCTTGTGTCGACACAGGGCCGGAGAGGTGACCGGCGCACGCCAGAACTGTTCGAGTTCGTCATCAAGCCAGGTGATCGTCAGCGAGCAGCCATACATGTCGAGGCTCGTCGCATAGGAACCGAGCAGGGGCGCAATGAGCGTCAGTCCGTCGCGCTCGAAAAGGACTTCGAGTTCGTTCCACAACACGAAAAGCTCTTCGGTGGTGGTAGCGCCTGCACCGTTGAGCAATACGGCAAGACGTGTGGCTTCAGGCGGCTTTTCCGCCATCACCCGCGCATAGAGCTCCGCCGCAATCGCGTCTGGAGCAGCCAGCACACGCTCCTCTATGCCGGGCTCACCATGGATGCCGAGCCCCAGGGCCATGCGGCCTTCGGGGATGGTGAAAATCTTTTCGGGCGAACCGGGCAGGGCGCAGCCATCGAAAGCGATACCGAACGACCGCGTCTGTGCATTGGCCTTGCGAGAAACTGCCTCCACAGCATCGATGTTATAACCCGCATCGGCAGACGCCCCCATGATCTTGAAGACGATGATATCGCCTGCCACACCGCGTCTTCGCTCGGGTGTCTCAGCAGGGGCGCTCGCCACATCGTCAGTCGTGACCACGATACGCGTATCGATGCCTTCGGCACGCAGGCGTTCGGCGGCGATCCCGAAATTGAGATTATCGCCTGCGTAATTTCCGAACCCCATGACAATGCCGCCGCCACGATGTGCCAGTCGTCCGATATTGGCCACGGCCTGGATGGAGGGAGAGGCGAAGATACCGCCCATGACCACGGCATCGGCAAAGCCAGGCCCGACGAAGCCGCAGAATGTCGGATAATGGCCCGATCCGCCACCCACCAGAACCGTCACCTTGCCCTCGGGGCCGGGTTGGGCGCGCAGGGCGCCGCTACGCACTGGACGCACGATGTCCTGAAAGACGTGGTTATAGGCGCGAAGACCATGCGTGGCGAAATCGTCTTCATTACCGCAGATATCGACCATAATTTTTCGTTCCGTTTGATGACGCGGGCGGGCCTATTGCAGCAGGTAATCCGTGACCTGCAGATCGGCTTCGAGCGAACGCTTCGGCGCCACGCCGCGCGAGTGGAGTTCCTCGTGATAAAGACTCACCGCCTCCGACGGGGTGAGGCGCCTCTCGACCACAGCGCGCATCATCGCCACCATGCCGGGCGGGTGCTCTGCTTCGAGAATCTTGCGCCCGAAAAGCGCGGCGCGCGCACCGCTATGCTGGGCCTGGTGCAACAATTCGAGGCAGTCGCGCGTCGTGCCGCTGCTGCCTCCCATGATACCGACGACCAGAGATGGGTCGTAGCGACAGAATGCCTCCAGCGCGTGAGCGCCATTGAAAGCAAGCTTCAGAAACACGGGGCGTTCGCTCTCATGCATACCCGCTAAAGCCCGGCTGACCATATCGTTGAGGAAGCTGCCGTAATCGGCCTTGTCGAGCAGAGGGTGAGTCGGGTTGAACACTTCCAGAAAGTGGGAAATTCCGGTCGCCTGCGCTTCCGCGCGAAAATCGCGGTAGCGGGAGAGCGTATCGGCATCTTCGCGGGCGTCTCCACTGAACGTCATGGAATAGAGACCGAACTTCACCGGCAACAGATCGGGGCGAGCTGTTCTGAAGGGAATGGAAGGCTGCCTGCCATAATCTGCGCCGTGTATACGCCATAGATCCGTCGTGTCGTTGAGCCTTACAGCCTGCCTGATCGCGCTTCCCTCGAACACGCCCCGCTTGCTGAGACGCCCGAGCGTCGATACCGAAGCCAGCAGGATATCAACGAGATCCTGACTTACGATTTCCGCAATTGCAGCGTCGAATTCAGCGAGCGTCGCCGGATGTTGGGTGACCGGGTTGTTACCGAGCGCCGAAAGGCCACCCGCCATATCGGCATCCTTGGCATCAGCGATAATGAAGTCGGCCGGGCCATCGGTACCCGCGTTCATACGCGCCAGCTTCTGGTCGAAGCGCATACGGAAAGAGGTCTCGTTATAGTGTGGAGAAGTCATAGCGGCAGGATCCTGCGGATATAATCCCGGTTGCGAGCGGCAACGCTCAACCCGTCGCCGCCGTAATGCTCGACCAGAAACGGGCTGGCATAGCCGTGCTCCAGTGCCATTGCGATGGCGGCGCGATAGCTGATCACGCCCTGTTCCATGGGGGCAGGCGCAGTCACCACCATGCCTGTCATCGCGTCCTCTGTGCGCAGATAGTTTTTGACATGCCAGTAGCGAAGATAGGGGGCGAGCTTGACCATCATGTCGCGCCAATGCTCCATCGGGCGATGCAGCCGCACCAGATTGCCGATATCGGCATTAATGCCGCAGGCAGGATGGTCGACGTCACGCACGAAGCGTACAGCTGAATCCGCCGAGCCCAGATAGGTGTCTTCGTACATTTCGAGCGAAAGCACGACCCCGACGCTCTGGGCATGATCGGCCAGCTCTCGTATGCGCAACACGGCTCTTTTCCAGACATCCGGGTCATCAGGGTCGCAATGACCTGGCGCCGTCCAGAACCAGAGGGCTTTTCTCTGCGCCTCGCTCAGGGCAGCCGCAAAACCGACGGCAATTTCGCGTGCACCGATTTCTGCTGCCGTATCGATCACCCGATGAATATAAGCCAAAGCGGCATCGGCCTTTCCAGGATCGGGATCGATCACCGAGCGACGCGACGTCGAGATGGCTGGAATACTCAGGCCATGATCGGCACAGACAGACAGGAACTCGAGCCGACGAGAGTCAGAGAGATCGGCCACACGCAACCAGCAATCGGTCGGATCGAGTTCAGTAAACCCGGCACGCTGGACCTCCGCCAACGTCGCCGCCCAGCCCTCGGCTTTCTGCTCCTGAACGGAACTGCCATCGGGCAGGATTGGGGGGTACTGGATCATGGCCGCGGCGATCGGCCAGGTCTTGGCCGTCCAAGGCGGTGTGCGGTGGAAAATATCGCCTCGTTGGGGCGCTTCGTCATGGGTCGAAGGGGCGGCCCAGACCCTACCCGGCGCTGGAGACGGAAGCGACGTATCGTGGATCTTGCCGGCAAGGTCGTCGTCGATATGCGCGCGTATGATATCTTCGAACGAGTCATCGGCTATAAAGCCGAGGCTCAACGCCCAATGCGTGTCGAAGGCCTTGGGCCAGCTCGAAACGAAATGCTGAACGAAAGGATCTGGCTCGTCTCGAATGAGCGCGACAGCCCGGTTACCCGCCACATGGCGCAGCGCCTCGATCTGCTCTTCCACCGTAACGCTCAGGGCGGGCAGGGTGAAGACTGGGCGATGACGGATGGTTTCGTAGTCGATCTCGGCGGCGTGTCTCAGGGCTTTCACCGCAGCGCGCGGGCTGGCCAGCCAGTGCCGTGTCTCTCTCGGCACCGGCAACACCGCCTCCTGACCGATCAGGGGCTCTCTGATGATGCTGGAGAAAAACCCGGAGGCAGCGGCATTGGACGCACCGGGACGTACGCAGATCGTCGGCATGCGCGGAGCAACGCCATCGAAAATGCCACGGCGCGCATAATCGCTCAGCAGCAACTCCACCATCGCCTTCTGCACGCCGTAGCTGCTTTCAGGCGTCGGTATCTGACTGTCGGGGATCATGTCCGGCAACGGACGCCCGAAAACGCCGATGGATGAGGCGTAGACCAGACGTGGCTTATAGCCCTCACGCTCATGCAGGACATGTATCGCTTCGAAAAGCGCACGCGTGGCATCGAGATTGACCCGATAACCCAGAGACATGTCCCGTTCCGCAGCGCCGGATACGACAGCGGCGAGGTGAAAGATGACATCGGGCCGCTCTGCTAGCAGCGTCTCCGCAGTGCCAGGCACTGTGAGATCGGCGGCAACACAACTACTCGTGCCCTCATATCCCTGAGTTAAGGGAGGCGCTACAAGGTCGGCAAGAATGAGTTGGGAAGGTCCGGCAAATAACCCGTTCCGTCTCTCGACAAAACTCTCTGTCAGCTTTCGGCCCAGCATACCTGCCGCACCAAGGATGAGAACACGCATAATTTCTCTTCCCCCTCGTCGTTACATGGTCAATGCGCCGAGCAAGGACGAGAGAAGGCATAAAGTCGATGAGACTTACTTGATGAGGCTATCGGATAACCCGATAGCCCGGCGCTTTATTTCGTCCGAGAGATAGGCCATTGCGGGCGTCAGAGGCCGGTCACGCAGGCGCATCAGAGAGTAGGGTGCGAGCAGATCAGGCAGAGTAACCGGCAATTCCCGCAGTATTTCTGCCTTTGAAAAAAGATCGAACACCGAACGCGGTAAAACCGCCAGAAGGCTCGACCGCTGTAGAAGCCCGATCGTTGCATAGATGGACGTCAATTCGACAGGGAAGAGCGGCAGAGGCAATCGCGCCATCGTGAATGCCGCTTCGATTGCCTGACGCATCGGGCTGGGCGTCGTGTGAACGATCCAGCGCGCCCCGGTGAGCTGAGCGAGGCTCGTGGGCGGATCCTGCAAAACCGGATTCTGTGCGCCTGCTACGATGACGAGACGTTCCGGGGCCAGTTCCTCGACGATCAACTGATCCGCAGCTATCCCCTCTACCGGGCGGCCTATTGCCAGATCGATACGTCCCGCCTGCATCATCTCCATCAGGTCGTGACTGGTATCCACATGCAAGGTAACGCTGATATCGGGCTGTGCCTCGGCCAGATCGGCGAGTATGGGCAGAATAATCTCATGCAGAGGGGCGCTTATCGCCCCAATCGACACCGTTCCCGTCAGCCCTTGCTGAACGGCCTGAAGATCGTGGCGCAAACGACCCAGATCTGCCAGAATCTGTCGCGCATGACGGATAGCGACCGACCCGGCGCGTGTCGGGGTAAGACCATGGGCATGACGCTCGAAAAGCTGCACTTCAAGATCGGTCTCCATATCCTGCAAAAGCTTCGACGCCGTCGGCTGAGAAAGATTGAGCGAACGCGCCGCCCTGTTGAGCGCGGGCTCCAGATCGATCTGGCGCAGCAAAAGCAACTGCCTGAATTTGAGGCGAAATATCAGATTGTCGGTCATGATTCCGATGGTGGCGTCGAACGACGTCTCTGTCACTTCACGTCTGTCAAAGCACGGCATGAATTTTAAGGCCGATCGCGTCGACCTGTGGCTTGTTGGCCTGTAGATTGGTGCGCCAAATATGCTGGTAGTCCGGCTGGATCGACACCCCGCGAAAGGCGTGAAAATTATACGTCACCTCGAATGTCATGAGATGGCTTTGCGGGTAGGTCGCACTGCCGGGCAGGGAAAGGTTTTTCCGGTAGCGGATCCACTGCGATGCCACGAGATCGCGGCTGGCAAAGGTTTCCGACCATTCGATGCCAAACGTATCCTTGGGTCTTGACTTGAACAGCCCACGATCGACGATCCCGGCATAGACCTGCCAGTCATAGGGACTGTTCTCACCTTGACTCTTCGTCGCGCCCGCCAGCACGTAAAGGCCATGCAACGGGCCTGACCCGTTGCGCACCAGCATCTGGTCGCCCTGAAGCCATATCTGGGTCTTGCCGTTGGTCCAGCCATAAGGCAACCCGGTAGCCGCAGCCGGATTGCCATTCATATCGCGATACAGGTCGCGATAATTGGACGAGTCATAGGCCACGCCGAATTTATAGTGCCCGACGAGGTTATTCCTTCCGAATGAAGGGATGAGACCGATCTCGGTCGGAATGTACACACCCGTATAGAGTTCGGTCCCCATGCGAAAACCGGTGCGATCATACTGGTTGGTATTGAGATAGGGATTGACCCCGTAAAGCCCGGTCTGGACATAGACGCCGTGAAGCGGCCAGTAGCGCAACCTTGTTCCCCAGGTCGAACCCGGATAGGTGCCATAGCCTGCCGCGGTGCGCGTGAGCGATTTCGGTATGCCGCAATTCGATTTGTTCATGAAGGTGCAGAACAGCGGCGAATTGGCGAAGTCGATATTGACCGGCATTTTGCCAAGCGCGATCTGCACGCGATTTTTGAACAAGTCCTGCGTGCCATAGACATAGACGAGATGCACCCCGACATTGCCTCCACCGCCGTAGATCTCCTGAAACCCGTTCAGGGAGCGCTCGCCGAGATCCGAGGCCAGATTGTGCCCAGCACGGTTGACGATGACTGCATGAGTGATGAAACCCCGCCACCCGACCAGCCTGGACCAGTCGAGATCGAGCTCGACCCCGATCTGATGGGCATAGCCAGCATCGCCTGCATGACCGGCATTGAGTACCATGGCGCTCTCGCTCGTGTAGTCGATGACGACACCGACGCCCCTGCGATTAAGCGTTTTGACCAGCCGGTCCCATGCCGGAATCATGCTCTCTACCGGGGGCGTAAAAGGGGTATTGGCGTAAGAGGTCGGCGTGTCGAGCGCGAAAAGCGGCGCCGTTTCTGAAATCGGCCCGCGATACTGCGCCCGTGCCACAGGCGCGAGCATGAACAAGGCGCCGAGCATCGTCAGGGCCCTGATGGAAAACCTGTCTGGCATCGTCTGATAACCCGGAATTGGATTTTTATGTCAGGGCGTCTGGCCGAGAGGCCAGAGCGCCTGGGGTCACCCCCCCCCCAAAGCTAGGTGATCACAGGTGTCACCAGCGGGCGGCCAGCGAAGTGCGCCGCAAGATTGTCGATAACGAGCTTGCCCATTGCCTGACGCGTTTCAAGCGTGGCCGAGGCCCGGTGAGGCTGCAACACGACGTTGCTCATGGTCTTGAGTGCCTCTGGTACATTGGGCTCATCGACGAACACATCGAGGGCGGCTCGGCCCAGTCGTTTTTCCTGCAAGGCAACGACCAGCGCCTGCTCATCCACCACGGTACCGCGCGCGACATTGACCAGAAGCCCGTTCGGCCCCAGCGCCTCGATAACCTCACGATTGATCAGGTTGCGCGACTGCGCCCCACCCGAAGCCGCCACGACCAGAATATCGCTCTGCGCCGCAAGTGCGACGAGATCGTTCACGAAAGGGGTAGACGGCAGATCGAGATTGCGCCGACTGAAATATGACACCTGCATGGAAAAGGCCTGCGCACGACGGGCGATAGCCCGACCGACCTGTCCCATGCCGACAATACCGAGCTTCGCCCCGGAGACCTTGCGAGCAAGCGGCAAACCTTGTTTGCCCCACAGGCCGTCACGCACGAGACGATCTCCCGGCAGCAGGTCACGCAAGGAAGCGAGCATCAGTGCCATGGCCAGATCGGCGACGTCGTCAGTCAGCACGTCACGTGTGACCGTCACCGCGATCTGACGGCGAGCACACTCAACAAGATCGACCGCGTCAGTACCGATACCGTTGATGGCGATTACCTCAAGGGCAGGCAAAGCGTCCATCACCGCTCGCGGCACGCCCGTGCCACCGCCAGTTGCGATGGCGCGGATCGGCGCATCGACGGGCAGCGTCTCTCTCTGCCAGCGATGCACTGTATAAGCTGAATCGAGTGCAGCCTCGATTTCGGGCATCATGGGTTCGATCAGAAGAAGATGAGGCTTCATGGACTGGGCCTCCTTTCGTTGTGTGGTCGGTTTCAAGGGAGGATGACAGTTACCGGGGCAAGAGAGGCGATCTGTGCCGTGGCTGTCGTGCCGGGCGGCACGAAAATCGTGTCGGTCATCGAGCCGGTCGTCACGACGCTTCCGGCCCTGAGGGGCATTCCACGCGCGCTGGCATGGTTGGCCAGCCAGACTAGAAGACGCCTCGGATCACCAGCGGAATTGCCTCCGATATGCTCGATGACGCAGCCATCGCTCAGAGCGAGATGCACCGTTTCCGAAACGGGGCTGAGACGGCGCCAGGCCGTTTGACCCTCGCCAATGATGAGGGCCCCGTGGCTTCCCTGATCGGCGAGATGCACAAGACGCGGCTGCGTGTTGGGGCGCTCGAACCGCGTGTCGATAATCTCGATGGCGGTGTGTACCGAGTCCACCGCGTCCAGCACTTCATCGAGCGACCAAGGGCGTTCACGAGGCGGCAGATCGCGCGCGAAACGGTAAACGACCTCCGCCTCAACGCCGTAATGGCGCAAGGCCTTCTCCGGCAAGCGGGTATCGCCAAAAAAAAGCGTCGCTTCATGCAAAGGAGCGGCGAAAGGCACCCCCTCATGAGAAGGCGCACCGATCTTCCACCCGGTCACCTCTCCGAGCCTCGGCCGCAGGGCGTGAGCGATCTCATCCTGAACGGCATACGCCTCCGCCTCGCTCTGCGGCATGAGCGCCGGCTCAACTCCCGCGAGAGGGGCCGCGCCCTGACGTACGGCCAGAAGACGATGGGCGAAGGCAGAAAGGTCGTTACCCGCCGAACTCGGGCAATCGAGATAACTCATGACGGCAACGCCTTGTGTATGAGGTAGGGAAGAGGCCCTGACAGTGGCACATCAGGGCAGGAGGGCACGGCAAGGCTCACAGCGCGTCTTCCTGCGCCATGAGATCGCGCCCTTTTGTCTCTGGGATGGCAAAAGTTGCGGCGATGGCGAGGCAGGCCAGAAACACGACATAGCTTGCCAGCGGGATCCAGGCATATTTGCCGCTGCTCACCCCGCCGATATGAAAGCGGGCGAACATCGCGATCAGAAACTGCCCGACCATGGGGGAGACGCCGCCTGCGATGACTGAGGAGAATTCGCGGGTGAACGACACAGCCGTGTAACGATGGCGCAGTCCGAACATCTCCGGCAGCAGCGCCCCCTGTGTGCCGAACATACCCCAGGTCGCCACTCCGAGCGCGAAGGACAGGGCGATGGATGAGGCGAGAGGATTGCCCTGACTGAACACATACCAGACCGGCAGCGCGCTCACCGCCTGAAGAATGGCAAAGCCACGATAGACGCGAACACGACCGAATCGGTCGCTCAGCAAACCCGCAACCGGAATGGTCACCCCGCCGACCACAGCCGCCCCGATCAGCACCAGTGTGCCCCACTGGCTGCTCATGCCGACCGTGTGCACCAGATAGCTGATGGCCAACACCTGATAGATGGAAGAGCCGCCATTTTCCGCCATGCGCAGACCGAGCCCTGCAAGGATCGGGCGCCAGGAGCTGGCGAGGGTCTCACGAATGGACATCACCTCTTCATGACGCTCGTCGTCCTGAATTTTGGCGAAAGTGGGCGACTCCTTGAGACGCAGGCGCATATAGAGCGCGATCACCAGCAACAGCGCACTACCGATGAACGGGACGCGCCAGAGCATGGTCTGGGTGATGTCCGGCACACCGGTCAGCATGGAATAATAGATCAGGCCAGCAGCGACCGTGCCGAGCTGAATACCGAGAAAGGGCAGGGCAGCGTAATAACCCCGGCGCGTTCTCGGCGCTGACTCTGTCATCATCACAGCCGCGCCCGCCTGCTCGGCGCCCGCGCCAAAGCCTTGGGCCATGCGCAGAAAGACCAGCAGCAGGGGGGCTGCGATGCCGATACTGGCATAGGACGGAATAAGGCCGATCAATGCGCTGGCCAGACCCATCAGGGTGACGGTCAGCAACAGCACTTTCTTTCGTCCGTAGCGATCGCCCATACGTCCGAAAAAGATGCCGCCGATCGGGCGCACAGCAAATCCGATGAAATAGGTCGCAAAGCTCGCGACGAGTCCCAGACCGGGTATATTGCTTGGAAAGAAGAGCGGGCCGAAGATCAGGGCCGAGGCGAGGCTGTAAAGCGCGAAATCGTAATACTCCATCGCGCTGCCGATAGAGCAGGTCCAGGCAGCACGACGCAGTTCCGCCACAGGAAGTTCGGACACGGGCGTTTCGTGACGTGACGCGACTTCGGCGGCTCCCTCGGAAACTCCGCCCGGAACGCGGGTGCTCTGACCGCCCAGGCCACCCTGCGCCTTGTTCATGGCGAGTGAGATCATGACCTCACCCCCGTCACAGGAAGAAGGGGAACAACAAGCATCTGAGTGCCGTGTGAACGGAAGGCGAAGCGCCGAACCACCGTGAGAACCGTATCAACCATCATCACAAACCGCCTTGGACCTGAGGCAATCAGGCCCTGCTTGAGTAATTAGATCGATCTAAAAGCCTTCCCGAAAACTGCGCCTCAGAAAGAAGGGACGCAACAAGGCGAGGGAGGGAAGAAGCCTGACGAGCAGATCTAAACAAACTGTAATGACAACAAAACGCTTATTCGAAACAAAAGTCACATGGTTTGTGTGATACGAATGTCACTCTTATGTGATTGACCGGTTATTATCGAGCGGCAGGTCCTCGTGTGCTGTCACGCAAGACAAGCTCGGGAGCGATCACATGGCGCTCGTACGCCCGCTCTGGTCGAGCCAAGCGCTGTTGCAGCAGACCTGCGGCAACAGCACCGATCGTGTGCGGCATGGTTGCGATAGTGGTCAGCGACGGGAAAGCCGCAGCGGCCTGAGGCAGATCATCCATGCCTATCACCGCGAAATCGACTCCGACGATCCTGCCGCGCCGCCCCAAATGGTGGAAAAGCGAAAGAGCTATAATGTCGTTGTAGCAGATCGCAGCATCCGGGGGATTGCCCGAGACGAGAAGACGGTCAAACGCCTCTTCATCGTAACGATTATCGCGTGTCCCTGCGATGACAGGCATCGGAGTCAACCCAAGACGCCTGACGGCGGTTGTGTAGCCATCGAGACGGGCCAATGCCGCAGAATGCATTGCCATCGAGCCGATGAAGACAATCCTTCTGCGACCGGTCTCAACGAGATGCGCTATCGCCTGTTCGATGCCCGCAGCGTAGTCGGCGGTCACGACATCGCCTTGGCTGTTCGAAATCTCACGCAGCACCTGCACATAGGGCAGGCCGAGCCGTTCGAGCGCGTCGATCAATCCTTGATCGCTCCCTATGGCGGGGCAGATGATGAGCCCGTCGACATTATGCTCCCGCAGGCGCCGTATCTGACGGTCCTGCCTTTCGGGGGATTCTGCGGTGTTGGCAATCAGACAGATCGCCTCCGACACGTCATTGCTTTGTTCCACACCCGCCGTCAGCGTGCTGAAAAACGGATTGGCGATATTCGACAGAACGAGGCCGATGGTTCCTGTGCGGTTCTGCCTCAGATTGGCGGCGCCGCGATTATAGATATAGCCGAGCCGTTGCATGGCCTCCTTGACCCGCTCCCTTGTCGGCTCGGCCACGAGCGGGCTGTTGCGCAAAACGAGCGAGGCCGTCGCGCGCGACACTCCGGCTTCTTTCGCGACGGCAAGCAGGCTGACCGCAGAGGAAGAAGCGGCTTTTTTCATTCGATAGTGCCATCTGAACTGAATTGCCCGAGCATAAACAGGCAAGATCGCTTGTGAGCGAGGTTATGCAAGAGCAGGGCACGACCTACCCTCTCCCTGCGGTACGCCGCAAAGATCGTGCACTGATGCACGCTCAGTAGACAAGGCTAGGACATCGTAAGCAAGAAGCTTTGCAGTGAGAAAGCCAGAACTCGAGCCAGGCCATCGTTATTCTTTCACGAAATACTCGTTAATCCTCAATCGTGCTTATAGTTTGTCACTGGACGAGTTTCAGGCCACTCCCTAAAACCGGCACTATCGGTCCAATCCCGAATATGTCACAATCCCCATCATAATGCTGCGATGTGATTATTTTTTCTTTTTTTTAAGTATAAAATGCGGCTGGACGACAATATAAAGCCATCTCGATCCACATCATCCAGTCAACGTCGATGGGCTTCCGGGGACTTCTCCTCCTTGAATGGCCGATCAGCCACCATGTTTTTCATCGCATCTAGGGAAACCACTCTTGGCGAAAACAGTCCGACCGCGAGCGACCACCGCGAGAAAGAAGAAACCGGCTGCCGCGCAAATCGTCGCAGAAAATGAGGCCCCGCTGCCCTCGCAGGAACCGGCCATCCAGGCAGCAGAACACTCGCCCGAGCAGAACGAGGCGCCCAACCCGGTCGCGCCCGAAGAGCTTGTGGAAAACGCCCTTCAAACCGTCTCATCATATCCGGTAGAAGCGCTTTATTTCGACGCCACATGGTATCTGGCAGCCTATCCCGATGTCGGCGCGTGCGGGATCGATGCGGTCGAGCATTTCATGACCCATGGCTATCTCGAAGGTCGCGACCCGAACGGCTCTTTCAGCGTATCGGAATATATCGCAGCAAACCCGGACATTCCCTTGACGATCAACCCATTCCTGCACTTCATCATGCATGGTGCCGCTGAAGGTCGTCCGCTGCGACGCTAGGCCGGGCTTTAAGCCAGCATCAGGACCGAACAGGCAAGGATGACATCGTGCTGACTCGACGCTCGTTAATGGCCGCGGTTGCTGCGGCCTCTCCCGCTCTCTGTGGGAGCGGCGTTGCGCGAACGCTTGGCCATACGGCCAAGCCGTCGGCCCATGGTAGCTATGCTTCTTTCCTGCATACGCTTCGAGCAGAGGCGTTGAGCAAGGGCATTTCTGCAAACACGCTGTCTCGCGCGTTCGCGCTCACGACCGAACCCAACGCAAAAGTTATCAAGCTCGACAGGCATCAGCCCGAGTTCACCCTGACTTGGGCGCAGTATCGCGAGCGTGTCATCAGCGGCACGCGCATCAGCCAAGGCAAGGCCGCCCTGCAGCAATACGGCAAGCTTCTCGATGCTTCAGGGGCGCAATATGGCGTCGACCCGCGGGCGATCATGGGCATCTGGGGGCTGGAATCAGGCTTCGGTCGCAAGATCGGCACGTTTTCGGTGATCGACTCACTCGCTACTCTCGCTTTCGACGGGCGTCGCGCCACTTTCTTTCGTGGCGAGCTGTTCAAGGCGCTTCAGATTCTTGACCATGGCGATATCGCACCTGAAGCGATGCTCGGTTCCTATGCCGGGGCCATGGGGCAGCCGCAATTCATGCCCAGCGCCTATCTGCGCTACGCCGTCGATGCCGATCATGATGGCAGGCGCAATATCTGGTCAAGCGAGCAGGATGTCTTCGCATCGGTGGCCAATTATCTGCGTGGTTCCGGCTGGCAGGCAGAAGAGCCGTGGGGGCAACCGGTCAAATTGACGCAGGATATTCCCCAAACCCAGCTTGGTCGTGGCAACAAGCAGACCCTCGCAGCCTGGTCGGCGCTCGGTGTGCGTCGTGAAGATGGCTCGACCCTCTCCCGTCAGGATGTGACAGGCGCCGTGCTGCGTCCCGATGGGCCTGGCACGGAAGCTTTTATGGTTTATCGTAACTTCGATGTGATCCGACGCTATAACCCGTCAGATTTTTACGCGCTCGGTGTGGGATTGCTCGGATATGAAATCGGTTAAGGCATTCATTTCTTTTATAGCGGCAGGAACCGGCCTCGCCGGGTGTCACCATCAGGAAACGGCCAGGCAGGCCAGCCCTCACTATGTCGTGGGGCAGGCGTGGCAAGGCAGCGAGTCCTGGTTCTATCCCGCCGAGCGTTTCGGCGTGACGGAAACAGGGCTTGCCGTCATCCAGACTGCCCCAAAGGGTGGTCTGACTGCGGATGGTGAGATCTGGTCAGCCCAGGCGATGACTGGCGCGCATCAGACATTGCAGCTTCCGGCGATTGTGAGCGTGCGTAATCTTGCCAATGGCCGGATCGTGAAAATCCGGCTGAACGATCGTGGACCTGCATCGGCGGGCCGTATGCTGGCCGTGACGCCACGCGTTGCGACCCTTCTGGGCATGGGCAACGCCCCGACCCCGGTTGAAATCATCGAGGATGAGACGCTCAGTCGGCAGATTGCCGATTCCAATCCCGAGGCACCGAAACTTGACATTGCTGCGGCGCCACGTGAGGCCATCGTTGCCCAATCGCTTGACGACGGCAGCACACGCACACTGGGCATGAAATCGGGCGATACCCAGACAGGCGCCAGAACGCTGCTTTTGCCTGAGATGCCGCCAACAATCATGCAGGGCATGGCGGAGGCGCCGCTCTACCGCATCGAACTCGGCAGTTTTTCGGGCCATGCCGCCGCTGCGCGCGTTGCCGCGCAATGCGGCGCGGAGATAACCCAGGAGGCGGGTGGTGCGGGAACATTACCCTGGCTCGTTTCACTCGGCCCCTTCACAACGGTGCCTGAGGCGGATAGGGCATTAGCACAGGCGCGCCAATGCGGTGGCACGGGCGCGCATATCGTGGCCAAATAAGGTGTTGACGTGCGGACAAGACGTTTTCTGCTCTCGGGTGCGGCTGGGTTAGCCGTTTCAACTCAGTTCGCTTTCGCGCGCCCGCGACGCGGAAAAGCGGCGGCGGGCGCTGCCTCTGCAGCGCCGAGCGGCGCGGCAAGCGTGCCGAGCGCATCGCCTGCCACCACCCCGATCGGTCCGCTCGACACGGTTGCCCGTTGGGCGTGCATTATCGACTTCGACACAGGTGCGACGCTTCTCGAAAAAGCCGCCGATGAGCATATGCCACCGTCATCGCTCACGAAAATGATGACGGCCTATGTCACTTTCGGCATGCTGCGCGCCGGGCATCTGACGCTCACCCAGTCCCTGCCGGTCAGCGAGAAGGCCTGGCGCACCCAGGGCTCCAAGATGTTCGTGCCGCTCGGCCAGAGCGTGACCGTATCCGACCTGATTGAAGGCATGGTTATTCAGTCGGGTAACGATGCCTGTATCGTTCTGGCTGAAGGCATTGCCGGGTCTGAAGAGCAGTTCGTCAATCTGATGAACCAGACCGCTGCTAAACTTGGCATGACCAACACCCATTTTATGAACTGCACCGGCCTGCCGAATGAGTCGCAGTACATGAGCGCACGCGACGTCAGCCGCGTTGCCATGCATCTGATCCGCGACTACCCCGAATTCTATCATCTCTTCTCGGCCACCGAGTTCACTTACAACAATATCAAACAGGGTAATCGCAACGTCCTGGTCGATAAGGGCCTCGCAGATGGTCTCAAGACCGGCCATACCGATGCCGGTGGTTTCGGCCTCTGCGCCAGCTCCAAGCGTGATGGCCGACGCATCATCATGACGATCAACGGCACAAGCTCGATGAATGAACGGGCCCATGAAGGCGAGCGCCTGCTCGGCTGGGCCTTCGCCAATTTCGAGAATGTCACCCTGTTCCACCACGGTCAGGTGGTCGATCATATGCCCGTTTATATGGGCGAGGCCGCCGAGGTCGCGCTGGTCGGTACCCGCGACATCGTGCTGACTCTCCCGCATGGCTGGCAGCAGCGTAGCAGGATCAGCGTCGAATACCCGTCTCCTGCCATCGCGCCTGTCATGGCGGGCCAGACCATCGGCGCGCTCGTGCTGCAAAATCAGGGCATGCCCGATATCCGTCTCGATCTGGTCGCCGCCAATGCCGTGCCGCGCCTCGGTCTGGTCGGTCGGGCCCTGGCGCGCCTTGGCCACGGCCCCAAACCCGTGCCGCATAGCTGAGGCGTGAGCGGGCTTTTCATTACCTTCGAGGGCGGGGAAGGGGCGGGCAAGTCCACTCAGACCCGTCTGCTTTACACGGCACTGAGCGAAATGGGTTACGTCGTGCACCTGACGCGCGAGCCCGGCGGCTCTCCCGGTGCCGAGGCGCTGCGTGAGCTGATCCTGTTCAGCGAAGCGCCGCTCTCACAGCGCGCTCAGGCGCTTGCCCATATGGCAGCACGTGCCGACCATCTGGACAGTATCATCCTGCCCGCGCTTTTGCGCGGCGAAATAGTGATATGTGACCGGTTTCATGACTCGACGCTCGTTTATCAAGGCTATGGTTTGGCACGAGGCGATGCGACGAGCCTCGATTTCATCCGCTCGTTGCGCGGTTTGCTGGCTTGCGAACCCGATCTGACGCTAATGCTGGATGTCCCGCCCGAACTCGGCGCCGCCCGCGTGGCCGCACGAGGGGGCAAGCTCGACCGCTATGAGCGGGAAGAGGCTGCGTTTCACGAGCGCATTGCCGAGGGTTTCGACAAAGTGGCCCGCGAGGCACCTGAGCGTGTCAAACGCGTCGATGCGCGCCGCGCGCCCGACGAGGTGGCCACCGATATCCTCTCGATCGTTACACCCTATCTGCCGTCATGACAGCATCGGAGCATCCTGCCGCCTTGCCGCTCTTCGGCCACGAGGCCCAGCTGGTCCTGTTCAAGAAGGCGTTTGAGTCAGGTAGACTTCATCATGGCTGGATGATCCATGGGGAGTCAGGCATCGGTAAGACACGCTTTGCCTTTGCCTGCGCCCGCATCCTCCTGAACGGTATCGATCTCCAGAGCCGGGCGGGCCGCCAGATCAGCGCAGGCACCCATCCCAACCTGCTCGTCATCACCCGCCGGATGGACGAAAAACGCAAACGCATGCGGCAGGAGATCGTCATAGACGACGTGCGCCCCGTGCAGGATTTTTTGCATCATACCGCTGCTGACGGTGCCTGGCGTGTGGTGATTGTCGATGGGGCCGAAACGCTCAATCGCAATGCTGCGAATGCGCTGCTCAAGCTCCTTGAAGAACCGCCCAACCAGACAGTCTTTTTTCTGACCTGCCCGACGCCTTCGGCGCTATTGCCGACGATCAGAAGCCGCTGCCGCCTTATGGCGCTTGATGCGCTCTCTCCCGAGCAGACGCGGCAGGTGCTGAGACATCATGGCAAGAGCGGCGCCGAACTCGACACGCTTGCCGATCAGGCACAAGGCGCGCCGGGTCGTGTGCTGGCTACCGATCAGGGAACCGACAGGACGGCACGCCATCTGGCCGATACCCTGCTCGAAAACGGCGCAAGCGCCGACCCTGAGGCTTTGGCCAGCCTGCTGCGTCACGATGATGGTTTTGCCGTGCTGTGTTCTTTGCTAGGAGAGGCACTTGCGAACCGGGCCAGAACTCTGGCGGGGCAGGGAAATCTGATGCAGGCAAGCAAGGCCGCTGAAGCGTTCTCATCCCTTCAGGCGCTTCAGCGCGAGACCGAACGGTTCAATCTGGACAAGAATCAGGCTGCCAGACAGGCAGCCGCCATAGCGAGTGCCCCATGACTTCACGGTATTATGTCACTACCCCCATCTACTACGTGAATGGCGCACCGCATATCGGCCATGCCTATACGTCCATCGCCGCCGATGTTCTGGCGCGCTTCAATCGTCTGGACGGCAAGGATGTGTTTTTTCTGACCGGCACGGACGAGCATGGCCAGAAGGTCGAGCAGGCCGCACAGAATGCCGGTGTGGATACGCAGAGCTTCACGGATGGCATCGCAGCAGATTTCCGCAGCATGGCCGACGCCATGGAAATCTCCTACGACGATTTCATCCGCACCACGGAGCCGCGTCACAAGCAGGCGGCACAGGCTCTCTGGGAGAAGGTCGCTGCGAACGGCCATATCTACCTCGACGCCTATGAGGGCTGGTACGCCCTGCGTGACGAGTGCTTCTATTCCGAAGACGAGCTGACCACACACGCTGACGGCCGCAAGACGGCGCCTACCGGCGCGCCGGTCGAATGGGTGCGCGAGCCCTCCTATTTCTTCCGTCTTTCGGCATTCGAAGACCGGTTGCTGGCACTGTATGAGCAGCACCCGGAATTTCTCGGCCCGTCTGGCCGACGCAATGAAATCGTCAGCTTTGTTAAACAGGGTCTGAAAGACCTTTCGATCAGCCGCACCAGCTTCAAATGGGGCATTCCGGTCCCGAATGACCCGGACCATGTCATGTATGTCTGGTTCGACGCCCTGACCAATTATCTCTCGGCGCTGGGTTATCCAGACGAGAACGCAGAGCGTATGAAATACTGGCCCGCCTCGGCGCATATCGTCGGCAAGGATATCATCCGTTTTCATGCCGTTTTCTGGCCCGCCTTTCTGATGGCCGCCGAGATCGAACTGCCGCAATCGGTCTACGCCAATGGCTGGTGGACGATCGAAGGTGAGAAAATGAGCAAGTCGGTCGGCAATGTGATCGACCCACGCGATCTGGTGCAGAGCTTCGGCCTCGACCCCGTGCGCTTTTTCCTGCTGCGTGAAGTACCGTTCGGCGGAGATTCCGATCTCAGCCGACGCTCGCTCATCAACCGACTGAATGTCGAGCTGGCGAATGATCTCGGCAATCTGGCGCAGCGCACGCTCAGCCTCATTGCCCGCAATTGCGAGGCCAGCCTGCCAGCTGTCGACGCGTTGAGTAAGGACGATATCGCCCTGCTTGCCAGCGCATTGCTTCTGCCCGACCTCATGCGCGGCCAGCTTGCACGCTTTGCCGTGACCGATGCGCTTGAAGAAGTCTGGAAACTCATTCGCGCCTGCAATTCCTATATTGATCGTCAGGCCCCCTGGGCGCTGAAAAAGACCGATCTCGTGCGTATGGCAACGGTGCTGCGCGTTCTGCATGAGGCGCTGCGTCACATCGCGATCCTGCTTCAGCCCTATATGCCGGGCACGATGGACAAACTGCTGACCCAGCTTGGTGTCGCAGAGGGCAAACGCGGTTTCGCCTCGCTCTCCGAGCCTCTCGAGGCAGGGATAGCCCTGCCTGCGCCGCAGGGTCTGTTCCCGCGCTATGTCGAGCCCGAGAGCGCCGCGTGAACGAGCGCCGCATGACGGGTCTGATCGACACCCATTGCCACCTCGACCGTCTCGACGACGTTCCCGCCGCCCTCGCTCTGGCAAAAGAGCATGGGCTTTCGGGCATGACGACTATCGGCACGCGCCTGTCACAGGCACAGACCCAGATCGACCTCACGCGCTTCGACACACCCGATTTGCGTGTCTGGTGCGCTATCGGCACCCACCCAGACCATGTGGGCGAAGAGACACTGCCGGATGTCGCGACCATCACGACGCTTGCCGAGCCTGATTGCGTCATCGGTATCGGTGAGTCGGGCCTCGATTATCTGCATGGGGCCTTGCCAGTGCGCGCTGCCCAGGCCGAGAGCTTTCGCGTGCACATCGCGGCGGCGAGAGAGACGGGTCTGCCACTCGTGATCCACGCCCGCGAGGCCGATGACGATGTCGCAGCAATATTGCGCGACGAGCACGAGAAGGGTGCGTTCCCGTTCCTGCTTCATTGCTTCGCATCTGGCATGAATCTGGCACGCGCCGCGATAGAGCTGGGCGGCTATATCAGTTTCTCGGGTCTGCTGACCTTCCCCAAATGCGAGACGATACGCGACGTCGCGCGCGCCATGCCGCAGGACCGTCTTCTGGTCGAGACGGATAGCCCGTTTCTCGCCCCCGTGCCCAAGCGCGGCAAGCCAAACACGCCGGGTTATGTCGCCTATACTTCCGCACGACTGGCGCAGGAGCGCGGTATGGCGGTCGAATCTCTGACCGCGCTGACCACCGCCAATTTCTACGCGCTGTTCAGACGCGCCGCATGAAAGTCACGATCCTCGGCTGCGGTGGCTCTGGCGGTGTGCCCATGGTGGGCGGTGCGGATGGAGCAGGAATCTGGGGAGCCTGCGACCCGACCGAGCCGCGCAACCAGCGCACGCGCTCCTCTATCGTGATCGAGGCTGAAAGCGGCAAGCGCCTTCTGGTGGATTCGGGGCCGGATCTGCGGGCCCAGCTTCTTCGAGCGAAGATCGGTGTCGTGCATTCAGTGCTTTATACCCACGAGCACGCCGATCATGTCGCCGGGCTGGACGAGCTGCGCGCCATCAATCGTATGCTCGACGCGCCGCTGCCGCTTTACGCCACCGAAGCGGTGCTGGAAGAGCTTGAAGCGCGCTACAGCTATGCTTTTCGTCCCTGGAGCGGGACCGGGTTTTTCCGCCCGGTGCCCGACCCGCACCCGATCATCCTGACCGATCGTCTCTCTCTATGCGATCTCGAAATCCAGCTTTTCGAACAAAGGCATTATCGCATTCCTACGGCGGGAGTACGCTGCGGTGATTTTGCCTATTCCACCGATGTCGAGCATCTAAGCGAAGAGTCGCTGGCCTGTCTCGAGGGCGTGAAGACCTGGATTGTCGGCTGCTTTCAATACGAGCCGCATGTAGCCCATGCCTGGGTCGATCTGGTGATTGAATGGTGCAAGAGGCTCAAGCCCGAGCGGACCATCTTGACCCATATGGGGCCGGGTCTCGATTACCAGACGCTTCGTCGGGCGCTGCCTGAGGGCATTGAGCCCGGCTATGATGGCATGGTTCTCAGCCTCTAAATATTTCTTCGATTAACCAGTTTTTTGTTGAAGCGCGGTTCCACATCGCGATAGCGTCATCGTATCGGGTCAGTCCGGTCCTTTTAGACATCGCGTGAATTCCCTGAAATTCCGGTATTGCCGGGCCATTATTTTTTAATGTCGGAGCCTCCCATGGCTCCGCACCTATTGTCGTCTCCCATAGCCTGACTTCCCGACTTATCGCCTGCATGTCTCTCGGTGGGTATGACCGTTTCGCCCCCCGGCCCAGTGGCAGGCTTCCATCGGAGCATATGAGTCATGAGTTCACTCTCGGACGTCTTTACGCTGGCTTCTTCTTTTCGTGAGGAACGTCGGGAAACAGAGATGTCGCTGGCTTCCTATCTGTCTCTCTGCCGTGAAGACCCCAGCAGCTATGCGAGCGCTGCGGAGCGCATGCTCAAGGCCATTGGCGAGCCGGTCATGCTGGATTCGTCGCGCGACCCACGGCTGAGCCGCATTTTCATGAACCGCACCGTGCGCACCTATCCCGCCTTCGCCGATTTCTACGGTATGGAAGACGCGGTGGAGCAGATCGTCGGCTTCTTCCGCCACGCCGCTCAGGGGCTAGAAGAGCGAAAGCAGATTCTCTATCTGCTCGGCCCGGTCGGCGGCGGAAAATCCTCGCTTGGCGAACGTCTCAAGACGCTGATGGAACGCGAGCCGATCTATGTGCTCAAGGCGGGCAAGGAGATCAGCCCCGTTTTCGAAAGCCCGCTCGGCTTGTTCGACCCCGAACGTTTCGGGGCTTCCCTGCTCGACCAGTACAATATTCCCCGTCGCGTGCTGACCGGCATCGCGAGCCCCTGGGCGCTCAAGAGGCTTGAAGATTTCGACGGCGATATCTCGCGCTTTACGGTCGTAAGGCTCAATCCGTCAAAGCTGCGCCAGGTCGCCATCGCCAAGACGGAACCGGGTGACGACAATAATCAGGACGTCTCGGCGCTGGTCGGCAAGGTCGATATCCGCCAGCTCGAAAACTTCAGCCAGAACGATCCCGATGCCTACAGCTTCTCTGGCGGGCTGAACCGCGCCAATCAGGGACTTCTCGAATTCGTCGAGATGTTCAAGGCACCGATCAAGATGCTGCACCCTCTTCTGACGGCAACGCAGGAAGGGAATTATGTGGGCACCGAGAATATTGGCGCCATTCCTTTTACCGGCGTAATTCTGGCCCATTCGAACGAAGCCGAGTGGCAGTCTTTCCGCAATAACCGCACCAATGAGGCCTTCCTCGACCGTGTCTGCGTCATCAAGGTGCCGTACTGCCTGCGCGTCACCGAGGAATCCAAAATTTATGAGAAGCTGATCCAGTCTTCGGCCTTGGGCGAAGCGCCCTGCGCGCCCCATACGCTCGAAATGCTGGCTCAGTTCGCTGTACTGTCGCGTCTCAAATCGCACCCCAACTCGACCCAATTCGCCAAGATGCGCGTCTATGACGGCGAGAATATCCGCGAGACCGACCCCAAGGCCCGCGCCATGCAGGAGTACAAGGACAGCGCCGGTGTCGATGAGGGCATGGAGGGCATCTCCACTCGCTTCGCCTATAAGGTGCTTTCGGCCACGTTCAATCATGACCCGTCCGAGATCTCCGCTGACCCTGTGCATCTGATGTATGTGCTTGAGCAGGCGGTGCGTCGTGAGCAGTTTCCCGCAGAGGTGGAGGCCGCCTATCTCGCATCGCTCAAATCCGATCTGGCGCGCCGTTATGCTGAGTTTCTGGGCAATGAAATTCAGAAAGCCTATCTGGAGAGCTATAACGACTACGGCCAGAACCTTTTCGATCGCTATCTCGATTATGCCGATGCCTGGATCGAGGATCAGGATTTCAAGGACCCTGACACGGGTCAACTCATGAACCGCGATCTGCTGAATGCGGAGCTGAGCAAGACCGAAAAAGCGGCGGGTATCGCCAACCCCAAGGATTTTCGTAACGAGGTCGTCAAGTTCTCGCTGCGGTCGCGGGCCTCCAATGGCGGGCGTAATCCGTCATGGACAAGCTACGAGAAAATACGGGACGTCATCGAGAAGCGCATGTTCAGCCAGGTCGAGGATCTGCTGCCCGTCATCAGCTTCGGCTCGAAAAAGGATAGCACCAGCGAGCGCAAGCACGACGAGTTTGTCAGCCGCATGGCCGCGCGTGGTTATACCGAGCGTCAGGTGAGGCGCCTCGTCGAATGGTATATGCGCGTCAAGCAGTCTGCCTGATCTCTCGATAACGGAGCGTTTCATGGAAATCATAGACAGGCGCCCGAACCCGCACGGCAAGAACACCGAAAACCGCCAGCGCGTCCTGACAAGGGCGCGCCAGGCCATACAGACAGCGGTGCGAGACGCCGCAGCGCAGGGGCGCATCCGAGAGATCGGACAGGACAGCGCGGTGTCCATTCCGGCAGATGTGCTGCATGAGCCGAGCTTTCACCGACACTTCAGTGCCGGGGCGCGTAGTTTCGTGCTGCCCGGCAACAAGGAATTCGTCAAGGGCGACCGCCTGCGCCGCCCGCCGGGTGGCGCAGGTGAGGGTGGCGGAGAGGGGAATGGCGCGGGCGAAGAGGGCGGCGGCGAAGATTCCTATCGCTTCGTATTGTCGCGCGAGGAGTTCCTCGATCTGTTTTTCGACGATCTCGAGCTGCCCGATCTCATCAAGCGCGAGGTCGCCTCGACCTCGTCGCTTGCTACCAGTCGCTCTGGCCTCACAAGTGACGGCTCTCCTTCACAGATCGATCTCGGGCGCACCATGCGACGCTCTATGGGGCGACGTATCGGGCTCAAACGCCCGAAACCGCAGGAGCTGATCGACATTGAGACCGAGATCACGGCACTAGAGGAAGAGCGACCACTTTCGGATGCAAAATTCCTGCGCCTGCAGGAGCTGCGTGAGAGCAAGAGCCTGCTTCGCCAAAGGCTGGCGCGCATTCCATGGGTCGATCCTGTCGATCTGCGTTATCGCCGCTTCACACCCGTGCCCAAGCCCACCACACAGGCCGTCATTTTCTGCATCATGGACGTCTCGGGCTCCATGACTGAAAAAATGAAGGAGCTGGGCAAGCAGTTCTTCATGCTGCTGCATGTCTTCCTGGAAAAACGCTACGAGAAGCTCGAAATTGTCTTCATCCGCCATGCGGAAACGGCGGAAGAAGTCGATGAGGACGTGTTCTTTACCGACCCGCGCACCGGCGGCACGGTTGTCTCGACGGCACTCGACCTCATGCAAGAGGTGCAGCGCGAGCGCTTTCCGGCCGATAAATGGAATATCTATGTCGCGCAGGTTTCGGACGGGGATAATATTTCGTCCGATATGAGCAAAGTGAACCGGCTGATGACAGAGGCCATACTGCCGGTCGTGCAGTATTACGCCTATGTCGAGGTCAGTATGGGCGGGGCGCTTTTACGCAGCGAGACCGATCTGTGGCGCGGCTATAGAGCGATTGCCGATACCACACCGCAACTCGCCATGCGTCAGGTGCAGGACCGACGCGATATTTTCCCGGTCTTCAGAGATCTTTTTGCCCGTCGCGCAGCCGAGCGGGCAGGGGAGTGAGCATGCTCTATACAGGCACAGACTGGAGTTTCCCGATCCTTCGCGACTGCTATGGCGAGATCGACCGCATTGCGAGTGAGGAACTCAAGCTCGACACCTATCCCAACCGGATCGAGATCATCACCTCCGAGCAGATGCTCGATGTCTATACTTCGCACGGCATGCCGATCAGCTACCCGCATTGGTCGGCGGGGAAGCGCTTCGTCTCGCATGAAAACGCGTATAAGCGCGGGCTGATGGGGCTGGCCTATGAGGTCGTGATCAATTCGAGCCCCTGCATCAGCTACCTTATGGAAGAAAATACGGCGACTATGCAGGCGCTGGTCATCGCCCACGCAGCTTTCGGCCATAACCATTTTTTCAAGAATAATCGTCTGTTTCGCGAGTGGACGGACTCGACGCAGATCCTCGATTACCTCGAATTCGCGCGGGGCTATGTCGCCCGCTGCGAGGAAAGATATGGCGTGAAGGCCGTCGAACGCATTCTCGATGCAGCTCATGCGCTACAGAATCAGGGTGTCGATCGCCATACGGGCAGCAAGCGTCTCGATTTGCGCCAGGAACAGGAGCGCGCCAGAGAGCGGCGCACTTACGAAGACGAGCAGTTCAACGATCTGTGGCGCACCTTACCAGACAGCCAGAAGCCGGCTCATGGCACTGCTGAGTCCGGCGATCTGGGCACCGCTCTGGGACTACCGGAGGAAAACATCCTCTATTTCCTCGAAAAAAACGCCCCGAGACTGGCCAATTGGGAGCGTGAGATCATCCGCATCGTGCGCCTGATCGCGCAGTATTTTTATCCGCAGCCACAAGCCAAGCTCATGAACGAGGGCTGTGCCACGTGGGTACACAACTTCATCATGCATCGTCTTCATGACAAGAAGCTGATTGACGATGCCGCAATACTCGAAGTCATCCATTCCACCAGTAACGTCATCACCCAGAGAGGCTTTGACGAGGGGGGAGGGCCGAACTTCAACCCCTATGCGCTCGGCTTTGCCATGATGACAGATATCGCCCGTGTTTGTACTGACCCCACAGAAGAAGACCGTTTATGGTTCCCCGATCACGCAGGCAATCGCGATCCGATCGGCACACTGCATCACGCCTGGGCGGAGTATCGCGACGAAAGCTTCGTGCAGCAATTTCTCTCGCCCAAGGTCATGCGCGATTTTCGTCTCTTTCGCCTCGAAGACGATCTGGCGCAGCCTTATCTTCTGGTCGATGCGATACATGATGAAGCGGGCTACCGGGATATAAGACGCTCTGTCGCGTCCTCCTACGATCCCGGATTGCTGGCCGAGGAAATCGAGATCGTGGGTGCAGACCTGACCGGAGACCGTATTTTGCGTCTGGAACACCGCACCAGGCCCGGCAAGCTTTTACAACCTACGGATGCAAGGCTGACTCTGGAACATCTTGGCGCACTTTGGGGCTATGGTGTGATTTTAAAGGAAGTCGACAGCCAGACTGGCGCGGAGCTCGGAAGCTACGCTTTGGCGTGACCGCGGAAGCCGAAACTGAGAGTGACGATCAGAGGCGACCTCCGGGCTGATTCTGAGATGTGGGTTGGCATAATATATCTTATCGAACTTTCATTGCAGGCTAAAAGGATGTGCTTCGCGGCCTGCAAAACAAGCCGACAAATCATGCTCCCATTTCCCGGACCCCAATCCGGTTCAACCCCAAGTCTAACCTGGCTACACCACTCCTCCTGCCTTAGCCCGCCGACGAATGGACTCCATGACTCCTCTCCCTGTTCATGTCGACCAACGCCATGCAGATACGGAATACCGCCATGATCAGCTGTGTCGCCCTGCTCCGTGCCTTCACTGTCGAGGCACCCGGTGAACTGCCGATAACGACCTTCGCACATGGGTGCGAAGGTCGGATGTGGGAAGGTGAAAATCACTATCACCAGCAAGGATATCTTTTCACGC
Source organism: Asaia sp. BMEF1 (assembly GCF_051628905.1). GTDB lineage: Bacteria > Pseudomonadota > Alphaproteobacteria > Acetobacterales > Acetobacteraceae > Asaia. The sequence goes on along the minus strand of NZ_CP157575.1, from coordinate 135,521 downwards.
GGCGACATCCCTGAAGCGGATAGGCACTCAGTGCTCAAAAATCAATTCGAGGCCCTCGCGGTCGCAATAGCAGATCCGATCATTCGCTCAGGGCGCGAGATGGCGGTGACTCTCGCTTTCAGCGTCGTCGCGGACAGTTCCGCCAATCGGCTCGCAACGCTTTATCTGAACAGGTCGCTTCGCGGCAATCAATGCGCCGGAGCAAGCGGGCTTACAAGTAAGGCAATCCTTCTCGGGGCATACGCGCCTTAGCCTTCCCGCCGAAACTCAGGGCATAGCGCATAGCTCGAGCACCATCGCCGTACTCGCCGAAATAGTCGCGGGCATTGCGTAACGTGTTCCTTTTAACAGCACCGGTCGCCGCGCCAGGTGGCCGTCGCTCGGTCTGGCAAACCCAGCCGTGTCAGCCCCCGAACCACGATTGCAGGCAATGATCGGCCCTGCTCAGACAATGGCGGGAGAGCAAAGCGGTGCGCGCCTTGGCGATGAGCGAGATAGGTTCCTGGCCTGTGCCTGACGGGCGCTGGCTCGAACGCTACGGCGTTGGAGCCAGGCGGCCTCCCGGTTCTGCCGTCACTCGGGTTTGGCGTCTTTACCACCCGACCGGATAAGCTCACGCGCCGGAATAAAAGGTTCTTTGTTCCCGCCCAGCACGAGAGAGAGCTTGTGTCCCTCTACGAGACGCGCCTCTGCACGCTCATCAATGGTGCGACGCACGATGGGGTATTCTTCGACCAGTCTCATGAACAGATGCGACGGTATGGCGAGGAGATGACAGAACTGCATCGTTCGCACCGTGCCACGCGAATAGGTCTGGTTGATGAGCGGCGCAGCCCCGATGAGATCCCCTGCCCCGAACTGAACGTCCTGCTCGGCGATATGCACTTCGGCCAGACCGGCGACCACGGCATACACCATTTTGATTTTGCCATTGCGCCGCAAAAGCACCTCGCCGGGTGATGCAAAGCGCAGGGAGATGTTCATCGCCAGATCGTGCAACACCCCATCGGGCACGCCGCGAAACGCCGGGAAAGAGCGCAGGCGCTGCTCGATACCGCTCTTGATGTTGAAGCGCAGAGGCTTCTCGAGACGCTCCTGACGCTTTTCGACATCCTTGAGCAATTCGCGATGCAGCTCTTCACTGACAAGATTATCGGACAGGAGTTCATCGTACTCCTCTTCCTCAAGACGCAAGGCAATCTGGTGCAGAATTCGGCTTTCCAGCGCCTCGGAATAGCCTTGATAATGCAGGCGCATCATCTCAAGCGCGTCATCAAGCATGCGGCGCTGACGCCCCAGAACTTCAGACACGATCTCACCGATACGGTTGCCCAGCGTCGGCTCAAGGCGCTGATGCATGAAGCGCATCAGCGAAAGCGAGACGAGATGGGCAATGACCAGCATCTCGAACCGCTCCGACATGCAGAACATGAGCGGCTTGTCGATGTGAAAACGCTGATGGAGCATCTGTGCCACGCGAAAGCGCAAGGTCGGGCGCAGGCGGCGACGCAGGGCACGCACATAGCCATAGCGCCCCTCGAGCCTGGCCCCGTCAACCATGGCTTCCGATGAGCGTAGAAGCGTCTCCATCACGCGCCGCGACAGCCCGCGAATGCGGAACAAATCGAGCAGGAGCGAGCGCTCACGGTTGGCGATGGTGATCAGAGCGAGCGTCACGCGCTGCCTGTCTCCGAGTGCCGTATCGAAGGTGTTCGCCTCGCTCTCTTCCTGCGCACGGCGCTCGATCTGCCCGATAATGGTCTGCTGCGTGCCCGAGCCGAAACCGAGTTCATCGGCAAGCGTATGGGTCCGCTCGGCTACCTGCGCGAGGCCGCTGCTCAGCACCTGATGACGCATCGCCTGATCGATGGCCGGAAGCTGGTCGAGCTTGAGAAACACCACGAGATAACGCAGCGTCGTGCCATTGACGAGCAGAGTGATCAGCACGAAGCCGGTGGCGATGATACCGATGAAATGGGCGGTCGAAGTTGAGACACGCTGATTCTCGGTGACCGCCAGCGCCAGAGCGAGCGTGATGGCGCCGCGTAGCCCACCCCACACCATGGTTGTCTTGAAAGGCGCCGGTACCGGGGGCGATAGCTTGGCCGCAGCCAGGATCGGCAGCAACCCGAAAACCACGGCGCCTCGGGCCAGAAGGCCTGCGACGGTCGCGATGAGGATCAGCACGCAATCCCAGCGGGTCATTCCGATAAGCAGGCGCGGCACGAGCATGGAGGCCAGAACGAAAACGAGCGAGCCCGCCCAGAAAACGAGCTGCACCCAGAGTTCGTTCAGAAAGCGCCATACCTGCGGCCTGAAGGTGGAAGGCCCGTATACCGAAAGCGTCAGCCCGGATGCCGCCGTTGCTACCACACCGGAAAAGCCGAGAAACTCGTCGCAGATGATATACACGATATAGGGCAAGGCGAGGGTAAGCGTGATCTCGGCAGCAACCGAGCCGCCGAGCCCTGCAATCATCAGCAGCGTCAGCCGTCCTATGGCGACGCCGACCACGATCGCCCCGCCGAACGAGGCGAGAAAATCGATGATTGTCTCACCGAGCTGGATATGACGATGCGAGGTGACGGAGGCCAGGAGGATGGAGAATATGGCGATGGCCGCCGCATCGTTGAGGAGCGCCTCCCCCTCAACCAGCCGGGTCAAACGCGATGCGGCGCCGATCTCGCGAAAGATTCCCGCCACGGCCGAGGGGTCGGTCGTGGCGACGATCGACCCCAGAAGCAGGCAGACCACCATGGACTGACCCGCGAAAGGATAAAGCGCCCCGCCAATGGTCAGGGTCGAGACAAGCACAGCCACGACAGCCAGAAGCAGCACGGTGGCAGTCTCATGCGCCAGGCGCCGCACGTCGATTGCGAGCGCCCCCTGAAACACGAGTATGGGCAGAAAGATGAGCAGAAAGGCTTCGCTGTTGATCGGAAAATAGAGCAGCGTCTCGGCGGCACCGTCGAAAATCTCGGTCAGCGAGGAACGAAGCAACAGATCGGCCGCCGCACCAATACCGATACCGGCAAGGGCAAGAAGAACGGTCTCCGATACCTCAAGCCGACGGGCCAAAGGCTGCACTGCGCTGATGAGCACCATCAAAAGCGCCAGCGCCAGAATAATGGCAGCCAGTCCCGTCACCATCATGCGCGCATGTTCTCCCCTATTTTCTGCAATATGGAAGCACTATACGCGAATCCTCACGACTCCGCGAGGGTGACACCTCGATTTGAAGGAAATATTACCGGGCTTCAGGCCGAGCATGCCTTAAGCCAGGCCTCGACCTGATGCTCGGGATTATCGGACGCGATGAAATCCGAGACAGCCGCCACGCTATCGGCACCTGCCGCGATGCAGGACGGGGCACGGGACCTCGTGATGCCACCAATCGCGACCAGCGGCATGTCAGGCCCGATAATGCGGCGCCACTCCGCCAGCTTCTCTACTCCCTGCGGCTCCCAGATCATTTTCTTGAGCCTGGTTTCCCAGATCGGCCCGAGTGCGACATAGTCGGGTTGAACAGACAGGGCGCGCTCGAGTTCCTGATGGGAGTGGGTCGAGATGCCGAAAGCAATACGGGCTGCTCTGATCTGGTCGAGATCGGCCGTATCGAGATCTTCCTGTCCGATATGGATATAGTCGATGCCAAGTTCGAGCGCGAGCTGCCAGTAATCGTTGAGCACGAGACGCACATTATGGCGCGCAGCCGCTTCCTGCCCCTCGATCACCTGCGCCCGCAGGGTTTCTGGCGCGAGATCCTTGAGGCGAAGCTGGATAAAACGCGCCCCGGCCGCGCCGAGGCGCTCCACCCAGCGTGGATGATCAACGACGGGATAGATAGGGGATGGAAGCAATGAACTCATGATGCAAAACTTGCCTTGCCTAAAGTGGGCGTCGAGGGAACGGCCATGTCGCGCTCGTCCATAGGATCTGCCGTTCTGGCCAATTGTCCGACCTCGCAAGCCAGACAAAAAGCCTCGGCCATGGCGGCAGGATCCCCCGCCTTCGCCACTGCCGTGTTGATCAGGATAGCGTCGAAACCGAGCTCGAACGCCGTGACGGCGTGAGACGGCCGTCCGATACCGGCATCGATCACCATTGGAATCTCGGGAAAATGCGCGCGCAAGGCACGTAAGCCGAACAGATTGTTCAGCCCCCTGCCCGACCCTATAGGCGCGCCCCATGGCATGAGCACCTCGCATCCGGCGCGCAGCAGACGCTCGGCGACAACGAGGTCTTCGGTCATATAGGGAAAAACCTTGAAGCCTTCTTCGTTCAGAATACGCGCCGCTTCGACCAGCGCGAAAACGTCAGGCTGAAGGAGATCGCCCTGACCGATCACTTCGAGCTTGATCCAGTCGGTTTCGAACACTTCACGCGCCATCTGGGCGGTCGTCACCGCCTCGCGCACCGTGTGACACCCAGCAGTATTCGGCAGCACCGGCACGTCGAACCCGCGCACAAGCTCCCAGAAGGCCTGCCCGGCCTGTAGACCGGCCGATTCCCGCCTGAGCGAAACCGTTACCGCGCCAGGGCGCCCCCGCCGAACAGAGTCGGCCAGAATGGCAGGGCTGTCATACAGCGCTGTGCCCAGCATCAGCGGAGAGGCGAAATCGACACCATAAGCACGCATGGGTCAGCCCCCCTGCATCGGCGCAAGGATTTCGAGCCTCGCCCCCTCTTCCAGCGCCTTGCCTTCACGCGCCGAGCGCGGCACGAAAACACCGTCCACTGCCGTTGCCACTTTCGTTTCGCCATAGCCGAGCTCTACCAGCGCTTCGGAGAGGAAGCGGCTCGCAATGAGCTTCGTCTCGTCATTCACCATGATCTGCATGGCAGTTCTCTCCTCTTCCAGACTAAGCACAACGCCTGCTTCCAGACAGGTCGTCGACTCACTGCCCCGTATAAAACGCCCCTGTCGCATCGTTTATCAGGTTGTGTGCGTAAAGATGATCTCCGCCACTTCTGCCGCTCTCGCAGGCGACAGCAGAAATCCGTGACGATACATGCCATTGACGGAAATTCGGTTTCCCTCGCGATGCACACGCGGGACATTATCGGGATAAGACGGTCTGATACCCGCATTGGCTTCAATGATCTCTGCTTCGGCAAAAGCCGGGTGCAGCGTATAAAGCGCGTTAAGCAGTTCGCTCATGGCGCGTACGGTAATCTCGCGCCCGTCATCGCTCTCGACCATGGTGGCGCCCACCATGAAGATACCATGCTCACGTGGCACGATATAAATCGGAATGCGCGGATGCAGCATACGCACGGGGCGGCGCAATGTCACATCCGGGCAGCGCACGAGTATCATCTCGCCGCGTACGCCGCGCAAACCAGGCTCGGTGCCGCGCGCCTGAATGCCGGTGCAATCGACCACCCAGTCGAAATTACCGTCGACCACCGCGGTGTCGAGCCTGATATGGCCGCCGAGCGTCAAAAGGCGCTCTTTCAGACGTCCGAGGGCGATACGCGGATCGACATGACCTTCTTCAGCGAAGAAGAGCGCCCTGTCGAAACGCCCGGCGAGATCGGGTTCGAGCTCAGCAATGGCCTCTGAGCCCAGCGTTTCGAAATGGCTGGTGCGCTTGCCGAAACGGGTGAGTTCAACCTGATCGCGCGGCGGAGCGACAACAAGACTGCCGTTTCGAACGACGCAGGCCACATGATCCGCCCACCAGGCGAGAGAATCGAGCGAATCACGGGTCACTTCTTCGGGAGCGGCCTCAGCCTCGCACCAGGGAGCAAGCATACCGCCTGCGAACCAGGACGCGCCACTACCGATACGCGGCCCGGCTTCGTGGAGCGTCACCCGGGCGCCCCGCTCGGCAAGGGTCACGGCGGTCACGAGCCCGGCCACTCCAGCGCCCTGGATGAGTATCGTCGGTCCCGATCCCGCCATTTCTGTCGTCCTTGCCATGTTTTGCCCGCAGGTTACTCCACGGTCACCGATTTGGCGAGGTTACGGGGCTGATCGACATCCGTACCGCGACGCAACGCCACTTCATAAGCAAGCATCTGAACCGGTATGGTGTACAGGATCGGTGCCACGAATGGATCGACATCGGGCAGGATGACCATGTGCTCGGCGATACCGCTCAGGCGCTGAGCACCCTTCTCATCGGTAAAGGCCATGATCCGCCCGCCACGCGCCTTGGCTTCCTGAATGTTCGACAGCGTCTTGTCGAACAGGACGGTCGAGGGCGCGATGACGACGATAGGCACATCCTTATCGATGAGCGAGATAGGCCCGTGCTTCATCTCGCCTGCCGCATAGGCCTCGGCATGGATATAGGAAATTTCCTTGAGCTTGAGCGCGCCTTCGAGGGCCACAGGAAAGCAGATTCCCCGCCCGAGATAGAGCACGTCACGCGCTTCCGCCACCGCTGCCGCCATGGCCTGTATCGTACCCGCCCGTGAAAAGACTTCGGCCGCACGCGACGGCAGATCGAGCAGGCTCGCCAGCAATTCGCCTTCGCGCTTGGCAGACATCGTCTGACGCGCTCTCGCGATGGCAATGGTGAGCACGGCCAGAACCGAAAGCTGTGCCGTAAACGCCTTGGTGCTGGCTACGGAGATCTCGGGGCCCGCGACCATACCAAGCACCACGTCGCTTTCGCGCCCCATGGTGCTGCCCTCGACATTGAGGATCGAGACGATGTGCTGCTCGCGCTCACGCAGGCTACGCATTGCCGCCAGCGTGTCGGCCGTTTCGCCCGATTGCGAAATCATCAGGGCCATCCCCCTGGGCGTAAGCGGCGGGTTGCGATAGCGCAATTCGGAAGCCACATCGATATCGACCGGCAAGCGCGCTTCAGCCTCCAGCCAGTAGCGCGCTACCAGACCGGCATAGAATGCCGAACCGCAGGCGGTGATGACCGCACGCGGCAACTCGGCCAGATCGAAGGGAAATTCGGGCAGATTGATCGCCCGGGTTACCGGATCGATGATGCGCTGCAGCGTTTGCCCGATCACAACCGGATGCTCGTGGAGTTCTTTCTCCATATAATGGCGGTAGCCGTCTTTACCGACAGTACCAGCCAAAAGCGCGACGGTCTGGACAGGGCGCTGCACCCGAAGATTGGCTGAATCGAAAAACTCGACACTATCGGGCTGCAACACACACCAGTCGCCATCATCGAGATAGGCGATCTTGCGAGCGAGCGGTGCCAGAGCCAGACTATCCGAACCGAGGAACATTTCGCCCTCGCCGAAACCGACAGCAAGGGGCGCGCCGTGGCGAGCACCGATCATGAGCCCCTCATGACCGGCGAAGATCATTGCAATCGCGTAGGCCCCTTGCAGACGCCCGAGCGTCTTGCTGGCGGCGTCACGCGGCGACATCCCTTGATCGAGATAGAAATCGACAAGCTGCGCCACGCATTCCGTATCGGTTTCAGACGAAAACTGGCGGCCCACAGCCAGCATCTCGGCCTTGAGTTCCTCGTAATTCTCGATGATACCATTATGCACTATGGCCACGCGATCGGTCGCATGGGGATGGGCGTTGGTCTCATTGGGCAGACCATGCGTCGCCCAGCGGGTGTGACCGATGGCCGTCACGCCAGCAAGCGGCTGCACATCGAGGACGGCCTGGAGATTATCCAACTTGCCCGCCGCACGACGACGGGAAATCCGGCCTTCCACAAGGCTGGCGATGCCGGCTGAGTCATAGCCGCGATATTCGAGGCGGCGCAGCGCCTCGACTATAAGCGGAGTGGCATTCCGATGCCCGACGACGCCGCAAATTCCGCACATCAGCCCTGTTCCTTCTTTGCACGCAGCGAGTCACTGATCATACGCCCGCGCTCCTGCTTGTTCGTCTGCCTCGACCGGCCCAGAGCCAGGGCGCCGGGCTCGACATCCTCGGTAATCACGCTGCCTGCCGCGATGAGGGCATTATCGCCGATCGTAACCGGCGCCACCAGAATGGCATCAGACCCCACAAACACGCTTTCACCGATCACGGTGCGATGCTTGAAGAAGCCGTCATAATTGCAGGTAATGGTTCCTGCGCCCACATTCGTGCGGGCACCGATGCTGCTGTCGCCCAGATAGGACAGATGATTGGCCTTGGCCCCATCACCCAGCTGCGTTGCCTTAAGTTCCACGAAGTTGCCGACATGCGACCCTGTACCACATATCGTGCCGGGGCGCAGGCGGGCATAGGGGCCGATCAGGGCCTCATTGCCCACAACACAGCCCTCGAGATGGCTGAACGCCCTGACGCGCGCGCCGCTACGCACCGTCACGCCGGGGCCGAACACGACGTTGGGCTCCACCACAACGTCGGGCTCGAGCCGCGTATCGGCGCTGAAAAACACGGTCTCCGGTGCGACCAGTGTCACGCCGGCTTCCATTGCTGCCAGACGCAGGCGCTTTTGCAGGCTGGCTTCTGCCACTGCAAGCTCGGCACGCGAATTGATACCGGCCAGTTCTTCAGCGGGAGCCTCCACATGATGCACGCGCGCCTCTGAGGCTGCCCGCGTCACTACATCGGTAAGGTAATATTCGCCCTGGGCGTTATCGTTACGCAGAGCACCGAGCCAGCGCCGCAAATCGGCAGCGTCGGCACAAAGCACACCGGCATTGCACAAAGTGACGGCGCGCTGCGCCTCGGTGGCATCTTTCCATTCAACAATTTCCTGCACACAGCCGCCTTGCTCAATCACGCGACCATAACGACCGGGCTCGGCAGGGCGCATTGCCAGAAGCGCAAGAGAGGTGTCTTTCTGACGGCGCATGGCCAGCAGGGCGCGCATGGTGTCCGCGGTGATCAGCGGATTATCGGCATAGAGGATCGCGACATCACCCTCACCGAAAAAAGCCTCAGCCGTACGTGCCGCATGCCCCGTGCCGAGGCGATCCGTCTGGACGACGCAGGGCCAGGGAGATGCCACTTTTTCAAGCCCCTCCATATCAGGGCCGACCACCACGACAAGCCGGTCGAAAACCGACTTGGCTGTCTCGATGAGATGGGCAATCATCGGACGTCCGCCTAGCGGATGAAGCGCCTTGGGAAGCGATGAGCGCATGCGCGTTCCGAGGCCGGCAGCCAGGATCACGGCAGTCGTGGGTTTGTGATGGCGGACGGTCTGGCCGTCGGGAAAGGAAAGTGATGTCATATCATTACGTGGCGTAGCGAACCGGGCAGAGCCCTGTCAAACGCCAGCCCTGTCACTTCGAGTTGCCGATTATTGCATTCGCCTCCGACCGAAGGAAAACTCCGTTGAGCACTGAAATCAAAACCGCTGTTTTCGATCTGGATGGCACGCTCATCGACAGCCTCCCCGACCTTGCCGAAAGCGGCATCGAATTGCTTAACAGCTACGATCTGCCGCCCCCGGACGAACAGGCGGTCAGGGCGATGATCGGCGACGGGGCGCGTCGTCTCGTCGACCGTCTGCTTATTTTTGGCGGCGATGAAAAACGGATAGACCGTGACGAAGCGACAAGGCGCTTCCTCGACATTTACGAGCCACGCGCCACGCAGAAAACACAGCTTTTCCCCGGTACGGTGAAAATGCTCGAAACACTGCGAGAAAGCGGCATCGCCTGCGTGATCTGCACCAACAAGCCCGTCAAGGCGGCTAAGGCAATTGTCGAACAGCTGGGCATCGCCTCCCTGATCGATGCCATTGGCGGTGGCGACAGTTTTCCCACGCGCAAGCCCGACCCCGACCATATCCGCAAGACCGTAGGCATGATTGATGCAGAGCCGAAGCGGGCCATCATGATCGGGGACCATCAGAACGACATCCGGGCGGCGATGGGTGTCCCGATGCCGTCTCTTTTTGCGAGCTGGGGCTATGGTGACCGCAGCATGGCAACCCACGCCACAGCCATCGCGGGCTCCGTAGCAGAGCTGCCGCGCCTGATCTACGATCTCTCACGTCCCGGCTGAGCCGCACTCCCTGCTGCCATGAACGACAGCAGGCCGGAAGAATTGGACCAGACTTGGCTTACGGTTGTGTTGTGGGCTGCCGGTCGAGCACCGCAGTCATCTGGCCGAGCTTCGGGTGTTCGAACTCGATCCGCACTGCCGTAAGCCCGACGCCCGGAAGGTTCTGAAACCACGCTGCCCCCGGATGCGGGGCTTTCATAACATCGAGATGCGCGGAATCCTTGATGAAACCCGCTTCCTGCTGCCCCACGAAATCGCAGCGCAGTGCCTCACCGGTAAATTTCTGACCGAACGAAGACGGTACGTCACCCTTGAAGGGACCATGCGACGTCATGGCGCTCAGCCTGAGCCCATCGAATACCTGCGCGCTACCGTCGCACTTGCCGGTATGGCGCACATTCTCGAGCAAATAAGCCATGGCGCTCAGCGTATCCATGGCGTGAGACAGATTGCTCTGCGGCACCGCCTCACGATCGCTTTCTTTAGGTTCGAGCGCCACGATCTGGGGCGTGTCGTTGGTGTAGCTCAACACCACATTGCGATGTTTGCCACGAGAATAGCCAGCGCTCTCATACCCTGTCGGCTGCACCTGGTCATGATCGAAGCGGCCTTGAGCGGTGCTCTGGATATCCATGCGCAGGAACATGCTCAGCAGCCCGCCCGCGTGGATAGTCGTACGGATACCGTAGCCCCAGTCGGTTAGCTTGTAATCGGCAGTCGCATCGACGACATGCAGCCCATGATTATAGACGCGATAAATCGCTGTCGTCTGGGCGGCATTGACGCCTGTCGTGCCAGCACTGGCCTCGCCGAGATTGGCAGCGCGGGCCGAAGCCCCCGTCAGCACAGAGCCAACGAGAAGCAGGGCCGTGCCGAGCGCCTTAAACGTCAAGATTGGCGACTTTCTGGGCATTGCCCACGATGAAGTCGCGACGCGGCTCGACCACGTCGCCCATGAGCGTCGAGAAGACTTGTCCGGCCTCTTCGACATCCCCCACCTTGACCTGAAGCAGAATGCGTGTGGCCGGGTCGAGAGTCGTATCCCAGAGCTGCTCATTGTTCATCTCGCCCAGGCCTTTGAACCGATTGATGGCTAGACCCTTGCGGCCCTGCTGCACCACGCGATCAAAAACCATCGCCGGGCCGGAGAGTTCCGCCGACTGACTGTCGAGAGCGAGCCTGACCGTCCCTTCGAAGTCCTCGGCGACGCGGCTGCCCTCACCAGCCAGCCAGCGTGCTTCAGCCGAACGCAGCAGGGCCGCATCCAGAGTATAAACCTCGCCTACGCCACGAACGGTACGCGCCAGACGCAGCCCGCCCTCTTCAGTCGGGCCGACCATCCAGCCCCGTTCGTTGACCGGTGAAGCCGCATCGAGACGAGCCTGCAAGACAGGCGCGCGTTCCTGCGCGTGGTCATGACCGAGCGACAGCGCCTTGGCGACATAAGCCTGCTCCAGCACCCAGACAGGAATCTTGGACGCGAGCGCTGTAAGCGTCTTGCCGACCTGCCCCATCGCCTTGACACGATCCATCAGGATGTCATCTGTCAGCACCTCACCATTGGCCAAAGTAAGTGTGGCATTGGAAAGCGCCTTGTCGAGCAGATATTGCTCAAGGGCGGCATCGTCCTTCAGATAACGCTCCTCATTGCCGCGCTTGGCCCGGTAAAGCGGCGGCTGGGCGATGTAGAGATAGCCCTTCTCGATCAGCTCCGGCATCTGACGGAAGAAGAATGTCAGGAGCAGGGTTCGGATATGCGAGCCGTCAACATCGGCGTCGGTCATGATGACAATCTTGTGGTAGCGCAGCTTCTCGACCGAAAAACCGCCCTGCTCAACATCGCCACGCCCGATGCCGGTACCGAGTGCGGTGATCAGTGTCCCGACTTCAGCCGAACCAAGCATACGGTCGAAGCGCGCGCGCTCGACATTCAGGATCTTGCCCTTGAGCGGAAGAATGGCCTGAAAGCGGCGATCGCGCCCCTGTTTTGCCGTGCCACCTGCGGAATCACCCTCGACGATGAAGATCTCGGCCTTGCTGGCGTCGCGCTCCTGGCAATCCGCCAGCTTTCCGGGCAGCGAAGACACATCGAGCACACCCTTGCGACGAGTCAGCTCCCGCGCACGGCGCGCGGCGTCGCGAGCGGCCGCGGCCTCGTTCACCTTGGCGATGATGGCCTTAGCCTCGCGCGGATGGGTTTCGAACCAATGCCCGATGGAATCAGCCGCCGTCACATGCACCACAGGTTGCACCTCGGACGATACCAGCTTGTCCTTGGTCTGTGACGAGAATTTGGGGTCAGGCACCTTGACCGAGAGGACGGCTGTCATGCCTTCGCGCATGTCCTCGCCCGTAAGGGCTGCCGAATTCTTTGATGATCCCGTTTCGGCATATTTACCGACGATACGCGTCAGGGCCTGACGGAAACCAGCCAGATGCGTGCCGCCATCGCGCTGCGGGATGTTGTTGGTGAAGCACAGCATCGTCTCATGGAAGCTGTCATTCCAGGTGAGCGCGAACTCGACCTTGATGCCGCTTTCGGCATGATCGATAGAGCCAACGATAGGGGGCGTGACAATCGAGGTCTTGCTTGCATCGAGATATTCCACGAAGGCGCTGAGCCCGCCCTCGTAGCAGAACACCACTTCCTTGTTCTCGGCATGGCGCTCGTCACGCAGCACGATTTCGAGCCCCGAATTGAGGAAGGCCAACTCACGCATGCGACGTTCGAGAATGCCGAACTCGAAATCCACTTTGGTAAAGGTCTGCTTGCTCGGCTTGAACGTGACCAGCGTGCCGCGCGGTTCGTCACTGGCACCGACTACGGCAAGTGCGTCGTCGCGCTCGCCATGCTGGAAGCGAATGAAATGTTCGAGCCCGTTGCGCCAGATGCGTACTTCCATCCATTCGGAAAGCGCGTTGACTACGGCAGCGCCCACGCCGTGCAAACCACCCGATACCTTGTAGGAATTCTGGTTGAACTTTCCGCCCGCGTGAAGCTTGGTCAGAACGACCTCAGCCGCGCTGACGCCTTCTTCCTCATGCAGATCGGTCGGGATGCCACGACCGTTATCGCGCACGCTGATCGAGCCGTCACCGTTCATCGTCAGAACACAGCGTGTGGCGTGACCCGCCTGTGCTTCGTCCACCGCGTTGTCGATAATCTCGAACACCATGTGATGAAGGCCCGAGCCGTCATCCGTGTCGCCGATATACATGCCGGGCCGTTTGCGTACCGCATCGAGCCCCTTGAGAACCGAGATGGATGAGGCGCCGTAATCGGCTTCGTCATCGGGGTTCTCAGGCAACTCGGTCGGACGAATCTGTTCGGACATGCTGGCGTGACGCTCCTACTCGCAACAAGCATCCAATATAACCCTTCTGCCCGATCACGGCTAGGGCATAGGCAGCGCCCGTGCCGGCGAGGGCTGCGCCGCTGGCCGGCACGCAGAAATTCGACCCTTATACACCTTTTTGTGGCAGCCGCAGGGATGGCCTGAACTTCAGTAGCAAATGCATTAGCAAATGCGTTTCAGGCCCGATTGCGTCGAAACGAGGGATAAGGGGAGTGGTCGCATGGCAGGTCGCCGCGCGCCGGTCACGGGTGGGGGTTCATGCCTCGGGCGCGCTGTTGCCTATGCGCGTGAGGGCGCCGGTAAGGCGATCCATTCCCTGCCCAAGAAAAGAAAGACGCGCGTTGGGTGATCGCGCTCATGCTAAAGGCAGGGCGCAAGGCCATCGCAAAGCATGACCTTGCGCCCTGCCCTTTCTCACCTCAGACCTCGCCTGCCCTCCAAAAAGCGGAGAGGCAGGCTGTGGGGTCGATCAGTCGATTTCCGCCTGCTGACCGTTTATGACGAGGCCCTTTTCGTTCGCCGAAACATGAACCGTCCGACCATCAGAAATAGACCCGTCGAGGATAAGACCCGCCAGCGTATTCTGCAGGCTGCGCTGGATGACTCTCTTGAGCGGGCGCGCGCCATAGACAGGGTCATAACCGGACTCGGCCAGCCAGTCATTTGCCGCCTGATCGAGATCGAGCGTGATCTTGCGCTCTTCAAGCAGGCCGCGCAGGCGCGTGAGCTGTATCGCGACGATACGGTTCATGTCAGCACGCTGCAGACGCGAGAACAGAACGATCTCATCCAGGCGGTTGAGGAACTCGGGGCGGAAATGGTTGCGCACCACTGCCATGACCTGAGCCTGAACCAGATCGGTGCTCTCGCCATCCGGCTGACTGGCAAGGATGTCCGAGCCGAGATTGGAAGTCAGGATGATGATCGTGTTGCGAAAGTCGACCACGCGCCCCTGCCCGTCGGTCAACCGCCCGTCATCGAGCACCTGAAGCAGAATATTGAAGACGTCCTCATGCGCCTTTTCGACCTCGTCGAACAGGATCACCTGATACGGTCTGCGACGAACGGCCTCGGTCAGCACACCGCCTTCTTCGTATCCGACATAGCCCGGAGGCGCGCCGACCAGACGAGACACAGCGTGCTTCTCCATGAACTCGCTCATGTCGACGCGCAGCATGGCGCGATCGTCATCGAACAGGAACTGGGCCAGCGCCTTGGCCAGTTCGGTCTTGCCCACACCGGTCGGGCCAAGGAACAGGAAAGAGCCAATCGGACGATTGGGGTCCTGCAACCCGGCGCGCGCCCTCCTGACGGCGTTTGACACCGCCTTGAGCGCGGGCTCCTGACCCACCACGCGCTCGCGCAGGGAGTCTTCCATGCGCACCAGCTTGGCGCGCTCGCCTTCGAGCATCCGGTCTACCGGCACGCCAGTCCAGCGCGACACGACAGCAGCAATACCCTGATCTGTCACAGCCTCGCTGAACAGCCCCGCCTGATCCGCTTCCTTTTGCTCTTGCTGCTGGGACGCCTCGATCTGGCGCTCCAGACCGGGAATGGTCGCATACATCAGCTCGGATGCCTTGCCGAGATCGCCCTTGCGCTGCGCCACCTCGACCTCGGAGCGGGCATGGTCGAGCTGTTCCTTGAGCTTCTGGATCGCATTGACACGATCTTTCTCTGCATGCCACGCCGCACCCAGAGTATCTGACTGTTCCTGAAGATCAGCCAGTTCGACTTCGAGCTTTCCCAGACGCTCACGGCTCGCGCTGTCGTCCTCCTTGCGGATCGCCTCGCGCTCGATCTTGAGCTGGATGATCCGCCGGTCGAGTTCGTCCAGCGCCTCAGGCTTGCTGTCGATCTGCATGCGCAGACGGCTCGCTGCCTCATCCATCAGATCGATCGCCTTGTCAGGCAGGAAGCGGTCAGTGATGTAGCGGTTGGACAAGGTCGCAGCCGCCACGAGCGCGCCATCGGTGATGCGCACACCGTGATGCAGCTCGTATTTCTCCTTGATACCACGCAGGATCGAAATCGTATCGGATACCGAAGGCTCACCCACGAAAACGGGCTGGAAGCGGCGGGCAAGCGCCGCATCCTTCTCGATATATTTGCGATATTCATCCAGCGTCGTCGCACCGATGCAGTGCAGAACACCTCTGGCGAGTTCCGGCTTGATGAGGTTCGACGCATCCATGGCGCCATCGGAGCGCCCTGCGCCGACGAGCGTGTGCATTTCATCGATGAACAGGATGACCTGCCCCTCGGCGCTTTCGATTTCTTTCAGAACCGCCTTCAGACGTTCCTCGAACTCACCCCGATATTTCGCACCGGCAACCAGCGCGCCCATATCGAGCGAAAGCAGCTTCTTGTTACGCAGGGCCTCGGGCACGTCGCCATTGACGATACGCAGCGCCAGCCCTTCGACGATGGCCGTCTTGCCGACACCTGGCTCGCCGATGAGGACAGGATTATTCTTGGTGCGTCGGGCCAGAACCTGAATGGCGCGGCGAATTTCCTCATCTCGCCCGATGACCGGATCGAGCTTGCCGGACTGCGCCACCGCCGTGACGTCGCGCGCATATTTCTTGAGCGCGTCGAAGCCAGCCTCTGCACTGGCGCTATCGACGACACGGCCCTTGCGAAGTTGGACTACAGCACGTTCAAGCGCCTTGGCGTCGGCCTTGCCTTCCGTAAGAGCCTGCCCTGCCGCCGATTTGCTGCCAGCCAACGCGACAAGCAGCCTGTCCTGCGCGACGAAGCTGTCACCCGCACGCTGGGCGTCCTGCTCGGCCGTGTCGAGGGCACGCACAAGGTCGGGCGTAGCCTGGGGCTGACCAGCACCACCGCCCTGTACTTTGGGCAGACGGGCGAGCGCGGCGTCATTCGCCTTGCGTACGATCTCAGGGTCGCCGCCTGCGGCGCGGATGAGACCCGAGGCGGCGCCTTCAGGGTCGTCGAGCAGGGCCTTGAGGAGATGTTCAGGGGTTAGCTGCTGATGATAGTCACGCAGGGCAATCGTCGATGCGGCCTGAAGAAACCCGCGGCTCCGGTCGGTAAATTTCTCAATATTCATGGTTCTGCAATGCTCCTATGCCCCGTGAAGGCGGCCAGTTGCGACCGCGTGGACCCCATTATGGCAGTCCTCGCAATGTCATGATTTGAAGATGGGAGCATTTGTTCGAATGCCAAGAGAGCGCATTCGAGATAAAAGGCACAAACGGCGCCGACTATAGATGAGGCGCCATGGCGTGTCGCCGCTGCACGTGGGCGGGCGACACGACATGGGAACAGGGCAATCAGGTCAGGGCCGCATTCGGCGCACGTTGCTTTTCGAACTCGACGAGTGAAAACGGTCGCCCGTAAATCTCGATCTGATCAGTCTGAAGATAGACCTGGAGGCCCGGCACAGTGACACGTACGAAGCGCCCTAGAACACCTGCTTCGTCATGCCAATGGAATGGCGTACCATCGAGACCGCCGAAAACCCGGCCATTCTGACGGTCGATGATCGTATTCCAGAAGAAGCGGTCATGAGACACTTCAATCCTGAAACTCGAAAGCCGCTCCATCACGCCATCAAGACGGTTGAAGATCATGATCTCATGGATATGGCTAAGCGCCCCCAGATCGACCATCCACCAGGGATTATCGCTCAAGGCAGTATGGTGCTGCGGGCGACCTGTCAGGCGGCCGGAAACGGCGCGGCAGGCATCTTCGTCGCGTGATCCGTCATGCAGGGTAGAACTTTGCGTGGCGCGCTTGCCGACCGACAGTAATGGCCAGATCGAGCCCGGAATGAGGGTCGTCTCAGTGCTCTGGCCGACGAGGGACTTCCAGTAAACGCTTAGATACGGGTCGGTCACCGCATTCGTATCGTTATGATAGGCCTGACGCTCTTCGGCATTCCTGTCACGCCAATGGGTCTGGGCCCCGAAATCGCCCTTGCACCCCCGCTCGATCCTGCGAGCGAAATCCTGCTCCGAACGTATGTTGAAATGAGCGATATACCCCGCTTCGACCAGCCTCACACGTCGGTTATCAGCATTCAGGAAGGCCCAGGCATTATCAGGGAAGTTGTCGTAATATCCCTCCATCGACTCTCCCAGCATGTTGCAGGCGCGTAGCGGCGCGCCCAGAGCGAACAAATCGTGATGGATGGCGACCAGCGGGTTGTCGAAGGACAGGCGGTAGGAAACGGCACCTGTCTTGGCCAGAATCTTGGTGAAGGGCGACGCGCCGATTTCGCGTTTGGTGTAGTTGCGCAAAATACCGTTGCTAGGTCTCTTGCTGTGGCCTGAATGCCCGTAACCGCACCAGTTCAGATAAATGGCGTCGTGATCAGCTCCGAAGCGGGCACTAACACTCGCAATATCATCGCTTCCGGGCAGGCAAACGAACTCGTCCAGATCGAGGAACATCAGCCATTTCGTCTCATGGGCGTAATGCCTGAGAAAATGGCGATACATCTGTAACTGCTCACCCTGATAGCGATAATGATGGAATGTCACAAAAGGCGATGCTCCCTGAAGAAAGGGAAGTACGGCCTCATAAAGTGCCGCGGGCTCATCATCGTTACAATAGAGATAGACATGATCGAAACCGATCGACCGATGGTAAGTCAGCCACTCGACGACGCTGTCGGCCTCCCAACGCGCGCAGGCGACCAGAACGTGCTGATAGCGCGGTTGAGGCCAGATCCCCTTGTTGCGCGCGACGGCGAGAGGAAGCTTGCCGAAGCTTGCGAGATCCTGAGCGTTGGCAGTTTTTGACGGCGGCATGGTTTTTATGATCATCCTGCTCGAAAGTCTCTGTTATTCGCGATTTAATGGCGCTGCCCAATACTTTTGGACTGACGATTTCCGCCATGCAATCACAGCATTGCCTATCATAAGTTCGCCTCTTCAAGAGCGACAGTGAATTCTTGTGACTGATTGATGGTAAATAACCCGTGCGACGCTCCGGGTACGGCAATCACCTGACGAAACCGCAACCCCGGCCCCTTCTCTGCGTGTTGATCAAAACGACTGCATGACTGGATGGCACGATGACCGATCTTCTCTCCCCAATGCTCCTGCCCGAAACAAGCTGGGTTCGACGCTCCGCCCATCGCCTGTGGCTCGCCGCTGAGGGACGTCGTCTGCTGCGTTTCGCCCAGGCCTCACGCATGGAAGGCGGCTTCGGAGCGCTCGGGCGTGATGGCTCGTTGCCCAAGGACGCGCAGCCTGATGGCATTCTCACCGCCCGCATGGTCCACGCGTTTTCGATGGCGACCCTGCAGGGCATTCCCGGCTGCCTGCCGCTGGTACGTCATGGGGTCGCAGCCTTGCTCGGCCCGCTCCACGACAAGGATCACGGAGGGTGGTTCGAAACGCCTTCGGCGCCGGATAATCGCAAACAGGCTTACCTGCACGCTTTCGTCGCACTCGCCGGATCGTCAGCCACGCTGCTGGGGGTCGAAGGCGGCGAAAAGCTCCTCTCCCTGGCTACGGAGATACTCGAAACGCATTACTGGTCGGAAGACGAAGGCGTCATGCGCGAAAGCTTTGCGCGTGACTGGAGCGACGAAGAGGATTATCGCGGGGCGAATGCTAATATGCATTCGACAGAGGCCTGCTTGGCCCTTGCCGATATCACTGGCAACGACGAATGGCTCAAGCGAGCCCACCGCATCGTCCATCGCTTTGTGCACGAAATTGCAGGCAGTCACGATTATTGCATGCCCGAGCATTTCAACCGCGACTGGGTACTACTGCGCGACTACAACAAGGACAAGCCGACAGACTCCCTTCGCCCTTATGGCATGACACCGGGGCATTTTGCAGAATGGGCCCATCTGACCGTCAAGGTCGAAGCCGCCCTTCTGCGTCGCGAAGGGGTTGCTCCCGGCTGGATGCTACATGATTCACGCGCGCTGCTAGACTCCGCCCTGCGCTATGGCTGGGCGCCCGACGGCAAGCCGGGCATGATCTACACGATCGACTGGGACCGTAAGCCGCACGTGACCGTGCGCGCACACTGGGTGCAGGCCGAGGCTGTTACCGCAGCGGTCAATCTGCTCAAGCGCACGGGCAGCCCGGCCTATGAAACCTGGTATCGCAAGCTCTGGGACTATATCGCCGAAGCACTGATCGACCACGAACATGGCGGCTGGCGTAACGAGGTGGATGCACAGGGGCGCATCTCCGGCGAAGTCTATCCTGACAAAGCCGATCTCTATCACGCGTTCCAAGCGACGGTGGCGCCCATCCTGCCGCTTTCCCCCTGCCTCACGCTGGCATTGCGTGAATCGGACATTGTCTAATCTGCATCGCCACACCCCGCCCTTGATCGGGCGGAATGTTTCAGGACTTATTCCGTGCCGCCGGGTGCGTCGATCTGGTCGTAACCGGTCGAGCCTGGCGGAGCCCCACGCGGGATGAGCGGCTCATCGGAAACATGAATGGCCTGCAACCGATCCGGCCCGAGACGACGAGCTACGACCAGCCTGCCGAAAGCGGTCTGATATCCATAGCCATCGGCGTAGATCGGCGCCCCGAGTTTGAGAAAATTCGTCCGCGCGCCCGAAGCGGGCACACGCAGCACCGTACCGGTATTGAGCACCGCCCCATTCAGGGCACCATCGCCGTCATGAAGCAATCTCACGATACGCCCTTCAGCATTGGCTGGGGGCGCGGAGGTCACGAGTTCAGGCATGGGAGCGGCGCAGAGATCGGTCGTGCCACTGAGCGCGAAGGCACGTACCAGATGGAGCGAGGGCGCTGCGAGCCCTTTCACGACCAGCATCACACCCGCACGCAGATGATGGTCCTGTGCAGCCAAACCGGGCGGCATTTCGACTTCAGTGCCATCCGCCAACAGGGCTCCGACAGCATCCCCCTGCGTGCCGGGCAAAAGGCGCTCGATTTTGCCGGAAAAGCGCGGCAGGTTGGCAAGATCGAACACACAAGTGCTTGAGAGGGCAGTATCGGTTGGCGGCGTTGTCGCAGCCAGCGCCGCGCCTGAAAACCCGGCGATAAGAGCTGTCAGCCCTATCGACGCGCAAAGCTTCTGCAACCGATTTTCCATTCTGCCCTCCTGTTTCGACCCGATGACCTGACCGTCAGTGACGGAAATGGCGCATGCCGGTAAAGACCATGGCGATTCCTGCTTCATCGGCTGCATCGATCACTTCCTGATCGCGGATCGACCCGCCCGGCTGGATGACGGCGACCGCACCTGCTGCAATTACGCTTTCAAGCCCGTCAGCAAACGGGAAGAAGGCGTCGGAAGCGGCGACGGAGCCTTGCGTCAGGGCAACGGTTTCACCAGCAGCTTCGGCAGCGTCGAGGCTCTTGCGCGCCGCAATGCGGGCTGAATCGACACGCGACATCTGACCCGCACCGATGCCCACCGTCGCACGATCCTTGGCGTAGATCACGGCGTTGGATTTGACATGCTTGGCGACACGGAACGCGAAAAGAAGATCGGCCATTTCGGCGTCCGTGGGCGCACGCTTGGTGACGACGCGCAGATCGGCTTCGGTCACCTGCCCTGCGTCACGGCTCTGCGCGAGAAAACCGCCAGCAACGGATTTGAACGTCAGCCCCTCGGAGGTTGCCGAAGGCACACCACCCGTCAGAAGCAGACGCAGGTTCTTCTTGCGGCTTAGCACGGTCTTTGCGCCCTCTGTCGCATCGGGCGCGACGATCACTTCGGTAAAGATCGTCGCGATCTGCTCCGCCGTCGCCTCATCGAGCGGGCGGTTGAGCGCCACGATGCCGCCGAAAGCCGAAACCGGGTCGCATTTCAACGCCGATTTCCACGCGGTTTCGAGCGTCTCGGCGCTGGCTACGCCACAGGGATTAGCATGCTTCACGATCACGACGCTCGGTTTGTCGAATTCGGCAACGGCCTCGAACGCAGCATCGGTGTCGTTCAGGTTGTTATAGCTCAGCGCCTTACCCTGAACCTGGGTCGCCGTGGCAATGCCATGACGCTTCTCTGAAGTGACGTAGAAGGCCGCGTTCTGATGCGGGTTTTCGCCGTAACGCAGAAGCTCGCGGCGGGTGCCGCTCAGCGTCATGGTCTCTGGCAGAGCATCGCCGCGCTGACCTGCAAACCAGGAAGCAATCATGGAATCATAAGCCGCAGTATGGGCATAGGCGGCACCGGCCCAGAGCTGGCGCTCGGCAAGAGTGGAGCCGCCCTCAGCCAGTGCGTCGATGAGCGAGTCATATTGTGCAGGCTCTGTCAGGATCACAACGTGAGCATGATTCTTGGCTGCCGCACGTATCAGCGCCGGGCCCCCGATATCGATATTTTCGATACAATCTTCAGCGCCAGCCCCCGACGCCACTGTCGCCGCAAAAGGATAGAGATTGACGCAGACGAGATCGATCGGCGCGATATTATGCTCGTCCATCTGGGCAAGATGCGCCTCAAGGTCGCGGCGCCCGAGAATGCCACCATGAATCTGCGGAACGAGCGTCTTGACACGGCCGTCCAGAATTTCGGGAAAACCCGTATGGTCGGAGACATCTGTCACGTCGAGCCCGGCATCGCGCAGCGCCTTGGCCGAGCCTCCGGTCGAAAGAAGCTGCGCCCCCTGCGCGACGAGCGCCCTGCCGAGCGCGATCAGCCCCGCCTTGTCTGAAACGGAGAGAAGCGCCCGACGAATGGGCAGACGATCGGGAGAGGACATGACGGGCTCCGGAATGGCTGATTTTCTGTGCTGCTCTTAGTTCCCCGCGCCCGTTTAGGCAATGAAGGCGTGATGCTGCGCCCTTGTCCCGTCATGATGCAGATTACGGGAGAGATAATGATAGGTCACGCAGCTCAGCAGGCCCAGGCAGCAGACGAGCAGAAGATATTCCCTGAAACTGCCTGTCTTTGCGTAGGGCCAGAGAGACACCCTGTTTTTCGACAGAGGGTAAAGCGCCCAACAGCCTCCGGTCATCAGATCGGCCACGATATGGCTGAGATAGCCGATCAGAAAGGCGCCCCAGGCGGAATGTAGCGACGCCACGCCATTGAAATGGATCAGCGCCCACGCGGCGAGCAGCGGCACGAAAAAGGAATGCGTAATGGTGCGGTGGCCCCATAGCCGGGATAGCGGTCTCGACAACCACACCATGCGGCAACCAAGAAGCGATCTCTCGGTGTCGAGATCGGGCGCCAGACTACCAAGGCCTGCCGCACATAGGCTCACAAACGAAAGGGGCACATAGCCCATGGATGAGGCGGTCACAGCGGAGGCGACACCAAGAACGATATGAGAACGTCCGATCATGCCGCCTTATGGCACCGCTTTGACTCCTACGTCCATCTTATTGATTCTAAAGCCGAGTTTTTTGATTTTGTGAGCGGTTTCCGGAGATACGAGAACCAGCGCTCACAGGAGGTATAAATTCAAAATATCTTTTATTAACAGCAATTTGTATAATCCAGATCATATGTGAGATCAAAACATACCAGGCAACAAAAGAAAGACTTCTTTCATATTATGAGGAGGATATTTCAACCTCCTCATTTTGCGATATTTTTTCCAGTAAATGCCGGGTATTCCCATCCACCACCCAGAGCCCGGTAGAGCGAGACGAAAGACGTCGCTATCTGGATACGGTTGGCGGAGAAATTCGCCTCTGCCTCAAGCGCCGCACGCTCGGTCGTGTCGACTTGCAGGAAATCGACCGCTCCTTCACGGTATTGCTGCTGGGCAATCGACACCGCCTTGCGGCTTTCCTGCCAGGCAATTTCTGTCTGAACGAGGCGCTTTTGCGCCTGCGCATAGGCAGTCAGCGCATTGTCCACCTCGTTCCAGGCCGTCATCACCGTCTGATGAAACGCCAGCGCCGCGTCTTTCTGCTCGGCTTTTCTCAGGGCCAACGTCCCGCGCAGGCGTCCACCCTCGAAAAGCGGCACCGAGAGCGTCGGCCCTGTGGCGAACTGACGCGAGGGTAAAGAGAAGAAATTGGCGGCGGAGAGAGTCTGGGTGCCCATCTGCCCGGTCAGGGTGATATCAGGATAGAATGCAGCAATCGCAACCCCGACCCCGGCGGTGGCCGCATGGAGGCGCGCCTCCGCCTCGCGAATATCGGGCCGTCTGCGTGCGAGTGCCGAGGGAAGACCGATCGGCGCCGCAGGCACAATAATCGGCAGAGCGCCATCGCGTCGCGCCAGTTCAACGGCGAGGCTGCGCGGCGGCTCATCGAGCAACAACCCGATAGCATTGATCAACGCGCTCTCGGCATTTTTGAGCGTAGGCAAGGCCGACGCCGTATTCGCCTGCTCGGTGCGCGCCTGCGCAAGGTCGAGTGTCGTCGCCGCGCCATTGCCAAAGCGTGACTCAACGAGCGCCACATCATGCTCGGCAACCGCCAGATGGCGTTCGGTTATGGCGATCTGGTCCTGCACGCCCCGAAGCTGCATATAGGAATTGACGAGCGTTGCCAGCGTGCTCAGAGCGAGACCATGGCGTGCCTCGACCGCAGCTTCCTGGGTGGCGTGTTGCGCCTCGACCGCGCGTCTGATCTGTCCGAAAAGATCGAGATCCCACGACGCGCCTAGCGTGTTCTGAAAGAAGTCATACTCGTTTGGCGCACCCGCTCTGGGCTGAACGAGAGAGATAAACCCCGTTTCACTCTGATGCGTGCGGGTGTACGAGCCGGCCCAGCCCATATTGGGTAGGCCCTGTGCTGCGGCGATACGCGTCTGCGACCGGGCTTCCTCGATACGCTGCATCCCGCGTTGAAGATCGATATTCTGTACTGCGAGACGATCGATCAGCCGGTTGAGCTCTGGGTCGTTGAAGAGTTTCCACCACGCGATATCGACAGGACCGCCATAAGTCGTGCCAGCCAGCCCTTGAGGCTGCTGTTCATACTGCGTGGGGGCTGTGATATCCGGACGCCTGAAATCGGGGCCCATCGTACAGCCTGCAAGCAGGGTCATTGCGAGCGACGACGCAGCCAGGCGAGCGGGACGCCTCATCGGGCGGTAATTCCGGTCGCGCTGTGCTGCTGCTCATCGACCACATTCTCGAGATGCGTATCGACGCTTGTTTCGACCGAAAATCCCATGCGCAGCAGCTTCGCCAAAGGCTGATTGGGAGCGACAATGATCTTTACCGGCAATCTCTGCACGATCTTGGTGAAATTGCCGGTGGCATTTTCCGGTGCAATAGGCGCGAACGCCGCACCGGAAGCCGGAGGAATACTGTCTACGATACCGTCCAGATCCATGTCATAGGCATCGACATGGATACGCGCATGCTGGCCGGGCCGCATGTGGCGCAAGGCGAGCTCGCGATAGTTCGCCATGATCCAGAGCTGATCCATGGGCACGACAGCCATCAAGGCCGCGCCGGGAGCCACATAATTGCCAGCCTGGACGGTCTTTTCGCCGACCATTCCGTCAAATGGTGCCCGTATCTCGGTATAGGAGAGATTGAGTTCATCCTGCCTGATGATTGCCCTGTCGATTTCCAGCGTCTTGAGCGACGCTTCGTGCCGCGCGCGCAGAATGGGGATATCGGCTTCCGCTGCCGCGATACGGGCGTTCATGCTGCGGAGATTGGCCTCCATCTCTCTCATGGAGGCGTCGGTAAGTTGACGCTCCTGATTGGAGCCCGCCCCTGTCTGGGCCAGGTTATGATAACGCTGGGCATTCTGACGGGCATAGACCAGCTGTGCACTGATGCGCGCCGCCTCTGCCTTGCTCTCCTCGATCATGCTCGGCTGACGCTCGACGGAGGCCTGAGCGTCGCTTACGAGGGCCTGGTCATGCACCAGCTGCGCCTTGCTACGCATGAGGGCCGTCTCATAGTCGCTCGGGTCTAGCCTGGCGAGAACCTGACCCGCCTTAACGCTCTGATTGTCGTCCACCAGCACTTTGACCACCTGCCCCGGCACACGTGGGGCGATGGTGGCGTAATGTGCCGTCACATAGGCGTCATTCGTCCATACATGTCGGGTCGGCAGGAAGATAATTGCCAGAACGACACCGCAGAAAACCACGATGACAAGTGCCGTAACGACGAACGGCCATTTTGCCGGGGCGCTTTCTTGATCGTCAGAAGCCATGGGTCAGGACTGTTTCTTTATGAACATGAGACGGGGAGGAAAAGTACGCTGCGGCAACAGGAGCACCGACACCATCAGACAAACCGTAATGGCGGCAATAATCATATAGGCGTCGGATAATTCCAGAACCGTCGTCTGGTGCGCCAGTTGCGACTTGAACGTCACGAGCGAATCTGCCGAGCGCGGCGTCCCATCGGGCAAGAGTGGCGCGGGTTTCTGAAGGGGGAGCGCATTGGCCTGATAGGTGCGATAGCGATCGACGCCGATACGATCCGTCAGACGGTTGGAATGCAACCCACCCCGCCAGCGATGGATAAGCTGCAAAAGCCAGATTCC
This sequence comes from Asaia sp. BMEF1, assembly GCF_051628905.1. GTDB lineage: Bacteria > Pseudomonadota > Alphaproteobacteria > Acetobacterales > Acetobacteraceae > Asaia. The sequence continues at coordinate 109,860 of NZ_CP157575.1, read as the reverse complement.
GATGGCCTGCGCGACGGCGCGCGGCGTGTTCACCATCGCCGCCGCAAACGGCCCCTCTGCAGGGACGAGCGAATTTGTCGACATCATCAGCAGGGGCATGACGATCATGGCTTCACCCGCCCCCATGAAAATCTGCCAGAGATAGAACTCGTTGCGGTTCCACCCGACGGTCATGAAGCTGTCCCCCGCACAGGCCATGAGAATCAGCATCATACCGAGCAGACTGACGATACGGCTATCGACCGCTTTACTGTTGAGCACCAGGGCCATCAGAGGCAGCATGATCAACTGGATGCAGGCTATTTCGAGCGTGACGAGATAGATCTGCTCGGGTCGGTAACCGGCCACCTCCTGCAAAAAACTCGCGGGCAGCGTGGATGACGCAAGCGAGACCACCAGAAAAATCAGCAATGTCGAGGCGCCATAGGCAAAATTCCGTCTGCCCAGAAGCTGGAAGCGGAAAAGCGGCGTATGCTGGTTCCATTCATTATAAACCAGCAAAGGCAGGCAGATCAGAGCGACAAGCGCCAACACGCAGATAGCGGGTGAATTGAACCAGTCAAAACGGTCGCCCTGCTGCAGCATGGTCGAAAACGACCCGAATCCGAACAGGATGAGGAAGGCGCCTTTCCAGTCGAAATAACTGAAACGTCTGTAGTTGGGTTTTTCAGCTGGTAGCCCATACCAGAGTAGCGAAATGGCCAGACTGCCGAACGGCACAGCCTGCCAGAACACGAATCGCCAATCGACCAGATCTGTCCAGAGGCCAGCAAGAGCCGTACTCAGATTGGGGAAAAACGTGGCTGTCAGCGAATAAGCAGCGAGCCCGTAGAGCCGGATTGGCGGCGCCAGAACACGCAGTGCGATCATCAGCACAAGAGGGATAGCAAAGCCCCCGGCGAGACCTTCAACGATACGCAGGCCGTAAAGCAGTGTCAGATTATCGGTAAAAGGAATGAGCGAGGCGGACAGGCTCGCAGTCAGGGCAACGCAGATCGCAAATCGCCGCACGACAAAGGTCAGCGCAAGCCACGGCGCAAGCGACATGCCGAAAATTTCTGCCGAGAGATACAGGCTGTTGAACCACGTTCCGGCATCGTGGCTGAGGCCAAGGCCACCGAGAATATCGGGCAGGGATTGTGACGAGACCTGTTCGTTAAGCTCGGTCGTCATCGCGAGAACGATGACCCCGGCCAATCCAAAATAGGAACGCCCCTGTTTGGTCATGGGCGCGCTTCACCACCATGAAACTCTGCAAGGGCACTCTTCTGAGACATGAAACTTTATTCGGCGATTCCGCGCGTCGTTGCAATCGACACATGGATAAAACTTATCTTACTCGTCAGAAAACTCGCACTAGAGGGATGGGAAAAGAGATCAGCTCGACCGTCTTCCCTCCCCTTGTTGCGCCACGCCCTGTCTGACGAGCGTCATGCTTGCAGCCCAGCGTTGTTTTCGGTTCAGCGGCCGAGATGGGAGGCCCGATGAGCGCGCGATTCAATTGCACCGGCATCGAATGGACCGCTCGTCAGCCATGAACCGCCGACACAGCTCACTGCCGATTCAGCCAGCCATTCGGCGGCATTGTCTTCACTGATACCGCCCGTCGGACAAAAACGCACTTTACCGAAAACAGAGGCCAGCGCCTTCAGCGCGGGCAAACCGCCATTGGCCATGGCAGGAAAGAACTTGAAACGGCTCAGCCCCATATCGAGACCGCGCATGATGTCACCCGCATTGGCCACACCCGGCAGAAGCGGCACGTCATGGCGCTGCGCGGCCGCGGCCACCTCAGGCGTAAGGCCCGGGCTGACGATGAACTGCGCGCCCGCATCGACGGCGCGCGACAGATCGTCACCATTCAGCACGGTGCCGGCGCCGACATGAGCGCCTTCCACCTTCGACATCTCGCGGATGGCCTCAAGCGCACAATCGGTGCGCAAGGTCACTTCAAGCGTGGTCAACCCGCCCGCGACCAGCGCCTGCGCGATCGGGCGCGCCAGTGACAGATCCGGGATGACCAGAACCGGAATGACCGGACATTTGGTCATCACAGCGTCCAGCATTGTCGTGTCGAGCATGAATATCTTCCTTATCGAGTTCCGCGCCGTGACTATCCATCACGTCTTCCATGGCCGCGAGCATGGCCGATCCCCCTTTTTCCGCACTGTCGGAGCGGCTGCGCATGAGGGCGAACAGTTCGCGCCCCGTGCCTGCCCCTGCCAGTGGCGGCTGCGCAGGCTTGCGCGCTTCCCATATCGCAGGATCGACCAAGGCTTCAATCTCGCCCCGCTGGGCGCAGATGCGCAGGATATCGCCATCCTCAATGCAGGCAATCGGGCCGCCTGACTGTGCCTCGGGGCAGATATGAATAGCCGCAGGCACCTTGCCGCTTGCGCCAGACATGCGCCCGTCGGTCAGCAGCGCCACGCGATAGCCCTTGTCCTGCAACACGGCGAGGGTCGGGGTCAGGCGATGCAGCTCGGGCATACCATTGGCGTCAGGACCCTGAAAACGCACGACCACGATTACATCGCGATTGAGCTTTCCGGCCTTGAAGGCACTGATGACGTCTTCCTGCGTGTGGAACACGGCAGCCGGGGCCTCGATGGTCTGACGATCGTCATCGACGGCGCTGGTCTTGTAGATACCCCTTCCCAGCGAACCCTGAACGAGGCGCATGCCACCATCCTTGCGGAACGGGTCTTTCGTGTCGCGCAACACGCCACGATCTGCAGACGCACGGGCCGCACTGTAGAGCAGGGCCTCGCCTTCGAGACGGGCGCGGCAGGCGTAATCGGCGAACCCGCCCTTGGAGACGGTGAGGATATCCTGATGCAGCATGCCACCATCGCAGAGCGCGGCGATGAGGGTCGGCAACCCGCCCGCCTCCTGCATGGCATTCACGTCAGCCGAACCATTCGGATAGGCGCGGGTCAGCAAGGGCACGGCTGCGGAGAGCGTGTCGAGATCGCTCCAGTCGATGCAGATGCCCGCAGCGCGCGCAATTGCCGGAAGATGAATAGCGTGATTGGTCGAGCCACCCGTCGCGAGGAGCCCAACCGCCGCGTTGACGATCGCCTTCTCATCCACGAGCTGGGCCAGCGGACGGTGATCGTCACCCGGTCGCGCAATTTCGACCAGACGCTGAACGGCCTTGCGGTTGAGTGCCTGACGGATGCGGCTATTCGGGTTCCAGAAGGCGGAATCAGGAAGCATCAGCCCCATCAACTCGACCATCATCTGGTTGGTGTTGGCCGTGCCGTAGAAGGTGCAGGTGCCTGCGCTATGATAGGAGGCGGCTTCCGCCTCCATCAAGGCGCTGGAATCCACCTTACCCTCGGCATAAAGCTGACGAACACGCTGCTTCTCCTTATTGGGCAGACCCGAGGTCATCGGTCCGGCAGGTACGAGCAGTGCAGGCAGATGACCGAAGCGCAAAGCCCCCATGAGCAGACCGGGCACAATCTTGTCGCAGATGCCCAGAAGCGCCACGCCCTCGAACATGCCGTGGCTCAGGCCGATGGCCGTGCCCATGGCGATATTGTCGCGAGACAGCAGCGAGAGCTCCATGCCCTCCTGCCCCTGCGTGACGCCATCGCACATTGCGGGCACGCCGCCCGCCACCTGTACGGTAGCGCCAAGCTCGCGCGCGTAGAGCTTCATCTGATCGGGGTAACGCGCATAAGGCTGATGCGCCGACAGCATGTCATTATAGCTGGTGATCACGCCCAGATTGACGCCACCCCCGCGCATGAGACGTGCCTTGTCCTCCCCTGAAGCCGCAAGGGCATGCGCCAGATTGCCGCAGGCCAGACGCGGGCGTGAAATGCCCTTCTGACGATTGCGCTCCATCAAGGCAAGGTAACGGCGCCGCGACACGGCGGAGCGCTCAATAATGCGCTCGGTGACGGAAGCAACGACAGGATGAAGAGACATGGCGGCTCACTAGGGGCTGTGTTTCTGCTCGCGATTTCGCGAGGTGAGCCGTTGTAAAGTTCCTGTGATCTTCGGGTCAAGAGTAGTCGCGCAATAAAATTCCCCCGAAGGGCGGGTTTTTAAATTTTTATAACATTACCCATGCAACTTCCTGTTGCATGAGGAACACATCGCAATGAAAATGTCACAATTACCATGCGTGACGTCACATTACGTTATTGAAACCCTCAATCACGTTGTGCCATCTCGGGGGCAATTCGGCGTTCCTTCCGCCATCATTTCCTTTCGCGAAAGTGACCAATGGCCATTTCCCGCATTCGCCTCCGCCATGCCTCGTTGCTGCTCGGTGCGACCATTCTTGCCGGTGTAAGCGTTACCGCTCAGGCAGCCACAAACACGACCACGACGCAGAAGGCGGCACACAAGACCGCCACCAAGCGCAGCGCCCATGCAGCGACGAAAGCCGCGGTAGCGAGCTCAACACCCGCTGCGGTTTCGGCTGCAACGCCGGTGCGCATGCGACGCAGCGCTTTGCAAAGCCTCCCTGGCCCCGCTCCTGCGGGAAATGAAAGCATCACGGTCGTGGGTTCGGCACTCAGCACGTCGAACAACACCAACGCAAACCCGGTCCAGATCATCACCGCCAAGCAGATCGCCCAGACAGGCGTTAACAATCTGAGCGACTACTTCATGCGCCTTCCGTCGGTTGGTTCCAGCGCGACGACGAACGCCGTCACAAATGGCGGAGGCGGTGTCTCTTGTACTGATCTTCGCAACCTCGGTACCAACCGCGTGCTGGTGTTGATCGACGGCAAACGCACGACCATCAACGGCAATTCGAATTGCGTCGATCTCAACTCCATCCCGCTTCAACAGGTTGCGAGTGTTGAAATCCTTAAGGACGGCGGCTCCGAGCTATACGGTGCCGATGCCGTTTCCGGTGTCATCAACATCAAGATGCGTCACGATGTGAACACCGGCAACATCACGATGCGCGGCAGCATCTCGCAATATGGCGATGCCCCCGAAGGCATGCTTTCGGCTTTCAAAGGCTGGAACTTCGACCATGGCAAAGGCAACATCACCCTGTTCGGTCAGTACCTGACCTCGACAGGCGTCATGCAGCGTAATCGTGCCTGGGCCAACCCGGTCGCCCTGACGAACCCGGTTTCGGGCCAACCCACTTACGGCTCGTCCTACAGCACTAACGGAGTGTTTTATCCGGATAGCGGCAACGGTAAGGGCTACACAACGCATGACAATGGCCAGACGGTCGTGCCATTTACAAAAGCGGATCGTTATCCCTTCAATCGCGATACCAGCCTCACCAACAATTATCAGGATTCTTCGCTTTCAGGTGATGCACATTACGATGTGAACAAGCATCTGACCGTCTATGCAAACGTGCTTTACAGCCACCGCACGACCAACAGCTTCATGGCACCCGAGCCCATGACAGGCTCGATCCCGCCCAGCACACTTCCCAACGCAGTCAATGTACCGGGCGATTATCCCGGCAACCCGTTCGGTGAGGACACGACTGTCTATCGTCGCATGGGCGAATGGGGGCCCCGCCGTTATGAACGCGCGTCAGACACCGTTACCGGCATATTCGGCGCAAAGGGCGAAATTACCCATGGATGGATGTACGATGCGTCCTACACCTATGGTGTAAACCGTGAAAACGTTCGCAGTCTCAACATTGGCAACTACGCCAACCTGCTCAACACCTGGGGTCTGCGCGCAACCGATCCCGGCAACCCGGACACCAGCCTCGCCTATGATCCGAGCGTATGTCAGGCATCGGCAGGTTGCGAACTTTCCTCACCGTTCGGCAAGCTGACGCCGCAGGGCGCTGCCTATACCAATTACACCACTGTCGAGAACATTCAGTATCAGTTCCGCGACACCAACTTCCGTGTGCATAACAACCATGTCGTTTCGATGCCTTGGAAAAACGGCGGCGAGCTTGGTATCGCCCTTGGGATGGAACACCGCAGCGAGCAGATGAGCGATAGCCCCGATCCTCTGGTCGCGCAGGGTCTAACACTGACTAACACCCAAGCCTATACAGGCGGCGGTTTCAATGTTTCCGAGGGCTATCTCGAAGGTAAGCTGAATCTGCTGAAGAACGCCTTCCTTGCGAAGGATCTGACGATCGACGCTCAGGGCCGTTATTCGTCCTACAACACCTTTGGCTCCGCCAAGAACTGGAAGGTCGCCATCAACTGGGCGCCCAACCGCGATATTCGTTTTCGTGGAACTCTGGGTACTTCCTATCGTCAGCCAAACATCTTCGAGCTCTTCGGCGGTCAGCAGCTGAGCTATGTAACCGCGTATGATCCTTGCTCGCAGGTCGCCAGCTATGGTGCATCCTCGCCGACCGTTGCAGCCACCTGCGCCCGCCAGGGCATAGGCTCGGGTTTCGAGATGCGCAATTCGGCCCAGGTGCCGACCCTCCAGGGCGGCAACTCTCAGGTCAAGCCTGAGACCGGTCGCACCTACACATTTGGTACTGTGCTGACACCGCACTGGGTCCCAGGTCTCTCGCTTTCGGTCGAGTACTGGCATTACACACTCAAAAACATGATCAGTGTCATCGGCACACAGTATCTGCTCGATCAGTGCTATACGGGCGCAAATACCGGCTATTGCTCGGCCATCGTGCGTAATGCTCAGACCCAGCAGATCCAGACAGCTACGGCGATGTACGAAAATCTGGGCGGCCTGCATACAAGCGGTATCGACTTCGATCTGGATTACACCTTCCGTATCACCCGTCATGACCGCCTGAACCTGAGCAACAACTTTCAGCAGCTGGTCAGCTATCAGCAGCAATATGTGCCGGGTGGTCAGTGGTACAATTACGACGGTCGTCTGCTCTATAATAATCAGACGGGTCAGCCCCGCGTGCGTGACTACGCGACGGCAACATGGCGCCATGACGATTTCAGCTTCATCTACATGATGAGCTACACAGGCGGCATGGTCTGGAATAATCAGTCTGCCGACCTCGTGAAGGGATCCGTGGGCCGTTATAAAACACCCGGCATCTTCACCCACGACATCACGCTGGCCTATCAGCTGAACCGCTGGAACTTCCAGACTGGTGTGCGCAACCTGTTTGATAAGAAGCCGCCCTATGTCGTCGACGGCGGAACAAACACCAACGTTTACCAGTACGGTAACCTCGTCATGGGCCGTAACGTCTTCGTTCAGGCTGGTGTGAACTTCTGATCGCTCCAGGCTTCTGAAGGCGACAAAACCCGGCATCCCAAGATGCCGGGTTTTTTTGTGCGATATCTCATACAGATTGAGACAGATCACACGCATTGGTGAATTGCATCCCAGAAGCTGAGTGGGAATATGACAACTTCGTAAGAGTTTGGATGAGTTCCCATGGAAGTTGTGATTGGCGTGGATGTCGGGACAGGCAGCGCGCGCGCTGGTGTGTTTTCCCTGACCGGACAGAAGCTTGCTTCCTGTGTAATCGCGACTCAGACCTGGCGCCCTCAGGCTGATTTCATTCAGCAATCCTCCACGGATATATGGGCCGCGATCTGCAAATGTGTGCGTTCTGCCATGGAAGAGATTGCCGACCGATCCCCGGTTGTTCGGGGTATCGGTTTCGATGCGACCTGTTCGCTCGTCGTGCTCGACCGCGAAGGAAAGCCCCTCTCCGTCGACCCGAAAGGCGCGGCCGAGCAGGACGTGATCCTCTGGGCCGATCATCGCGCCATGAAAGAGGCCGACGACATCAATGCGGGTAAATACGATGTGCTGCGTTACGTCGGCGGCACCATATCGCCCGAAATGGAAACGCCCAAACTCCTCTGGCTCAAGCGCAACATGCCCGAGACCTTTGCAAAGGCCGGGTATTTCTTCGATCTCCCTGATTATCTAACCTGGCGTGCTACCGGCGCCGAGTCACGCAGTTGCTGTTCGACTGTGTGCAAATGGACCTATCTCGCCCACGACAACGGTTGGGACGACAGCTATTTCGCCGCGATCGGCCTCGAGGAACTGGTCGAGGAGAAATATCGCCGTATCGGTGACACGGTGCGTTCCCTTGGCGAAGCCGTCGGCAATGGGCTGAGCGATGTTGCCGCCCGCGAACTCGGGCTCGAAGCCGGTATCCCGGTGGGTGTCTCGGCAATCGATGCCCATGCGGGTGGGATCGGCGTTCTCGGCGCCGCATCGGGAGAGACGCTCGATGACGCTGCGCTCGATCGCAGCCTCGCCTTGATTGGCGGCACGTCAAGCTGCCACATGGCCGTGTCGCGTGATGCCCGTTATGTCGACGGCATCTGGGGCCCCTATTCGGAAGCCATGCTGCCCGGCATGTGGCTGAACGAGGCAGGTCAATCGGCGGTCGGCTCGTTGGTCGATTTCGTGATCACGACCCATGCGCAGGGCCCGGCTTTGGCCGAAAAGGCGAAGGCAGAAGGCCGCACGATTTATGAATTACTGAATGAGCGCCTCGCCGAGCTGGAAAAAGACGCCCTGCCCGGCACACTGACGGCTGAGTTCCATGTGCTGCCCGATTTTCATGGCAACCGTTCGCCGCATGCCGACCCCACGCTAAAGGGCATGGTGAGCGGCTTGAGCCTTTCGGCAACGATCGATGATCTCGCCAAACTCTATCTCGGCACCATTCAGGCCTTGGCCTATGGCACACGCGATATCATCCGCGCCCTCAATGAGAAGGGTTATGCGATAGACACCATTTTCGCGACCGGTGGCGGGACGAAAAACCCCGTCTTCCTGCGCGAACATGCCAACGCCACTGGCTGTCGCATCATGCTGCCTCAGGAAACCGATGCCGTACTCCTCGGTTCGGCCATTCTCGGTGCCGTCGCGGGGGGCGCGTATGACGACATGCGTAGTGCCATGTCGCAAATGGCTCGCGTCGGGGCGGAAGTTGCGCCCGATGGACGCACTAAGCGCTATCACAACGCGAAATTCGCCGTGTTCCAGTCCATGCATGAGGAGCAACTGCGTCATCGCGCCCTGATGCGTGAAGCGCTTTCTGCCTGAACGCCCTTCTCATCTCCGGGACGCCCTCCAGTCACGGTCGTCCTGTGTCTTTCACCAGAGTTTTCCTTCACAGCCAGTACAGGCGGCAAGCCGCCTGCGGAGCTCGCCTATGGAAGCCGTCATTGCCTCACCGGAACGGGTGAAACGTAAATCGGGCGCAGGAGCTTTTCTCTCCCCTGCCGTGATTATTCTACTGATCTGGTCTTTGCTCCCGCTCGTTCTGACGCTTTGGTATTCGTTCCAGAACTACAATCTTGTCGACCCCACGCTCAAGGGGTTCGCCGGATTCAGTAATTACGTCTATCTGCTGACCGACCCCGATTTTCTTTATGCCCTTCTCAATACGGTCCTGCTCGTTCTGGGCGTGCTGGTCGTCAGCGTAGGCGGCGGTATTTTGCTCGCTGTCCTTTACGACCAGGATTTCTGGGGGCGCGGCATCGCGCGCGTGCTGGTCATCTCGCCATTTTTCGTGATGCCAACCGTCTCGGCCCTTCTCTGGAAGAACCTGATGCTACACCCGATATATGGGGTGTATAGCGCCATGATGCGGGCTGTCGGGCTTCAACCCATAGACTGGCTCGCCCATTACCCGATGCAGACAGTCATGATGATTGTCGCGTGGGAGTGGCTACCCTTCGCCGTGCTCATTCTTCTGACCGCAGTGCAGTCGCTCGATCATGAGCAGAAGGAAGCTGCACGCATGGATGGCGCCGGACCGATTGCGCGGTTCCGCTATATCATCCTGCCGCATCTGAGCCGCGCGATTACAGTCGTGGTCATGATCGAGACGATCTATCTCCTGACCGTGTTTGCCGAAATTTCGGTCACGACGTCCGGCGGGCCCGGCGTTGCCTCGACCAATCTCGCCTTCCTGATCTTCTCTCGCGCATTGCAGCAATTCGATATCGGCGGTGCGTCGGCTGGCGGCGTGATTGCGATTATCATCGCCAACATCATCGCGGCCTTCCTCGTTCGTGCGGTTGCCCGCAATCTGGAGGCATAAGATCATGGCAAGCAACACGAAACGCCTGCCCAAAATCGCCCTCGGCCTCATCGGCTGGGCGGTGGCGCTCTGGATCTTCTTTCCAATCTTCTGGATGGTGCTGACGGGCTTCAAAAGCGAGATGGATGCCATCTCGACACCGCCACATCTCATTTTCCACCCAACGCTCCAGAGCTATCACGACGTATTCGCCCAGGAGAATTACTGGCACTTCACGTTCAACACTGTGTTTATGTCGGTACTCGCCACAGGTGGCGCGCTGCTTCTGGGCGTTCCTGCGGCCTACTCCATGGCGTTTTACCCCGGCAAACGCACACGTGGCACGCTGCTCTGGATGCTCTCGACGCGCATGTTGCCGCCGGTCGGCGTGCTGGTGCCGGTCTATCTGATTGCCAAATCGACGGGTCTGCTCGATACGGTCATCGGTCTGGCCATTATCAATCTGCTGACCAATCTGCCGATTATCGTCTGGATGCTCTACACCTTCTTCAAGGAGGTCCCTGTGCCGATCCTTGAGGCTGGCCGGATGGACGGCGCCAATCGCTGGCAGGAAATCAGCGTGGTGCTTCTGCCCCTCGCCTTGCCCGGCATCGCCTCAACCGCTCTGCTCTCGCTCATCCTGTGCTGGAACGAGGCTTTCTGGTCGCTCAATCTGACCTCGTCCAATGCGGCGCCACTGGCGAGCTTCATCGCTTCCTTTTCGTCACCCGAGGGGCTGTTTTTCGCCAAGCTCTCTGCCGCATCGACGCTCGCTGTCGCACCGATCCTGGTTTTCGGCTGGTTCAGCCAGAAGCAGCTCGTCCGTGGCCTGACCTTCGGCGCTGTGAAATGACCCTTATTGCCCGCCTCTCACGCACTCCTGGAGTGACCCATGGCCAAAGTTGAACTGCGCGATATCCGCAAAACCTATCACGCGGAAGAAATCATCAAGGGCGTTTCGCTCGACATCAATGACGAAGAATTCGTCGTTTTCGTTGGCCCCTCGGGATGCGGCAAATCAACCTTACTGCGCATGATCGCCGGGCTCGAAGAAATTTCGGGCGGCGATCTGATGATCGACGGCAAGCGCGTCAATGACGTCGAGCCTGCCAAGCGTGGCCTTGCCATGGTCTTTCAGTCCTATGCGCTCTACCCGCATATGAACGTCTACCAGAACATGGAATTCGGGCTGAAGCTGGCCGGAATGCCGGAGGCTGAGCGACGTCAGAAAATAACCGATGTCGCGAAAACGCTTCAGCTCGATTCCTATCTCAAGCACAAGCCCGGTCAGCTTTCAGGTGGCCAGAGACAGCGCGTGGCGATTGGGCGTGCCATCGTGCGTAACCCAAAGGTGTTCCTGTTTGATGAACCCCTATCGAATCTCGACGCAGCCCTGCGCGGGCAGATGCGTGTCGAACTCGCCACGCTACATCGCCGCCTCAAGGCCACGACCATCTATGTGACTCACGATCAGGTCGAAGCCATGACCATGGCCGACAAGATTGTCGTGCTGCAAAAGGGCGTCGTCGAGCAAGTCGGCTCACCACTCGAACTTTATCACCATCCGCGCAATCTCTTCGTCGCCCGCTTCATCGGGTCGCCCCCGATGAATTTCCTCCCCGTGACCGTGCGCGCCGTCAGTGAGAACGGCATTGCGGTGGCGCCCGATCATGGCGATCCCGTTATCGTGCCGGTCCTGCCGGGCGACAGCGCCTCGGCGGAAGCCATGACGCTGGGTGTGCGCCCCGAGCATATCGTGCTTGATCCGAACGGACAGATCGAAGGCGTCATCCGCATGGTCGAGCGCCTTGGGGCGCTGACGCTCTTGCACGTCGCAATGCCCGACGGAGCAGTGATTATCGTGCAGACCGATGGCGACCATGGCGGCGAAATCGACAGCAGCGTTCGCCTGCGTCTCCTCTCTGAAAATTGTCATCTCTTCGACGCAAGAGGGATGGCGCTGACAAAGCTCATGCGCCACCGTCTCGCCGGTTAACAAGAAAGTATCTTCCTATGTATATGGAAAAACTGCGCCTCGACGGTCGTATCGCTGTCATCACCGGCGGCGCCCAGAATATCGGCCTGTGCTGCGCCACCGCGTTGGCAGAAGCCGGCGCCCATGTGGTTATCGCCGATCTCGACGGCGCCAAGGCCGCTGAATCCGCCAAGAGCCTGACCGATCAGGGCCTGAAGGCTTGCAGCGTGGCGATGGATGTCACATCGGAAGCCAGTGTTACACAGGCGGTCGACACCATCGTTGCAAAGCACGGCAAGCTCGACATCATGGTTGCCAATGCCGGCATGTGCATTTCCGAGGTCAAGGCCGAGGATATGACCGAAGACCAGTGGCTCAAACAGATCAACGTCAATCTGAATGGCGTGTTCCGCTGCTGTCAGGCCGTCGGTAAGGTCATGATCAAGCAGAAAAGCGGCGCGATCGTCGCCATTGGCTCGATGTCGGGTCTGATCGTTAACCGCCCGCAGGAACAGGCGGCCTACAACGCGTCCAAAGCGGGTGTCCATCAATATATCCGGTCGATCGCGGCCGAGTGGGCACAGCACGGCATTCGCGCCAACGCCGTAGCCCCGACCTATATCGAGACCACTCTGACGCGCTTCGGTATGCAGAAACCCGCGCTCTACGATCGCTGGATCGACGGTACGCCGATGGGCCGCGTGGGACAGCCAGAGGAAGTAGCCTCGGTCGTGCAGTTCCTTGCCTCGGACGCAGCCAGCCTGATGACCGGCTCGATCGTCAGCGTCGATGGCGGCTTCACCGTCTGGTAAGGTACGTGCCCTAAGTCTCCCTCCCTCGTCAGCGCGACGAGGGAGGCGATAGATCTACGGTATGTGGGTGTCTTGAGAGCCTACGTCAGGCCCCGACTAACGAACGACTGCAAGCCTCACAGCAAATGCTGCCCGAAAAAACGCCGGGAAACTTCGTGTCGGGGATTAATGTCCTAGCCAGCCCGACACAGGTTGCCCTGGGAAATCCACTTTGGGCTCAAGCCAACACCGAGCACACGGACAACCGGAAACAGTAGTTTCAGGCTCGATTGTTCCATCTGTAAAAATCTGCCTCAAGCTCATCAAGGAGACTGACCATGAGTGATTTGCGTTCGCTGATGGAAGAGTAGATGGCCCATCTGCAGCCGGTCTCTATAGAGCAGTAATGGTCGCCTGCCCGTAGGATTCAGATCGCCTGGTTGGACGAAAAAAAGTCTGCGTCAAAACGAAGCTGCCTACAATTACAGACAGTAATCGCAAAGTTCATTCACCTTCCCAGTCGGGGCAGTCAACATCACCGATTGCACCTGCGCTGCCGCTCAGCTGGACAGTCTTCCTGCTACGAAGTGGATCCTGGACGATCACGAAGACGCCTTCGGTCGGTTAAAGGACGCGATGAAGCAGAAAGGGATCGGCGCATGCACTCCGGAACGGAAATCTCGCATAAAGCCGCACAGCTATGACAGGTGCCAATACCGGCACCGCAATCATGTTGAGATCATATTCGAATGGCTCACAATCTGACAGTGCGGCGCTAGGCGGCGGATGCCAGACCGTTTTCTTCTTCACCGTCTACCTCGCCGCAATCGCCATCTTCAGGATCAACCACTCGCGTCCAACTTCGCAAACCAGAACTGGATATCGCAGGGAGTTTGAAGACTCATCGATTATAGGGACTGTGATTTTTTCTCAGACAGTATCCATGATGTTACGTCGTTTATTATTTTTTCGCCGTTCGCGTCGTCGATCATCTCGTGTTTTTCGCCGCTATAAATAGTTATTTTTTTCGATTTGCTTCTTATTTTATCGAAGAACATCTTGCTGAATTTAGGATTGGTCACAGAATCACTGGCTCCATGCACAATCAAAACAGGGGCTTCGAATTTATGAAAAATGTCTCTCGCGTTCCTACAATGAATCAATATTGATGCCGCAAACCTAGCCGGAACTTTTATTATTACCTCTTTTTTGTACTTTCCAGTGTTTTTATTTGTAAGATCCTTCCTGTCTATGCTGAATATCGTCATCTTCGGAGATAACCTCGAAACAAACCTTAACATAGGAGCAAGGCAGGAGAGCAAATCAACCCCCAACATGGGGCTGCTTAGTACGATACCTGAAATGTTATTACGAAAAAATATTGAATTGATGACTGTAACGAGTCCCCCAAGGGAATGACCGAAAAGATAGATCGGCTTTTTCTCTATGCCGAAAACGTGTTTGACCAGATAAAAATGATTTTCGATACTCTTGGTCAGATCAGAAACATACAAGTCGTGATCGTTTTCATCATGACTGTCAAAATCGACAGCATATACATTCAATCCACGATCTAAAAATCGACTAATGATACGGTTATGCTTCGAAAGATACTCTAATGCATGCTCTCCAAGACCGTGCTGAACGATAATTGCGCGCGAGGATCCCTCGCGCGTCCAGGAGTGAGCATGCGTTCCATTAGGAAGATGAACAGATTTATACATAATTACCTATTTTGTTTATTGTATGCGAAAATTGTTTCCCTGATTCGCATTTTTTACTTCTATGGCGATCACGCTCTGATTGCTGGATACTTGATCTTCCAGATTAAGCTCTGCCATTCCCGCAGTCCATCGCAAGGTCGATGCCTCGCGGGGATGCCAGCCCGACAAGGATGCCTCTTCCAGATGATTACTGATGGGGACAGTTTCGCAATCCTTATACAAATCTATTGATCCCACGAGAAGACCGAGATCCCTGCGATCATCAAGGTACGGTCCTATAAAATCACTCGGCTTGCCCGTCCGCGAGCACAACCATAGTCGGTCAGTCGACACTGGCACACGGTATACGTAACGATCACCGGCTTTTCTTAGAAATTCCAGTTCCGTCCCATCCGACCTGATCAATTTGATATCCGGATCAGACGAGAATTTTTTACTCTGGTCTACCTCACATAATCCCTGCCCTATCGCCCGGTTCAAGATCGTTTCATAAAGCGGTCTCACCACAGCCTCAGAGACATCCAGAGGTGCGGCGGCATCCTGATCCCAGGTCTTGACGGCAGAATGCGTGAAACTACCATCCAGCGTCGTTCTTCCACGCGCAGCGAATGAAGTCCTGTTGCCAGTATCCAGATATGTTTCGGATTCCAGACCATCCGCCAATATTACGGAATGATTTTCGGTTTCCACATGGTAGATTTCGAACTCATCTCTTTTTTCCAAAAAGATAGATCGGTTGTTAACCAGCATTCTGGCTGGGATAAAATTGCCTTCGATATAAAGGCAATGTTCTTGAGTTACATATAGATCCTTATATGGAACCTCATCGCTGATAGCACTCTTCTTGATTACGATCGGGTAATCTGATTCACTGCGAGCATTGATTTTTTTTGAACCAGCCCATATAACACTCCCTTCCTTCTTTATACCTTTATCGATAATGAATATCTTGTCCCCGGCAGAGATTTCTTCGACTTTTACCTTTCCGGCAGGGGTATCGATTTCCGTGCCCGCAAGGTAGCAAATCTGCCCCTGCCCCGTCAGACTGATGGGGACATCAGTCGGAATATAGGCTGGCAAATTGAATGGATTGCCTGGAATTACAATATTTACTGTGACACTTGAATAAGATAAAAATGCTCCCCCGCTAACCCAGACTTTTACTCCGGTATTCCATCCATTGAACCTGGCTGTAACTTGCGAAAAGGAATTCGCGAATCTCAGTACGACAAGCCCGGCTAAATCGAAATTTATGACGAAATTAGCGGGAACGGGCCCGTTAAGCACCAGATTGAACGTTTTGCTACCGCTAAATCCTGAGAAAATTCCTGAATTTACACTAACATCTAACTCGCCACCACTACTGCCAAAACTGGCCGAAGCGTATCCCTGAGTTATATTCGTCCCGGAGTCAAATAAATAACCGGAATCGATATAGAGGGATAGTTTTCCTCCATTTACAGAATAGCTTCCGCCGTTTCGGATATTCTGAGTAACGCTCATTCTTCTCGCCCTTATCCCAGGATGGAGGGATTATTCATCTCACTGGAGACATCTTGTGCGAGAGTAACGATGCTGATTTCAGTGTCTGTCGAAATTCCGACACTCAACTGTCTATAATGATATTTATGTACAAATCAGAAGATGTTAATATCTTTTTTGTGTTTTTATGCATAAAATAATTTATTGGAAATATATTTCGGAAAGTCATAGATATATGAAAGTATTACAATACTATAATAGACAAGACACTTACTGTACGATCAATATATGAGGAAAAGTTATTTAAAGGTTCCCTTTTATATATCATCCCGCTGGGCTCTGCGCGGCCGTTCTGATTTTCGAGATCGCCAATTTTCAACGTCGCTTTACTTTGAGCATAGCGGAGTGACGTTCAATGAAATTCTTCATGGATCATCATCTCAAGCTTGGCGCGGTCAATTAATTTTATATTGGACCTACTAACAGATATTATTCCGCCCTCCTGAAGAATACCTAATGTTTCATTTGCTGTTTGCCTTGATAGGCCGAGATTATCAGCAATAATATCCTGGCTTATCGGAATATGGGACACTTTCGCCCCCGCTCCACGATACCCATCGAAAACGATGTACAAGGACCAAGCGACTTTATTTATATTGGACCTTCCATTGAGGATGGAAATGAACTCTTCCTGAAGATTGAACGCCATATTCATGTATTCTATTATACTCATGCAGAATGACGTACTCTTTCGCATTAGTCCCTGAATATCGCTTCTCTCTATCTCAACAAAGAATGAGTCCTCATTCAAGATAAGGTCGAAATCTGATAATTCTTCGTGTATTACCTTATTTATCGGAAGAACGAACCCGTCCCTCACTACCATAAATACATTTCTTTGGCCTGAATATTTATATTTCTTGAGCGTAAGCGTCCCGCTCAATAGTATTATTAGTTTCCTCTGCACGCGTCCTTTTCGTAGAATTATATCATTTTTCTTCATTTTTTTTAATTTGGCTTTGGTAAATAAAAACTCCCTATCGCTCTCATTCAATGACCTGATCCATGGAGATTGCTCGAGCACGTTTCGATCGATATTCATTATTCATACATCCGCAGCACGTTTATTATACCAGATATGAAACGCCATCGTAATTCACGACGCAAGCGCCTCTGGGTGCCAATACACACATCAACACTAAGACCGTTTCTTGAGGCAGACCTACACATCAGTCTCGATGCGAAATACTTCATGGCTAAACGAGAGGATTCATTCTTCAGTCCACTTCTGTGGGCCATCCCTTGCCGCTAGATCAAACCTCAGTTCCTCTCATACGTCTTTGGACCAGTGCCGTGAGTATTCGTTACGGCTCGCCTCGCAAATTTTGTTTGAACTGATCCTTCCTGCAGGGCATCGGCAAGATGGCACATCTCATCGTTCTCGCCTCTCGACTAGGGGGCGAGAACGATGGCTGACCGCCGAGAACAGCTCTAACCTTTAACTACTTCGGCCTTGGCAAGGGCACGTTGCGTTGCGGGGCGGCTCTCTATTGTCTCGCGCCACGCCTCGATCGCAGGGAACGACTCAAGATCGACCCCCTGCTCTTTCCATGTGCGTGTCCAGGGATAGGTCGCCATATCGGCAATTCCATATTCCTCACCGCTGACGAAAGGATGCGCCTTAAGGCGCGTCTCCAACACCCCGTAGAGGCGCTTCGTCTCTTCCTGATAACGCTTGATCGCGTAGGGAATTTTCTCTGGGGCATAGAGCGAGAAGTGATGATTCTGGCCCAGCATCGGGCCAAAACCGCCCATCTGCCAGAATAGCCATTCGAGAGTCGCGATTTTGCTGCGAGGATCGGAAGAGAGGAAACGCCCGGTCTTTTCCGCAAGGTAGAGCAGAATTTCACCCGATTCAAAAATACTCAGCGGAGCACCACCATCGACCGGAGCGTGATCGACTATGGCTGGCATCTTGTTATTGGGGGATAAGGCGAGGAATTCAGGCTTGAACTGATCGCCCTTGCCGATATCGACCGGAACGATGCGGTAGTCGAGCCCTGCTTCTTCGAGAAACAGGGTAATCTTGTGGCCATTGGGGGTCGGCCAATAATAGAGATCGATCACTGGGCGCTATCCTGTTCTGTGAGACAGATCAGGCGGTAACGTCTCCAAGCACGTAGCGTTCGAGACCGATCGCAAATCCCTCTTCCTCGCAGGAGGTGGTGACATGGGTTGCCGCAGCCTTCACCGTGTCATTTGCCTGGCCCATGGCAATCGACATGCCGCTTTTCGCGAACATGAGCATGTCGTTAGGCTGATCCCCCATCGTCACCATTGCCGATGCAGGAATATCGAGCAGGGTCTCGAGCGTTGCAACAACCCCACCCTTATTGGCGTCCTGATTGGTCACATCGACATAGTAAGGCTGCGAACATGCTGCAGAAGCCGTTTTTCCCAGAGCCTGCTGTAAATCGCGCTCAAGATTTTTCATGAGCTCCCGGTCGTCGCTCACCCCGGTAATCTTCACCACGTCGTCGAGATGCCGGGAAACGTCATCAACGCGAGGCGCGAACTTCACTGTCCATTCCTCTCGCGAGACATGGGGCGCGTCGAGGTCACTCACGAACCAGTCCTGGCTGGTGTAGACCCAGGGGTCCGCCCCATGATCGCGGATGATCGCGAGTACCGTCTTCACCTGGGAATGGGTGAGCCGCTTGGTGTCGATGACACTCCAGTCAGGGTGGACCAGAACGCCACCATTGAAACCAGCGATCGGCAGATCAATCCCCAGAGGTTCAATCAGCATCGCCATGCCGCGAGGCGGCCGCCCGCTCGTGATGGCAAACCGTATGCCCTTTTCTCTCAGGGCATGAACGGCGCGGATGGCCCGCGGTGTCAGGATCTTGCCCTGAGTCACGAGCGTTCCGTCCACATCGGCGAGGACGAGTTGAACCGGTTCCGACATCAGCCCCTGTTCCCCTGCCACTTCCAGTTCAGAATCTCGGGCATATCCTGACCATGCTCGGCGATATAACGCTTATGCTCCACGAGTTTGTCGTTGATCATCTGTGTCACATAGGCCGCATGGCCCGAAAGCGACGGTACACGACGCACCGCATTCAGAATAATGTGGTAACGGTCCAGGCTATTACGGACGGTCATGTCGAACGGTGTCGTGGTGGTGCCCTCCTCACGGAAACCATGGACATGGAAATTGGCGCGGTTACTGCGACGATAGATAAGGCGGTGAATCAGCTGCGGATAGCCGTGGAAGGCAAACAGAACCGGCTTATCCTTGGTGAACAGGTTATCGAACATGACGTCGTCGAGGCCGTGTGGATGCTCGCTAGGCGATTGCAGCGTCATCAGATCGACCACGTTTACAAAGCGCACCTTGAGGTCGGGTGAGTGCTCGCGCAGAAGCTGCACGGCAGCCAGAGCCTCGACAGTCGGAACATCGCCTGCGGAAGCGATCACGAGATCGGGGTCATAACCCTTGTCGTTGCTTGCCCACTGCCAGATTCCGATACCCTGACTGCAATGTGCGATCGCCGCATCGATATCGAGCCACTGATGCTCAGGTTGCTTGCCCGCCACGATCACATTGATACGGTCCCAGCTTTCCAGGCAGTGCTTGGCCACGTAGAGCAGGGTATTCGCATCCGGCGGCAGGTACACACGGGCGATATCGGCCTTCTTGTTCACCACATGATCCATGAAGCCCGGATCCTGATGGCTGAAGCCGTTATGGTCCTGACGCCAGACATGCGAGGTCAGCAGATAATTGAGCGAGGCGATCGGGCGGCGCCACTGAACCTCTTTTGCCGATTTGATCCATTTCGCATGCTGATTGACCATGGAATCCACAAGGTGGACAAAGGCCTCGTAGCACGAGAAGAACCCGTGACGACCCGTCAGCAGATAGCCTTCCAGCCAACCCTGAATGGTGTGCTCGCTGAGAATTTCCATGACCATGCCATCCGGTGCCAGATGGTCGTCGTAAGAACGGGTCTCGGCGGTCCACGCCCTGTTGGTCACCTCCAGCACGTCATTAAGGCGATTGGAATTGTTCTCGTCAGGTGACAGCACGCGGAAATTGCGGCTTTCGAGATTCATGCGCATCACATCGCGCAGCCAGGAGCCGAGAATGCGGGTGCTTTCCCCCTGCACGGCACCGGGTGACGGCACCGTAAGCGCGTGGCCTTCTATATCCGGCATGCGCAGTGGGCGACGCAACTGTCCACCATTCGCATGCGGATTATCGCTCATGCGCAGCGTGCCCTCCGGGGCGAGCCCTGCAATCTCGGCGTGGAGGCGACCGTTCTCGTCGAACAGCGTCTCCGGCTTGTAGCTGCGCATCCAGTCTTCGAGGATCTTCAGATGTCCTGGCTTCTCGAGATCGGTCAGCGGCACCTGATGCGAGCGCCAATAGCCTTCGCAACGCTGGCCGTCCACTTCCTTGGGGCCAGTCCAGCCCTTGGGAGTGCGCATGATAATCATCGGCCAACTGGGACGTTCAGCGTTATTTTCAGAGCGCGCACGCTTCTGGATTTCCGCGATCTTGTCGAAGCACGTGTCCATCGCCTTCGCCATTGCCTGATGCACCACATCCGGGTCGCTGCCCCTGACGATGATCGGCTCGTAGCCATAGCCACGGAACAGGTCCAGCAGTTCGGTCTCGGGAATACGAGCCAGAACCGTCGGGTTGGCGATCTTGTAGCCATTAAGATGCAAAATCGGCAGAACAGCGCCGTCGTTACGCGGGTCGAGAAACTTGTTGCTGTGCCACGAAGTCGCTAGCGGCCCCGTTTCCGCCTCGCCATCGCCCACGACGCAGGCCACAATGAGGTCAGGGTTATCGAGTACAGCACCATAGGCATGAGAAACCGAATAGCCGAGTTCACCGCCCTCATGGATCGAGCCAGGTGTGGTCGCGGCCACATGGCTCGGAATACCGCCGGGGAAGGAGAACTGCTTGACCAGACGGCCAAGCCCCTCGACGTCCTGCGAAATCTCAGGGAAATATTCGCTATAGGTGCCTTCAAGATAAGTCGCGGCAACAACACCAGGCGCTCCATGACCGGGGCCGGCAATGAAGAGCACGCTCTTCTGACGCTCCTTGATGATCCGATTGAGATGCAGATAGAGCAGTGTCAGGCCCGGTGTCGTGCCGAAATGGCCGAGCAGGCGTGGCTTCACATGCTCGAGCTTCAACGGATCACGCAGAAGTGGATTATCGAGAAGATAGATCTGGGCTACCGAAAGATAATTTGCAGCGTGCCACCACTTATCGAAAAGGGCGAGTTGCGACGCGGAAAGCGGGCCTGTTTCGCTCATGACCGGTAACTTCCTTCCATTATTTTTTTTGTTTGGCGAAAGATTGTTGTTTCTTCATCCGCAGGCATGACCAAAACCGTCACCCGTCCCGAGCGCTGGCTGATCGTGGGACCACCCGCGAGGTTCGCATCCTCGCAAAGCTGGACATCGAGCCATTTGAATCGATGACAGACGGCTCGGCGGAAGGCGGCATCATGCTGGCCTATCCCCCCTGTGAAAACGATGGCATCGACGCCTCCCATCTGGGCAACAAGACCACCCGCCTGCTGCACGAAGCGCTCGACGAACATGTCGAGCGCCAGTTGCACATTCTCATCGGCGTCGTTTTCACGCAGGATTCGCATATCGCTCGAGACACCCGAGACACCGCGCAAGCCGGATTTGTAGTAGAGCGTGTCCTGCACCTCTTTAGGAGACATGTTCTTCTGCTGCAGGAGATAGAGGATCGCACCCGGGTCTATGGTGCCGCACCGTGTCCCCATCATCAGACCGTCGAGAACGGTCAACCCCATGGTTGTCGCAATGCTGCGTCCATTCATCAAAGCGCAAAGGCTGGCGCCGTTGCCGATATGAGCCACCAGCACACGCTTGTGTGCGATGGACGGAAACCTTGCCTCGAGCTCGCTGGCGATGAAATCATAGGAAAGCCCGTGGAACCCGTAGACGCGCGCACCACCCTCGATGAGTTCGGCGGGAAGCGGAAGACGGGTCCGTACAGCCGGAATGGTACGGTGAAACGATGTGTCGAAACACGCTACCTGCAAGAGATCCGGCTTTTGTACTGACAGCAATTTTATCGGGGCAATACACGGCGGCTGATGGAGAGGCCCGAGGGGAATGAGCGCCTCGAGTTGGTCGATCACATCCTTATCGATACGGGTAGGCCCATCGAAATAAGGCCCACTATGCAGCACGCGATGACCAACAGCCGCGACATGAGCGCCGTTCTCGTGGCTCTCGATAAAGTTCAGCACGTGTCGGATCATCTGACCATGGGCATTACCCTCGTCTCGACCAGACTCAATGACTACGCGCTTGCTGACACCATCCGGTGTACGGGTCGTCAATACTGCGCCACCGGATTGGTACTCCACCAGGCCGGAAAGCAATCGCTCCGACGCGCTTGCCTCGTTGAACAAGGCGAACTTGATGCTGGATGAGCCGGAGTTGAGGGTAAGAATGGTTTTGTTGTGAGACACGTACTGTCCTCGAAATGTGCGGCGCCATTGCCGACATTCAAAGACTAAACCGCGTGATCTCACTCCGGTTCAAACATAACATACCGGTAATAGCAGACCGGATTTGGCTTATTTAATTTTTTTTCGAGGCATTTCCGACGGTTATCGAATAGCGAAGGGTTTATTTACACGCCTTTGTGAAAATAACTGCGCCCTACTTCTCCATGACCGGAGCCGATCTCTCCCGCATGGTGAATAGTATCTGTGTGCACAGCATCCCTTTTTCTTGCAACGACAAGTCAACAGACTTCAGCCTTCACAAGAAAAAGCCCCGGGCTGTCAGGCCCAGGGCTTTGCAAAGTCTATACGCCTCGCGTCACTTGCAACCGTGCAGTCAAAAACGAGAGATGGCAAAACGCCATTTCATTTCGCCCGGGGGCGTGAAGGTCTGCCCCCCTGCGGACGACCGCTCCCGCCGGGACGCCCACCCGAAGGACGACCGCCCTCATTGCCACCACGCGGCCCGGAGCCGGGGCGGCCACCACCGCCAGAGCGCTGTCCACCACCACGTGACTGGTTGCGACCGCGACCACCGCCACCCAGAACAGGCGGACGCATGGTGGAGTTTTGCGCCTCTTCCGAATGATAGGCATGATCGGTCACGACCGGAATGGCCTTGCCAATAAGCTTTTCGATGTCACGCAGCCAGGCACGCTGCTCTGCATCGCACAACGACACAGCCCAACCATCGCGGCCCGCACGTGCGGTACGGCCGATACGGTGCACATAACTCTCGGCAACATTGGGAAGATCGTAATTGAAGACGTGGCTGACATCGTCGACATCGATACCGCGCGCGGCGATATCGGTGGCGACCAGCACCTTGACCGAACCGTCACGGAAGCCCGCCATGGCGCGCTCACGCGCACCCTGCGACTTGTTGCCATGGATCGCCTCCGAGCGGATGCCCTCGGCGTTGAGGAAATCGGCAACCCTGTTCGCCTCGTGCTTCATCAGGGTAAACACGACGGCGCGCTGCACCTTGGGGTTTTTCACCAGCAGGAGTGTTGCAGCGCGCTTGTCTTCCGATTTCACGAACATCACGCCCTGACGGATACGATCGACCGTGGAAGATGGCGGCGTGACCTCGACCTTGGCAGGATCGTGAAGCAGCGAATGCGCCAGATCTTCGATCGCCTTGGGCATGGTTGCAGAGAACAGAACCGTCTGGCGGTTCTTGGGCAGAAGCGCCACGATGCGCTTGATGTCGCGCACGAAGCCCATATCGAGCATACGGTCGGCTTCATCGAGCACGAGCACTTCGAGATCATGCAGGTCGATATGGCCCTGGCCGATCAGGTCGAGCAGGCGGCCGGGTGCTGCGGTCAGCACATCCACGCCACGACGCATGGCTTCAACCTGACGGCCCTGCCCCACGCCGCCGAAGATTACGGCATGGCGCAACTTCATGTGGCGTGCGTAGTTCTTGAAGCTGTCATCGATCTGGGCCGCGAGTTCACGCGTGGGCGCCAACACCAGAACGCGGGCGCCCTTGGCAGTGTTCGGGCGCGGATGGGTCAGAAGACGATGCAAGGCAGGCAGAGCGAATGCCGCCGTCTTGCCGGTACCGGTCTGGGCAAGGCCCAGAAGATCGCGGCCCTGAAGCAGATAGGGGATAGATCCGGCCTGTATCGGGGTCGGGGTTGTATACCCCTCCTCTGTCAGCGCGCGCTGGATAGGCATAGCAAGCTGAAGATCGGCAAAACTGGTCATGAAAAGGCGCCTCCTCGGGCACGAGCCATGCATGTTGCACACAGCTCACGGGATGACGCCTCTTGGCCCGGACGTCACAAGGGAAAGAAAAGATCCGGGAATGACGAGTCAGGCTTCGCAAGAGGCGTCCGTTACCAGACGCCCGCGCCGACAGAGTCAAATCTGGACCGGGAAGGCCCCCATATAGGCAGAGCCTATCCCGGACGCAAGCAGATACACCGACAAAATAGTCAGGATCGGCACAAAAGCCGCGCCTCGCACTAAACTGCGAGGCGACACGCTTTGATCAGGAAAAACGGTTATGGATGATCGTCTCGCTCAGTGGCAGATGCCCTCCATGAGGCGGGTATTCTTCGGCCTTCTTGCCGATCGCGACGAACATGACGACCTCATGGTCGTCGGGCAGATTGATGAGCGAGCCTACGGCGTTGAAATCGAAACCGTCCATCGGGCAGCTCTGATAGCCATGGGCAGCCGCCGCCAGCATGAGCGCATAGGCCGCCATGCCACAGGACCGGATGCCTTCATCGCGCTGCATCTGTTCATTGCCGCTGTAGAACTGCTTGATCATGCCCTCATAGGTCGTCTGCATTTTCTCAGGGGCAGCGGCCCAGTAGCGAGCCGGGTTCTTTTCCCAGGCCTTGAAATCCGCGCAAAGAACGATCAGCGCGCTCGCCTCTTCGACCTGAGGCTGGTCCCAAGACACAGCGCGTATCTGCTTTCTCAACGCCGGATCAGAAATCACGACAAAGCGCCAATGCTGGATATTGAACGCCGTGGGTGCCTTGCGCCCGGCATCGAGGATCGAGCGTAGCTCTTCTTCAGAGATGGTCACGCTGGGGTCGAAGCGCTTGGCTGAGCGACGCTCGGCGATCGCAGTCAGAATATCGGTCATGGAAACTCCGCTCACCTGTCGAAGCAGGGCGTTGGGAAACCTGAAAGAAGGCATCATGCAAACATGGCCCATGACGTAAGTAAAGCCATATTTCGATAATTATCGAAATATGGCTTCGCATTAGCAGCTATTTGCGACGCAGCAGGAAAAGAGCCTGTTCACCAAAGAGATTAGCCAACCTGATCGAGCGTCGCCACGGCGCCCTTTCGCCTGCCTCATCAACGGCCAGCCAGCGATCGACGACATAGCCCTCAGCTTCGCAAAGCTCGAGAAAATCCTGAATGGTACACGGGTGAATATTGGGTGTTTCGTACCAGGGCGTGTGCCAGACCGAATTCATGGGCATGCGGCCACTGAGCAGAATCTGCAATCTCAGGCGCCAATGCCCGAAATTCGGGAAGGAAACGATCGCATGGCGCCCGATGCGCAGCATCTGCCTCAACACTTCACGCGGTTTTTCGACCGCCTGCAACGTGCGCTGCAACACCACGTAATCGAACGCGTCATCGGAATAATGCGCGAGATCATGATCGGCATCGCCATGCATCACCGGCAGACCATGGGCGACCGAGCGCGTCACCTCGCCCATATCGATTTCGATGCCACGCGCATCGCATTGGCGCGTGCGAAACAGATGGTCGATCAGCGCGCCATCGCCACTTCCGACATCCAGAACACGCGTGCCGGGCGCAATCATCTCAGCAATCAGATGCTGGTCAAGACGCATGACGGCCTCCGAGACCGGCCTGCTCGGCCGCACCATTGATGAATCCACGCATGGTGCGCTCAAGATCGGGTTCGTCGAGCAGAAAGGCGTCATGCCCCCTGTCGCTCTCGATCTCGACAAAAGACACGTTTACCCCGGCCTTGTTGAGCGCACGCGCCAGAAGGCGCGATTGCGAGGTCGGGAAAAGCCAGTCTGACGTGAAGGAAATGATGCAGAAACGCGTTGCGCAGTTGCGGAATGGCGCCGAGAGATCGCCATCATAATCGGCGCTCAGATCGAAATAATCGAGGGCACGGGTGATGGTGAGATAGGAATTGGCATCGAAGCGCCGCACGAAGCTCGATCCCTGATGACGCAGGTAACTTTCAACCTCGAAGATCTCACCAAAAAGGGAAGAGCCCTTCGAAGCGACTTCATGGGACGCCACAGCGTCGCGCCTCGTGCGCCGACCGAATTTCTGGGTCAGGGCTTCTTCGGAAAGATAGGTGATATGAGCCATCATACGGGCCACGCCGAGGCCCTTGGCCGGAATGGTACCCAGCGCCCAATAACGCCCCCCACACCAATCGGGATCACCGCAGATCGCCTGGCGACTGACCTCGTTGAAGGCGATATTCTGCGCCGAATGGAACGGGGCGGTCGCGATAGGCATCGCAGCCCCGACACGTTCGGGGAAACTTGCAACCCATTGCAGCACCTGCATGCCGCCCATGGAGCCACCAATTGCCGCGAACAAGCGTCCGATGCCCAGATGATCGAGCAGCTTGGCCTGGGCAAACACCATGTCCCGTATGGTGATGGGCGGAAAATCCGTGCCCCAGGGCTCACCATTCCCGCGCAGCGTCTTGGGGCCTGAGGACCCCATGCAACCGCCGAGCACATTGACACAGATGACATAGAAGCGATCCGTATCGATGGCGTTACCCGGCCCGACCGCCCGGCTCCACCAGCCCGGCTTGCCTGTAACCGGATGGGCCTCGGCCACATACTGATCGCCTGTCAGGGCATGGCAGACCAGAATGACGTTATCGCGCTTCGGCGACAGCGTGCCATACGCACAATAAGCGATATCGAGCGGCGCGATATGGGCGCCGCATTCAAGCGTAAGCCCCTCTTCGAGCGTTACGTGAAAGGCCGTGACGGCACCATCGGTGCCCTGACCACAAGGGGCCTCGGTCACGCCGGCACCGTCTGCCCCAGCCGCAGATGCGTCAGAATGATTATGCATGGCCTCTCAAACTCGCATGAGCACCGGCCTCCCCCATGAGGGTGCAACCGGATCGCTCGAACGCCTCATCACGACTCCCTCAATGCCTGCATTCAGGCGCGCTGACGCGACCCGAGGCAATGCGGGGAAGCAGATATGACACTTGCGGCGCGCCCCTGCAATTGGTCACGACGGCTCCGCAGCGAACGGGAAGCACGGAGCACGAAAGCAAACTATGCGGCTTTGAACACAATATCTGGTTGTTTCACGCGAAAGTATTTAATGTTTTATTAACGAATCGCCGGAGATGCCGATCATGCCCACGATCCTGAAAACAATTGGCCATTCCGGGCTTTTCGATACGGCGTTTTATTTGTCACGCAATCCCGACCTGCAGGACATCGGCAGCGGCGCCCTGCTCCATTATCACACGACAGGCTGGCGCGAGGGGCGCAAGCCGAACCCGTTTTTCGACCCGCTCTGGTATCTCGCAACCTATCGGGACGTAACCGAAGACCCGCTGCATCACTACATTCTACGGGGAGAATATGAAGGCCGTCGTCCTGTGCCCTGGTTTGACCCGATCTGGTATCGTCAGGGTAATCAGGTGCCTGCCAACACGAATGCCCTCGCCCATTATCTGGCTAACAGAAAGACGCCCGGCATCCGGCCCATGCCCGAATTCGACACCGAATTCTATCTGCGCAGCTATCCCGATGTGGCCTCATCAGGCATGGACCCTGTCGAACACTATATGGTGCAGGGCTATCGCGAGATACGTCGGCCCTTCGAGACATTCGATCCCGCCTTCTACCGCACGCGCTATCTACGCCACCAACCTGATGCCAATCCGTTTCTGCACTGGCTCGCACATCGACATGAGTCAGGCGTTTACCCCAGCCTTCCTGAGCACGAGACAACCATCGCCAGGGAAGTAAGACGACGCACCCAGCCAGGAACTCTCTATGAAGAGCGCCAACCCTTGCCCGAAGCGGCGGTGCGGCGCGCTCGCGTGCTTGCCTATTACCTGCCGCAATTTCACCCCAACGACGCCAATGATCGCTGGTGGGGAACCGGTTTTACGGAATGGACCAATCTGGCTCGTGGTGTGCCGCGCTTTGCCGATCACTATCAGCCACGCACCCCGCGGGACCTTGGCCATTACAGGCTCGACAGTCTCGCCACCCTTGGGGCTCAGGCGCGCATGGCACGCGAAGCCGGTCTGGAAGGCTTCATCTTCTACCACTATTGGTTCAATGGCACGCGCCTGCTCGATCGCCCCATGGAACTGCTGCTTCAAGCCCCCGAGATCGACCTGCCATTCTGTCTGATGTGGGCCAATGAAAACTGGAGCCGCAGATGGGATGGCGGAGATCAGGACGTCCTGATCTCGCAAGATTACCACGAGGGCGACGATAACGCACTGATCGCGGATCTCGCGCGTCACATGCGGGACACGCGCTATATCCACATCGGTTCGCGCCCCCTTTTCATGCTTTACCGACCTGGCGCCATTCCAGATGCGACCCGGCGTATCGCAAAATGGCGCGCCCTGTTCCGGCAGACTGAAGGGCTCGACCCTCTCTTCATCATGGCCCAAGCCTTTGATGACAATGATCCTGCCGCCTTCGGACTGGACGGCGCCATCGAATTTCCACCGCACAAGCTTACGATGAACTGCACCCCGATCGAAGACAAACTACATATCCTCGATGAGGACATGACGGCTCGGGTTTATGATTATGCCGATCTCGTCGACAAGGCACTGTCAGACCCCACGCCAGAATTCCCGCTCATACGCACGATAACGCCGTCATGGGATAATGATCCGCGGCGACAGGGAGCCGGCCTCGTCCTGCACGGTTCGACACCGCGTCTCTATGAACGCTGGCTGAACGAGACCATCGCCAAAGCCCATGCCCATCCCTTTTTGAGAGAGAAGCTGGTCTGCATCAATGCCTGGAACGAATGGGCTGAAGGCGCCTATCTCGAGCCTGATGTCCATTTTGGCTCGGCCTATCTCAACGCCACGGCGCGCGCGATCACGGGGTTTCAGAGTCGTCTAGTTCCGCAGCGCCTGCTTCTGATCGGTCATGATGCTTTCCCTGCTGGCGCCCAGATGCTCCTCGTTGCCCTGGGCGCGGCCCTCAAGCGCAATCATGGCCTGGAGATCGCGTTCGTCCTTCTCGGCGGTGGCGATCTACTCTCCCGCTATCGTCAGGTCGGGACCGTCGAGATTCTGAATCCCGGCACGTCGTCCTGTATCGAGCGCCTGCATTCTCTCAGAGCCGAGGGTTTCACCGCTGCCATCATGAACAGCGCGGCATCGACCAGACTGGCCGACGACCTCTGCAAGGCAGCACTCCCGTTCATCCTGCTCATTCACGAATTGCCTGGGATGATAAGCCAGATGCGGCTGGAAAAGCCTCTAGACCTTGCGCGAAAACTCGCCAACGCCGTGGTCGTGCCGGGGGCCCAGTTGACCCGCCTGTATCCTGAAGCAATGATTGCACCGCAGGGACTCTATCACGACATCACCTTCTCGGAACCGGACCGAAGGCGCGTACGGCTCGCCTACGGGATCGAGGCAGAGGCATTCGTAGTGGTTGGAATAGGCTTTGGCGATAGCAGGAAGGGCTTCGATCTGTTCCTGCAACTGTGGCTTATGCTGCAAAGCGCGAACTTCGCGCCCTCGCGCTACTCATCCGAACCTCAGACGGCGCGGCGCCCCATCCATTTTCTCTGGGTTGGCGCGCTCGATACAACTATGAGATGCAACCTGCAAACCGATCTCGAAACGGCTTCAGCGTCGCGTCGTTTTCATCTTCCGGGCCGGGTCGACGACGTCGCTCCGTTTCTCTCCGCATCGGATCTTTTCGTTCTAAGCTCACGAGAAGACCCTTATCCCTCCGCTGCACTCGAAGCGCTCGCATCGGGAATCCCGTGCGTTGCTTTTGCCAGAAACGGCATGATCCCCGATCTTCTCACAGAGCTGGCAGAGGAAGGCGACAAACGAAACCGCATTATTGAACCCGGAGACCTTCCCGCTATAGGCGCGGCGATCCTTCAAGACGCAGAGTTACCCCCCATCAATCCCGAGCGGCGAGCCCAACGTGGCCGGGAACTGGCCGAACGTTTTTCCTTCAATCGATACGCCGCGCGCCTCGTCACGCTCGCGTTGCCGGATCTGCCGTCGATTTCCGTCGTGGTGCTCTCCTATAATTACGCGCATTACCTTGCGGCGCGTCTGGCGACGATTTTCGCTCAGAATTGCCCGGTCATTGAAATCATCGTGCTTGACGACGTGTCTGATGATGGGAGCGCAGCGCTTTCGGAGCGTATCGCCACATCCTTTGATCGTGCGATCAGGCTCGTGAAAGGCACCAGACGCAGCGGATCGGTTTTCGCTCAATGGCAGAAAGCAGCCAATCTGGCGACAGGCGACTGGCTCTGGATTGCAGAAGCGGATGATCTGTCAGAGCCAGAGTTTCTCTCGGCTCTAAGCACCATGATTACCCAATCGCCAGACGCCACCATGGCGTTTTGCGACAGCCGCGTCATCGATGGAAACGGGGCAGAGATCTCCCCTGATTATCAGGAATATTATCGCAGCCATGTGGGCTATGGGCTCGGCCGTGACATGCTGATCGATGGCGAGACTTTCGTGCGCGACTATCTCGGCAAGTGCAATCTCGTTCTCAATGTAAGCTCGGCGCTCTTCCGGCGTCGCAATCTTGTCGCAGCTCTTGAGATCTGCCGCCCCGATCTCGTCCGGTTTCGCCTTGCAGGTGACTGGCGCGTCTACGTCGAGCTGCTGCTGCAACCGGGAAGTCAGCTGGCCTATATGGCACGCCCGCTGAACATCCATCGCCGCCACGGACAATCAGTGACCGGCTCATTCGATCAAAGAGCGCATCTAGCTGAGATTGTCTCGATGCATGAGTTGATCGGTAAGCGCCTGGGTAACCCTGCCGATCTGATCAACCGGCAACGCGCCTACCGCGGTGAATTGAAAAACCAGTTCGGGTTCACGCCAAAGCAGAGGAAGAAACAATCGCGTTTATCCTGAAAAGACCAGTTGAAGTCTGGCACGGCAGAAGCTGCCCTGTGCGGATTCAGACGATGCCGAATGATCGTCAGCTCCTTGACAGGCGCGGCATCAGATCGACGAAGTTACAGGGTCGATGGCGACTGTCGAATTGCTGGCAAAGGATCGAATCCCACCCATCTGCAACAGCCCCAGTCGAACCCGGCAGAGCAAAAAGAAACGTACCTTTTGCGATGCCGCCAAGCGCGCGCGACTGGATAGTGGAGGTACCGATCTTGGCATAGGAGAGCATACGGAAAAGCTCGCCAAATCCGGGGATATCCTTCTCGATGACCCGTGAAAACGCCTCGGGCGTGACATCTCTGGCGGTGATTCCGGTCCCCCCCGTCGTGATGATCGCATCGATATCCTCACGATCAATCCACAGACGCAGACGCTCGACGATTTCACCAAGCGTATCCGGCACGAGGTCGCGCGCCACAAGATGATGTCCAGCTTTTTCGATACGCTCAGCAAGAAGCGAGCCTGAACGATCCGTTTCAGGCGTACGCGTATCGGAAATGGTCAGAACAGCAAAATTACAAGGTCTGAACGCCGCGTCGTTATTCATTTCGGTCATGCTCAAAAGTTTTCCTTGAAATATAGAATGTTGATTATCCCTTGATTACGCGGCGATACAAACTCATGCCGCGCATCAGGTCATGCGCTTCAGATGCATGGTTGCGAGGAACGTGACACGCCGTTAGGGTGATCATATTAATTCGAGTTCAGGTGTACGAACAGGTGGATTGTCTGGTTTTTCCTGCTTTTCCTGACCGGGTAGCGCCCCATCAGATAGGCCTCAGGGCATGAGCATTTCACCTACACCTTCAGCGCGCTTTTCGAAGCCCCCTGAGCGCATTGCCTTCCTGGCCTCTCCGGCTGAAGTCGCGCAAAAGGCACGTCAGAAACTCATCGAAACCTACGGTGATTGCGCACTTTGCGACGCTGAGGTCGTCGTCTGCCTTGGGGGGGACGGGTTTCTGCTTGAAGTGCTGCATAAGGTCGTTGAACACGGCATACCTGCCTATGGGCTCAATTGCGGTTCTGTGGGTTTTCTGCTCAACACCGTTTCGGATGAAGATCTGGTTGCTAGGCTGACACGCGCTCAGGCGTCCGAGCTGCACCCGCTGCGCATGAAGGCAGTCGGCCGCGACGGCACACGTCACGAAGGCATTGCGTTCAACGACGTGTTCCTTTTCCGTCAGACCCGCCAGGCTGTTAAAATCCGCATTGAGGTGGATCAACGCGTACGCCTCCCCGAGCTGATATGCGACGGGGTGATCGTGGCCACCCCCGCGGGATCAACCGCCTACAACCTCTCCGCTCACGGTCCGATCGTGCCATTGACGGCCAATCTCCTGCCTCTGACGCCAATATCCGCATTCAGGCCGAGACGGTGGCGTGGCGCGCTGCTGCCTTCGGCGGCAATCGTGCGCTTCACCCTTCTGGAGCAGGAAAAACGCCCCTGTGCCGCCGTGGCTGATTTTCTGGAGGTGCGCGATATCACCGAGGTAATCGTGAGCGAAGATCGCTCGATCACGGCGACAATCCTCTTCGATCCCGATCATGGACTTTCAGAACGGATTATCGCGGAGCAATTCGCAGAATAACACGCTCAAACAACAAGAAGGCGCAGCCAATGAGCAGTCCGACGATACGCCCGACCAACACTCCTTACCGAGACTCCCTTGTGAGTGCGGCCAAATGCCTCGCCAAGGGAGAGATTACCAGCCGGGCCCTCGTCGAGCATTGCCTTGAAAAGATCGATACCTGCGAAAACGCCCGCGCTGCCTATACGGGCGAGTTTTCGGCGGACCACGCCAGACAATATGCCGACGCTGCCGACAGGATACGCGCGAAGGGTTACGAAGCCTCACCGTGGACCGGCTTGCCCATTTCGATCAAGGATCTGTTCGATATCAAGGGACAGGTCACACGTGCAGGTTCGACAATTCTTTCCGACCGTCCAGCCGCACTGAATGATGCCGACGCCATCGCTCCACTCCGTGCAGCTGGATTCATTCTGCTCGGTCGTACACAGATGACCGAATTCGCCTATTCGGGTCTCGGCCTCAATCCGCATTATCCGCAACCCTGGAATACGCTGGTCGAAGAAGGACCTGCCATACCGGGCGGATCGAGCTCCGGCGGCGCAGTATCCGTCGCGACGGGTGCCGCTCTCGCTGCGATCGGCTCAGATACCGGCGGCTCGTGCCGCATCCCTGCGGCCATGAATACCCTGACCGGATTCAAGCCCACCGCCGGGCATATCAGCCGAAAAGGCATGATCCCGCTTTCACCCAGCTTCGACAGCGTAGGGAGCATTGCGCAAACGGTCGATGATTGTGCACTTCTCGACCATATCATGGCCAACAGATCCACGAACTGGGCGCCAGTCGAGGCTGAGAATGGACCCATACGCCTCCTGCTGCCGACCTCTATCCTTCGCAATGATGGCGACTCTCAGGTCTTGGCCGTGTTTGAGACGGTCGTGAAGCATCTCGAAGCGGGCGGCATCGAAATCGTACGCCAGCCCATGCCGATCCTGCAGGACATCGTCGATCTCAATTTGCAAGGCCAAATTGTGGCCGCAGAAGCCTATCATTACTTTCACGACGATCTTATTCATCACCCGGGTGGCTTCGACCCTCGTGTGAGCGAGCGTATGGCATCCGGAGAGCAAACCAGCGTTCAGGCGCTCAGGCAGCTTTACATCGAACGTCAGAAGCTTTGCGCGCGGTTCAATGCAGACATGAGTGGTTTCGATGCCCTTATCTGCCCCACATCCCCCATCTTGCCGCCCCTCATCGAGACCTGCAAGAAGCCTGAGGAGTATGGAAGGCTCAACAGGCTCATTCTGCGCAATCCTTCTCTGGCCAATCTGCTCGATGGCTGCTCGTTCAGCCTGCCTTTCTACTGGAAGGGCCTGGCTGCGGGACTGATGCTGACCGCTTGTCACGGCCGGGACGCCGCGCTTTCGCGCATTGCAAGGCGCTGCGAGCAGCGCCTCAAAGGCTGAGGCGCCACCACCCAAGAGCTGCGCCGCCGGAAGCGTTGAGGGATATAATGGCGTCGGAACGTCACCGGAGCGTTATTTGAGCGTGCCGGTTTGCGCCGCTAACGTGCGCCCTCTTCTCCTCGGCAGGACCCGCCTCCCCATCCCCCCTGACAAAAGGGCTATAACGGGGATGCGGGCTTGCTCGGGACAGACCGGGTGTTTTTCATGACTGACACGAGCCATTCCTTCGGCCATCTACCCTTCCTGACCTTTGCTCTGGTTCTGTCCTATATGGCGGTTGCTATGCCGCTTGCCGTCATCCCGCCGTTTGTCACGTCCTGGCCAGGCTATGGAAATGGCATCGCCGGTATCGCCGTGGGCTGTGCATTCGTCTCGACCATATTGACCCGGACGCTCGCCGGCGGATTTGCCGACCGCAAGGGCGGTCGCAGCGCGATGAGGCTAGGCCTCGTGCTGTATATGGCGGCCAGTGGAATCTGCCTCCTCTCTGCTCTGGACCTGTTCGCCAGAGGCGCCTCGCTAGGGTTACTGATCGTTGGGCGTCTGCTTCTGGGCGTCGGTGAAAGCTACACACTGGTGGGCATGCATGGCTGGGGCATTGGCCTGACCGGCCCCAAAGGCGCGGGCAAGGTTCTCACCTGGACAGGCGCCGCCATGTATGGCGCCTTTGCTTTTGGAGGGCCGCTCGGGCTCGGCCTATATCATCTTGCCGGGTTTTCGACGCTTATGGGGGTATGCGTCGTGCTGCCCCTCATCGGCCTTGCGATCGTTCAGCGCGTCCCCGCCGCGCCGATCCTTCAGGGAGAGCGCGAGTCATTCTGGCCCGTGTTGGGCATCATTCGGCCCTACGGATCGGTCGTGGCACTGCAGGGTGTCGGGTTCGCCGTGCTGGGTGCATTTCTCTCAGTCTATTTTCTGGCTGAACACTGGCGATTCGGCAGTCTCGGCCTGACCTGTTTCGGCTTGGCTTTCGTGGCAGGGCGCCTGTTCGGGGGACATCTCCCCGAGCGGCTAGGCGGCATCAAGGTTGCCATGCTGTCCCTGAGCATCGAAGCCACAGGACAGGGCTTTATCGCGTTCTCTCCCTCACCGGTTCTGGCACTTGTCGGCGCTGTGCTGACCGGGGCGGGTTGCTCACTTATCTATCCCTCTATGGGCGTAGAGGTCGTCAAGCGCGTTCCTGCGTCAATCCGCGCGACCGCGCTTGGCGGCTTCGCCGCCTTCCAAGACCTTTCCTATGCGGTCAGCGGGCCGGTTGCTGGCGCGCTCTCAGACCATCTGGGCTATGAATCGATTTTTCTGATGGGCATGATCTGCGCCCTGCTGGGCCTGTGCCTCGTTATCATGATGCACCGGCGCGACCGACCTGTTTCAGGACAAGCGATCGAGAGCTGACGCGCACCCTCATGCGCTCAGCTTACCCTCGACAAGCGCTATACTTTCAGACCCCATGGTCCAGATGAAAAAGCGCCATAGCGAGCTGGGCTGTGGCAGTATCTGATCTGATTACCTGTCGACGCGCTGACTGCTCGGTCGCCACAATCGGGCGATTGATCTCAGGGGAGGATAAGGATGGCTCGTCTGACACGACGAGGCGTTCGGAGATTTCAGGCGTAAGAGGCATTTCTTCCGGTGCGTCGGGCAGCGGAAGTAACGCCAGCAGAGACAGATAATCTGTTTCATCGAGAACCGAGGGGCGCTGCCCTTTGGCGCGCTGCACCAGCCAGCCTGCGAAAACCTCGTTGAGCGCTGCAAGCGCCGTTTCCGGACGCTTGCCCAACTGGCCACACAAAACGCGATCGATCTGCAACCAATCGCTCTCGGCAATGCGACGGGGCGCCGGGTCGCTCGGGGTCTTGATCACCCATCCCTCTACATGGCTTTCGACATGGCTTGCGACAGTCAGATCGGACGACACAGAATACTCCTTTGACTCTGAGCGATTGCTCTCCTGCCTTTGCCCACCATCGTCAAAAGCCCCGACGCCCTTTATGCCTGAGGGCCGATTACAGCGGCAAGCAGACAGGATCGAAAAAACGCCTTCGACGGCTTTGTCGCCGCCGCGATGGAAAACAAAAGGGGCGCGAAATACCGCAAAAGGGATCGCTCTTGAAGCAATCGCACAAGGGGCAATGAGACGCCTACTGATCTCAGGATTATCTTTAGGCAGCAGACCATCACAAAAAAGCGCATGAAATTCATTGTTCTCGCAGGTCGAATATGAGAACTGCTCTCATGCAGGGCAGCGCCCTTCCGCATTATCACAGCTGGATCATGACATTGGCACACGCACTGACTCACCCCCGCCGGTCGGTCATACGGATCTGGCTCCTTTCAACCGTTTCGACCCTCTACGTGGCGCCGGGCCCTGGCGCTTATGCAGCCGACGCACCTGCCGGACCGCGCAAGGCCGAGCATATCACCGTACGCGCCACCGAGCCCGAAAAACGCGAGGCCGAGCGTGGCGGCGGGCTGATCAAGCCACAGCACGAAATCCGGTCGGTGAGCAGTGTCGATAGTGCTTTCATCGCCAGGCAGGCCCCGATTTCAACCGCCTATCAACTCGTTTCGCTGCTTCCCGGCGCGAATGTCGCCGCCTCCGACGCGATGGGGCTCTCGCCCCAGACCACGATTTCGGTGCGAGGTCTGAATACGGATTCCATCGGTTATGTGCTCGAAGGCATGCCGCTCAACGATCTGGCGTTTTACTCGGGCTATCCCAGCCAGTTTGCCGATGGTGAGAACTATCGTCAGGTGGCGCTCAGTCAGGGCGCAGCCGATCTCGACAGCCCTGTCCTGAATGCCGCAGGCGGGCTCATGAGCCTGAGCTTTCGCGACCCCGCGCGCAAAGCGGGCGGTATGGCTGAGGTGTCTTACGGCTCGTATAACAGCAACCGTCAGTTCATTCGGCTCGATACAGGGCTGATCGGCCGGACCGGGTTGCGCGGTTTTGTGTCCTACTCGCATACCAGCGCGGAAAACTGGCGCGGCCCCGGCCATGACATGCGCCACCATATCGATTTTAAGCTGGTGCGCGATATCGGCGAACTGTCTCACGCGTCTCTCGTTGGCAGCTTCAACAGCACCATCACGAGCTATTACCCGCAGGTCTCGAAAGACCTCTTCAGGCAATATGGCGTATCTTCAGGCAATGCACTCACGAGCCGCTACGACCCGCAAAACCCGGAAGAGGCGCAGCTCTATCAGCGTCTTTGGCGCGCACCCGAACGAACGCTTTATATGGGCGCGCCTGTCAGCTTCGCCCTGACCGACCATCTGACCTTGCGGGCCACACCCTATGCCCAGGGGGCCTATGGCAACGTGCCGAGCGGGTCGACCCTGCCCTTGAGCGGCATCTACACGGGCACGCAGGCCCTGAACGACAATCTCGTTCTGCCGAGCTCACAGGACGGTCAGGCCCTCGTACGCGCCAATTATACCCAGCGCAGCACACGTTCCGGCTTCACCTCCGAACTCGCCTGGAAAAAGGGCTGGAACGAACTGGTCTTTGGCTACTGGTTCGATTACGGCGACGATCATGAGGTGCAGTCCTTCTCGCCGGTCAGCGAGAACGGGGCATCGGCCAATATCTGGGGCAATGGCACCGGCAATTTCGTCAGGCTGACCAATGGCCGCATGTATCTTGCAGGGGATAATCACACGATCAGCATGGCCAATGCGCTCTTCATCGGCGACCGAATGAATTTGCTTTCCGATCGGCTTCTGGTCGAACTCGGTTTCAAGGAAGTCATGGTCAGCCGCAATGGCACGAACGCCGTACCGGGGCCGCAATATCATGTGGGCAGCAATAGCGCCGTGCCACTGCCGCGCCTCGGCATGCGCTTTCAGATCACGCCGCAGCATCAGGTCTTTCTCAACGCGACGACCAATTTCCGCGCCCCATCCTTCACTGCGCTTTATAACGTCTATGACCCGACGAGCGGTGAAGCGAGCACCAATGGTGCCAGCAATCTGCGCAACGAGTACTCGATTTCGGAAGAGCTGGGCTATCGCTATACCGGCCCACTGGTGACGGGCAGCCTAACCTTCTTCAACTATAATTTCACCAACCGCCAGATCGAGACCCAGATCCAGATCAACAACACGCCGATCTCGTCGACCATCAATGCCGGTGGCCAGACCTCTCGCGGCATCGATGTCGAACTCGGGCTGAAGCCTTGGCACCATTTTGCGCCTTATCTTTCGGGCGAATTTCTTCACGCCACGATCGATAATGACATCGCCAGCAATGGCGATCTTCTGCCGACGCGAGGCAAGACGGCCGTTCGGAGCCCGAGCCTGCAAGCCTCCGCAGGGCTGACCTATGACGATGGCCATGTGTTCGGCTTCGCTTCGGTGCATTATACTGGCAGGCAGTATGCGACCTTCCTCAATGATGAGCGCATCAGCGACCACACCACGGGCGACATCGCCGTCGGCTATCGCTTTGCCGATATGAACCGTTTCAAGGCGCCATCCTTGCGCCTTAACCTCATCAACATAACCAATGAGCACTATCTCTCGG
The DNA here is from genome assembly GCF_051628905.1 of Asaia sp. BMEF1. Classification (GTDB taxonomy): domain Bacteria; phylum Pseudomonadota; class Alphaproteobacteria; order Acetobacterales; family Acetobacteraceae; genus Asaia. The sequence continues at coordinate 71,176 of NZ_CP157575.1, read as the reverse complement.
GTGTTGCCGACCCGACGCTGAACGCACGCGATGCGACAGGACGGTATGGCACGACGATATCCGGCTCATCGCCTGATTATTACATCGGCGGCGGCTTTTCGGCTCTGGCTACCGCCACAGCCGGGTTTTGATGTCCGGCGGCGCGTCACCCGGCCAGTTCGGCTTATGGGGCAAGGAGACCAAACGCGACTGGCCTCTGATCACGCAGGATGAAGCCTCTCGCGCCCTGGCAGCGTTCGGCCTGCGCGACGTCACACCCATCGAATGGCACAGCGCCCGCCCCTTTTCTGCGGTCTCTCGATTAAGCGACGACCAAGGCAGAAGCTGGTTTCTCAAACGCCATCACCACGCCCTGCGCGACAAAGCGGCGCTTGCCGAGGAACACAGGCTGATCGCCCATCTCGCCGAACGGGGAATAACCGTCGCCCGCCCCCTTGCGACAGAAAGCGGAGACAGTGTTTTCACGCTCGGGGACTGGAGCTATGAGTGTTTACCAGGGCTGGAGGGAAGAGATCTTTATCGCGACCGCCTTTCCTGGGAGCCTTATCTGTCACGGCATCAGGCCTTCGAATCTGGGCGTGCGCTCGCCGTTTTCCATGATGCGGCGCAAAGCTATGACGGGCAGGCCAGACCAGAGCGCCCACTGGTCTCTTCCCTGACACCCTTGCTCGATGAACGAGGCCCTGAGATCGGGCTGTGCAGCTGGATTGCCAGCAACGCAGCCATGCGTGGCGCAATCGACACCCAGGGTGGGGCAGAAGCCATACTCACCGCGCTGCGACCGCATTTCCGTCGCGCCGCGCCTTTTCTTGCCTCTCCTGCCACGCAATGGGGGCATGGCGACTGGCATGGCTCCAACCTGACCTGGCATGGGGCGCCAGAACATGAAAAAATCGGCGCCGTATTCGATTTCAGCATGGCCGACAGAACGACACGCGGCTTCGACATCGCCGTAGCCCTGGAACGGAGCATGATCGACTGGATGAACCCGCTGCATGATCCAGAGGGTAGCCTTTGCGACTTCGCCAGCGAGCCAGGCCAGATTACCGCATTCCTTGCGGGATATGACGATGTCCATCCTCTCTCCCGGCGGGAGCGAGAGGAGATTGCGGCTTTTCTTCCCCTCGCCCATGTCACCTTCGCCTGCTCGGAAATCTGGTATTATCAGTGCCTTCTCGACCTGCCCGACCTCGCTAAAACGACATACGACACCTATCTTCTCGGCCATGCCAACTGGTTCTCAGGCAAACAAGGGTACGAAATGCTCGAGTTGATTGCAGCAGGGGCACAGAGCGTCGGATGATGTCGCCACTTGAAGCCCTTGCCGTGCTCATTACCATGGCGGGCATCTGGCTCACGGCCCGCAGGCGTGTGCTTGGCTGGCCATGCTCCTTGCTCGCCTCGCTGCTTTACCTGGTCGTCTTCGCGAAAGCGCGGCTTTACGCCGACTCAGCCTTGCAGATCGTCTTCTGCCTTTTTCTCGCGAAGGGGTGGTATGACTGGCATCGTTTCCGACAGACCTCCACGGAGATAGCGGTACAGGCCGCGCCAAGGCTCGTTTTATTGCGCGATCTTCTGATCGGGGCCGGGTGCAGCGTTGCTCTGGGCACGATCCTGCGGCTCTGGACGAACGACGCCGCCCCGATGACCGACGCCACGCTCAGTGTCCTGAGCATTATCGGGCAAATCTGGACGGCGCGCCGCTTCCTCGCCTGCTGGCCACTCTGGATACTGGTCGATGGCGCCTATGTCGGGCTGTTTGCCGCGCGCGATCTGTGGCTGAGCGCGGGGCTCTACGCAGGGCTTATCGCGATCGCCTGGTATGGGTGGACAAGCTGGAAAGCAACGCTGAAAAGTATCGCCCCGCAACGATAAGGCGACCGAACAGGTCTTTGCGGTGAGAGACGAACACAGCTTGCATCCTGCTCGCCATCGCCCTACCAGCTTGTCGCCAGTTTTCCCGCACCTCGTGAAAGGCAGGGCTCATAGTGCAGAAGAAACGGATCTTCTATCCGCGAGCGCCCAAACAGCTCTTCGGCCAGTTCATGCGCTTTGGCATCATCGGGGCCATGGGGCTGGTCTGGGATATTCTGATCGTGACCCTGCTTCGCCCTCATCTCGGGCTGACAGCGGCCACACTCTTTTCCTATTTTGCAGTCGCCAGCCTCAACTGGCTGCTCAACCAGCTCTGGACGTTCAAGGGCCTCGCGCATCGCGATCATCCCATTCTGCAATGGCTGCGCTTTCTTGCCGCCAACAGCTTCGGATTTCTCCTCAATCGAGGCACTGTCTATGCGCTGTGCTTTACCACCCCGTTCTGTCTGCACCATGTCGCCGTCCCTCTGGCCGCTGGCGCGCTGATGGGGTTGCTGGCCAATTTCAACCTGTCACGCAAGCTTGTTTTCCGCGCCAAGGTGCCTGAGACTCCCATGGAACTGGCGCAGATGGCGGTCGATCTGAATGTCGATCCAGCCGATCGCGATCTGGAATCCTGACGGCACACGCGCAAAACATTTCCTTTGCGGTCTCTTTGCTCTAGTGGAGATGCCATCTTCACGCCGCAATCGGGATTTTCTGCTCGCGCCATGACCACTTCGATCCATAACACCACCACAAATGAGCTGCGCAGCGCGTTTCTGAAGTATTTCGGAGACCATGGCCACAAGATCGTTCCCTCGGCCCCGCTGGTGCCGCAGAACGACCCGACCCTGCTCTTCACCAATGCTGGCATGGTGCCGTTCAAGAACGTGTTCACCGGGCAGGAAACCCGCCCCTATTCCCGCGCCACGACGGCCCAGAAGGTGGTGCGCGCCGGCGGCAAGCATAACGATCTGGACAATGTCGGCTACACAGCCCGTCACCTGACCTTTTTCGAAATGCTCGGCAATTTCTCCTTCGGCGATTATTTCAAGGCTGATGCGATCGAATTTGCCTGGACCCTGCTGACCAAGGGCTACGGACTGCCCAAGGAGAAGCTGCTTGCAACAGTCTATGCCGAGGATGAAGAGGCCGCCGGGCTATGGCGCAAGATTGCGGGCCTGCCGGAAGATAAGATCATCCGCATCCCGACCTCGGATAATTTCTGGCGTATGGGCGACACCGGTCCCTGCGGCCCCTGCTCCGAGATTTTCTTCGATCACGGACCTGATGTCTGGGGTGGTCCTCCGGGCTCGCCAGAAGAAGACGGCGATCGCTTCGTCGAGATCTGGAATCTCGTTTTCATGCAGTATCTCGAGGGGCCTCCGGGCACGCGCGCGCCCCTGCCGCGTCCCTCGATCGATACCGGCATGGGTCTCGAGCGCTTTGCCGCTGTCATGCAAGGCAAGCGCGACGTGTATGACACGGACGTGCTTCGCAGCCTGGTAGAGGCAACAGCCAATGCGCTGAGCACCGACCCCGATGGGTCGCTGCGCGCCAGCCATCGCGTGGTGGCGGACCATCTGCGCTCGACAGCCTTCCTGATTGCCGATGGCGTCATGCCGTCCAAGGACGGTCGCGGCTACGTGCTGCGTCGCATCATGCGTCGGGCCATGCGTCATCTGCAGCGTCTGGGCGCGACCGAGCCGGTCTTCTATCGCCTGCTTCCTGCCCTGATCCGCCAGATGGGCTCGGCCTATCCCGAGCTGGTTCAGCATCAATCGCTCATCGCCGAGACCATGAAGGGCGAGGAAGAGCGCTTCACCGCCCTCCTCGAACGAGGCATGTCGCTGCTCGAAGACGAGACGGCCCGCGTGGCAGAAGGCGGCGCCCTGCCGGGTGACGTGGCCTTCAAGCTCTATGACACCTTCGGCTTCCCGCTCGACCTGACGCAGGACGCGCTGCGCGAAAATGGTCGCACCGTCGATGTGGCCGGTTTCGAGGCCGCCATGGCCGAACAGCGTGCCCGCGCTCGCGCCGCTTGGGTTGGCTCGGGCGATGCCGCCGCAGAGACCATCTGGTTCGACGCACGCGAGCGCTTCGGCGCCTCCGAATTCCTCGGCTACAACTCGGAAAAAGCCGATGCCGAAGTGGTTCTGATCGCCAGATCGGGTATCGAAAGCGATAGCGCAACGCTGGGCGACGACGTGGCCATCCTGCTGAACCAGACCCCATTCTACGGCGAAAGCGGCGGTCAGGTCGGCGATCATGGCGTGCTCGCGGGCGAAGGCCTGCGCATCGAGATTACCGACACCCAAAAGCGCAACGGCGATCTACTGGTGCATTACGGCCGTGTGGTCGAAGGTACCGTGCGCCCCGGCATGTCGGTAACGGCAGAAATCGATCATTCGCGCCGTCAGGCCGTACGTGGCCATCACTCGGCCACCCATCTGCTTCATGAGGCGCTGCGCCGCCAGCTCGGCGACCATGTCGCGCAGAAGGGCAGCCTCAACGCGCCGGAGCGCCTGCGTTTCGACGTCTCGCAGCCCCGCCCGATCACGGCGGAGGAGCTGGCGCTGGTCGAGCGCGAGGTCAATGCCCGCATTCGCGAAAACAGCGCGGTCGAGACCCGTATCATGACGCCGGAGACCGCTGTAACCGAAGGCGCCATGGCGCTGTTCGGCGAGAAATACGGCGACGAGGTGCGCGTGGTCTCGATGGGGCTGGGCGACGATTCGCGTGGCGCGTATTCCATCGAGCTTTGCGGCGGCACGCATGTGGGACGGACCGGCGAGATCGGCCCCTTCCGCATCGTGTCGGAAAGCGGCGTTTCGGCTGGCGTGCGACGCATCGAGGCAGTTTGCGGTGTTGCTGCCGACCGCCTCGCCATCGAGGCCGATGAGCGCCTGCGCCGTATGGCCGATCTGCTGAAGGCCACAATCGCCGAGGCGCCCGATCGCCTCGCGGCTCTGGTTGAAGAACGCCGTACCCTCGAGCGTCAGGTCTCCGAACTCCAGAAACGTCTGGCTACCGGCCAGGCCGATTCGGCCAGCGAGACCATCAACGGCATTACTTTTGTGCCGCGCGATCTGGGCGACGTCGCCCCGCGCGAGCTCAAGAACGTGGCCGAGGCCATCACCAAGCAGATCGGAAGCGGCGTCGTGGCGCTGATCTCGACGGCAGAGGGCAAGGGCAGCGTAGTCGTGGCCGTGACCAAGGATCTGAACGACCGTTTCAGCGCAGTCGATCTGGTACGCCTCGCTTCTGCCGAGATGGGCGGAAAAGGCGGTGGCGGGCGTCCCGACATGGCTCAGGCCGGCGGTCCGCAGCCCAATAGTGACGCCGTATTCGAGTCACTGAGAAAAACGCTTTCCGCCTGAGGCTTCATGACAAAGGGTGAACCATGCCGTTCAGGCATGGACACCCCATCAAATCCACGGCATCGGAGTCATCTGACTTTCAGGTGTGGCGTAAAACTCACAGAAAGCCACACCCAATTTTTCAGATGAGGTCTCGATGAAGAGTGAAATCGAAAAAAGCCTGATTGCCCTCCTCAAGGGCGTTCAGCATTTCGACGACGAAGTCTACGAAGAGCACCGTGAGCTTTTCGAAAGTCTTGCCGAGGGCCAGTCGCCCTCTACCCTGTTCATCACCTGCTCGGATAGTCGCATCAACCCGAGCATGATTACCCAGACAGCCCCCGGCGATCTATTTATCGTGCGCAATGTCGGCAATATCGTTCCGCCCCACGGCGAAATGCTGGGGGCTGTATCCTCCGCGATCGAATATGCCGTGCTCGTTCTCAAGGTGAAGCATATCGTCGTCTGCGGGCATTCGAATTGCGGTGCGATGGGCGCGCTCTGCGATCTGAACAACCCGAAATTCGACACCATGCCCACAGTGCAGCGCTGGCTACGCAATGCCGAGGCGGCGCGCGCGGCGCTCGGCCCGTTCAAGGCCGAGGATGCCGGCCCCGAGACGGTGCGCGAGCTCGCCCAGCAGAACGTGCTGCTCCAGCTTGCCCATCTACGCACCCACCCTGCCGTCGTCGGCGGGCTGGCATCGGGCGAGCTCGCCCTTCAGGGCTGGTTCTACGATATCGGTACAGGTCAGGTTGTCGTTATCGACGAGCAGACGCGCAAGGAGCGCACGGTACGCGATGTTCTCGGAGATCTCGGCGTTACGGCCTGATCGTCTTCTCTGCCTGTTTCTTGCCGTCTGGGCGCTGTTCCGGCCGGCAGAAGCAGCCTCGGTCAAGATTGCCACCTGGAATCTCGACTGGCTGACGCTGTTCCCGGACTTCCCCCCCGGCCTGCCGGTCAATATCCCACACCGCAGCGCCGAAGACTGGGCCGCACTTGCGCAGATCGCCACACGCCTGAACGCCGATATCGTCGCCGTTCAGGAGGTCAGCGACGCGGCCGCGCTCCGGCGGCTTTTTCCCTCCCCCGACGATACGCTGCTGCTCACAATGGCGCCCATCGCCCAGAATGTCGGGCTCGTCCTCCGTGCGCCATGGCGCATACTGGCGCACGAGGAGTTGAGCGCTCTGGATCGGTCCCCTTTCCATGGTGGCCACGCCCTGCGCCCCGGGCTGGATGTGATCGTAGGTAATGGCAGAGACACCCTGCATCTGCTGGTCGTGCATCTCAAATCAGGATGCTGGGACAGGACATGGAAGGAAAACGGACATTCCTGCCCGGTCTTGCGCGAGCAGATAGACCTGATCGCCAACTGGATGACCGAGCGCGACGATGAGGGCGAGGCCTATATCGTACTGGGAGACTTCAACCGACGCCTTACCCTTCATGACCCCTATTTCACGCAGATGACCCAAGGCCTCGCCCCCATACTGGTAACAAGTGGCTTTTCCAGCCCGTGCGAAGGCGGCAATTACTTCATCGATCACATCCTGCTGGGTGGTGAGGCAAAAAACCGGCTCATAAAAGACAGTCTGCGCGTTCTGACCTATCGACCGGAGGAATCCGGCCTGACCTTGTCCGATCACTGCCCCGTTTCTGTCAGACTGACCCTACCCTGACCCGGCTTTTTCTGTCCCGGTTGTCTCGGGATTTTGCGTGAGGGCCTTGCTGCTCTAAGGTCCGTTCTGAAATTGAGGAGGCTGATTTGCGCTATCGCTCTCTCGGGCAGTCTGGCCTGATCGTGTCGGAACTGGGCCTTGGCTGCAATAATCTGGGCGGTCGCATCGACAACGCTCAATCGGCCCGTCTGGTCGGTGCGGCGCTCGATCTGGGCGTGACGCTGTTCGATGTCGCCGATGTCTATGGCCGCCGCGATGCCCATGCAGGCGCATCGGAAGAGGCGCTGGGCGCCGCGCTCTGCGGCAAACGCGACAAGGCGGTAATTGCCACAAAATTCGGCATGAGCATGATCTCGGGGGGTGACGATGCGGGCAATGCCTCGGGAGCCTCGCGCCGCTACATCATGCAGGCGGTCGAGGCGAGCCTGAGGCGACTGCGGACCGACCGTATCGACCTCTATCAGCTCCACTGCCCCGACCCGCGCACGCCACTCGACGAAACGCTTCATGCGCTCAACGACCTGATTCGGGCGGGCAAGATACGCTATGCAGGCGTCTCGAACCTCCCCGCCTGGCAGGTCGTCGATGCGTGCCATATCGCCAGACGCGACAGACTGGCTGGTATCATCTCCTGTCAGGACGAGTTCTCTCTTCTCGAACGCAGGGCGCGAACCGACCTGCTGCCCGCGCTGCGTCAATTCGGCCTCGGCTTGTTGCCATATTTTCCGCTCGCTTCAGGAATGCTCACCGGCAAATACCGTCGGGACTCATCGCCACCTGCGGGGTCGCGTCTGGCGGCATGGACCTATCTTCAGGACCGCTACCGCGACTCGTCAATATGGACGCTGATTGAGGCACTCGCCGGGCTCGCGCAGCGTCACGAACGCAGTCTGGCCGATCTGGCGTTCGGCTGGCTGCTCGGACACGAGACGGTAGCCAGCGTCATCGCAGGCGCAACTTCCGAGGCGCAGATGCAGGACAATGCGCGCTCCTGCATGCTCGAGACGAGCGACGACCTCGATGCAGAACTCAAGACAATGCTTGCAGCCCATGAGGCAAAGTCATGAACCCGACAGAGCAGAGCTGGAGCCTGACCGCGCTCTCTCCTGAAATCGCCGTCACCTGCCACGAAGCGCCGCCAATTTCGGATCCGGCGCTGGAGCGAGGCATAGAGGCCATCTGGCAGGAGACGCTTCAGAAACATCCCGGACTTTACAACGGGCGCGTCTTTTGCCTCTCGGGCCTGGCGGAGACGGCTCTCACGGGGTTCTGGTGCGAATATCGCTGGGTGCTGGCGCAAATGCGCTCGGCGGAACTCGGTGCCCGACTCAAGCTACGCTCTCTGGCCGTAACCGCCCTTCTGATCTGCCCTGATGGAGTCGTTCTGGGGCGCCGCAACCCCTCTTCGCTATACCTCCCCGGTTTCTGGCAGGGCGTACCCGCGGGTAGCGTCGAAGCACGGACAGGCGACGAAACGATCGATTTGAGAGCGCAGCTTCTCAAGGAGCTGGAAGAGGAGGTCGGCCTGAGCGACGGCGTGTCGGTCAGCGGACCGTTTCTCGCCTGTGAGCATGACACCACCCATATCGTCGATATCGGATTTGCCATCCACGCCGGGCAGGATTTCGCCGCCATAAAGGCGGCCTGGCGCGCACGCGCCAATGACGAATATGACGCGCTCGAGTGCCATCCCTGGCATGAGATCGCCCCTCTTACATCGCGCGTTCTGCCAACCACGCGCGCCCTGCTGGAGCGCCTCGCCCCATGAGCGCCTATCGCCCCCTGACCGCCTCGACCCTTATCGACCATCTCTCCACCCTCGCCCCGCTGAAAGCCCAGCTCGGTGGCAACGCTGCCGACTGGACGGCGCGCGAGGTCAGCGACGGCAATCTGAATACGGTTTTCATCGTCTCCGGCCCCATGGGCAGCGTCTGCTGCAAGCAGTCTTTGCCCTATGTGCGTGTCGACCCCGCCTGGGCCATGCCTCTGGAGCGCACGCTTTTCGAGGCGCGCTGGATGCAGGCGGTCAGCCCGGCTGTAGGTCATCAGATACCGGCGCTTTATCATCTCGATGAGGGGCTCTTCCTGATCGTGATGGAAGACCTCTCCACCCATAACGTGCTGCGCAATGCGCTGATCACCGGCGTGGCGCCTGCCGGGTTTGCCGCGCGTATCGGCGAGTTTATCGGCCATGCCAGCCATGCTACGTCGTGGCGCGCGCTTGCCTTCGAAGATGTCTACGCGCTGCGCGACCTGTTCTCGCGCAATCTGGCTCTGACGCGCATCACGGTCGATCTCGTTCTGACCGATCCCTATCGCAGCGACTGCCCGCGCAATCGCTGGATCAGCCCCGAGCTGGACGATCTCGTCGCCGGGTTGCAGGAAGACAGCGCGCTGCATTCTGCAGTCGAGCGGTTGCAGGAGCGTTTTCTCACCAGCAGCCAGGCCCTGCTGCACGGCGATCTCCATACCGGCTCGGTCATGATCTCGGGCGACGATGTGCGGATAATCGACGGCGAATTCGCCCTTTACGGGCCGATAGGCTTCGATCTCGGCATGTTTCTCGCCAATCTGGTCATGAATGCCTATGCCCAGCCAGAGCATGAAGACTGGATGCGAGACGAAATCACGCTGCTTTGGTCTAGCTTTAAAGGCGCATATCTCGAACGCTGGGAGTCCAGCGCTCAGCACGGGGATATGGGCTCACTCACCCGTCCCGCAAATTCTGCGGCAGAGCGCACGCGGTTTTTTCAGCAGATCCTGCATGATTGCGCCGGTTTTGCCGGGCTGGAGCTGATCAGACGCACGATCGGCTTTGCGCAGATTGCCGATTACGAAGCCGGTCAGGACCGCGAAAGCGAGATCGAGGCGCGACGTCGCGCCCTGATCGCAGGGAGAACGCTTGTTCAGAAGGCCTTCCAGATCGACACGATCGATGCGCTTGTCGACCTGATCTGACAAAGCCCTGCATTTATTGCCGGGTCAGGCCCGGCGATAGGCACGGTCGAACCAGACCAGCCCCTTGGCTTCCTCGCGGGTGAACTCGGCGCAAAGCGGTTCGACGAAAAACACGCTATGGGTGCCGATCTCCTGTGTCAGGCTGATTCGGCATTCCAGCGTCACCAGAGCACCTTCGAGCAAGGGCATCCCGATTTCACCCGTGCGCCACTGCCCTGCGGCAAAACGCGCCTCCATGTCGTAACGCGAGCTACCGAACAGCGTGGAGAGCGCTTCCTGCTCGTGAGCCAGAATATTGATCGCGAGCAGACCGTGGCGCACGAGATGAGCATGCGTGGAGGCCGTGCGATTGACGCAGACCAGCAGCGTCGCCGGATCGTCAGAAACGCTGCACACGGCCGATGCCGTGAAACCATGCCGTCCGTTCTCGCCATCGGTGGTGATGATCGTCACCGCACTCGCAAGACGCGCCATGGCATCGCGAAAAATTTCTTTCGACAAGGGGGGACGTTGAGGCATCGTCTCGGCTCCACGCAGGGTTATCAGGTCCGGTATGCGGTAATTCTTCCCCGCTGCAAGAGGCGAAAGCGCAATTTCCTGAACCGGAGCGTGGGTTAGCGCCTTGCTCCCGCCACGGTTTCCTGAGATATAAACACACGATCATCGTGGATAGTTTATATTCCACGCGGTGAAAAGCTCAGACAAGGCGGGAGCGACCATGAAACGGGCGATACGCATAGGCGCTGGCGAGGCACTCGTGCTGACAGCCAACAGATTGCTAGACGGGCTGATCGTCTGGCGTGACGCCAACGGTGCCTGGCAACGCTCGATCGCCCATGCCGCCATTCTCTCGCCGGAAGACTACGAATCGGCGCTCGACTCTGCCACAAAATCGGCTCAGAGCGATGGTGTGGTCGGTGTGTATGAGGTGGTCGTTCGCCCCGGCGCCGTAGCAGCGCCAGTAAGCGTCAGAGAGCGCATCAGGGCTTTCGGCCCGACGACGCATCCGCAATTTGCCACGGAGTTGAAGTCATGAACGCGCCTGTCGGACTCTACCAGTATCAGACGGCCGATCGTGAGTTTCTCGCCTCGCGCATCGCCGAATTCGAAGGGCAGGTTCAGCGCCGTCTCAGCGGCGAACTGACCGAAGACGAATTCAAGCCGTTGCGCCTGATGAACGGACTCTATCTCCAGCTCCACGCCTATATGCTGCGGGTCGCCATTCCCTATGGCACGCTGGACTCACGCCAGATGCGCAAGCTCGCCCATATCGCCCGGCGCTATGACCGCGATTACGGGCATTTTACTACCAGACAGAACATCCAGTTCAACTGGATCAAGCTCGAAGACACGCCCGAGATCCTGCGTCAGCTTGCCGATGTCGATATGCATGCCATCCAGACCAGCGGCAATTGCATACGCAACGTGACGTGCGACCAGTTCGCCGGCGCCGCCGCCGATGAGTTGATGGATCCGCGTGTCCATGCCGAAATCCTGCGCCAGTGGTCGACCCTTCACCCGGAATTCACCTTTCTGCCGCGTAAATTCAAGATTGCCATCTCCGGCAGCCCTCACGATCGAGTGGCAGCGCGTTTCCACGATATCGGCATTCTGGCGCGCCCCGGCGAGAATGGACCGCTGTTTCGCATCTTCGTGGGTGGCGGATTGGGGCGCACGCCTCTCGTAGGGCATGAATTGTTCGATTCCGTGCCGGAATCCGAGCTGCTGATGACGCTCGAGGCCGCTCTGCGCGTCTATAACGCCTATGGCAGGCGCGATAACATCTACAAGGCCCGCATCAAGATACTGGTGCAGGCGCTCGGTATCGACGGCTACCGCAAGGCGGTCGAGCACGAATTGTCGCTGATGAATCCCGAGCATTACCGCCTCGCCCCCGAGACAGTGGCCGCCATCCAGGCGCGTTTCGCCGCGCCCGATCTCACCACGTCGGCCGATGCCGAGACCCGCCTGAAGAGCGACCGGCAAAGCGATATCGCTTTCGATCGCTGGGTGCGCAGCAACACGCATCCGCATTTTGCCCCTGGGCGCATCGCCGTCACGGTGTCGGTCAAGCCCGCAGGCGGCATTCCTGGCGATGCGACATCGGATCAGCTCGACCGGCTGGCCGATCTCGCCGACCAGTTCTCGTTCGGCGAACTGAGGATCACCCATCTTCAGAACGTGGTTCTGGCCCATGTGGCACAGGATCGGCTACTGGAGCTGTGGCAGGCGCTCAACGCCATCGGGCTCGGCGATGCCAATCACGAGCTAATCGGCGATATCGTCGCCTGCCCCGGCCTCGATTATTGCGCTCTTGCCAATGCCCGCTCGATCCCGATTGCACAGAAACTGAGCGCACGCTTTGGCGACAACGCGCTTCAGGAGGAAATCGGCAAGCTGCGCATCAATATCTCGGGCTGCATCAATGCCTGCGGTCATCACCATGTCGGGCATATCGGCCTGCTGGGTGTCGACAAGCGCGGCGAAGAGTTCTTTCAGATCACGTTGGGCGGACGCGATGACGCGCTATCGCGCACCGGCGATATTCTCGGGGCGGCCCTGCCGGAAGACGATATGGTCGATGCCATTGCGCGCATCGTCGATCGTTATCTGAGCATACGCGAAAAGGGCGAGCAGTTTCTCGACACCCTGACGCGCCTCGGTGACGCCCCCTTCAAGGAAGCTGCTTATGAAACAGTTTGACCTCGCCCCGGCCCGGCACCCGGCCCCGGCGAGTCTCGAAATCGTGCCGGTTGCAGAAATGACCGAGACGACACGCGCCATCCGTCTGACTCCTGATTTCGATGTGGAAACACTCGGAACGGCGCTCGATCATCTCGATCTGATCATCGTCACATTTCCTATTTTTCGTGACGGTCGCGGTTTGACCCAAGCACGCGCGCTGCGTGAGTATTACGGCTTCGCTGGCGAAATCCGTGCCGAGGGCCATCTGATCCCCGATCAGGCACAGTTCCTGCGTACGTGCGGCGTCGATTGCGTGCTGCTTGAAGACGATGCTGACACGACGCCCTGGCTTCGGGCGCTGTCGCTCTTCCCCGTGACGTATCAAACCCGGCTCGGACTGCGCTAACCCGCCTCCACCTGCGCTCAGAGCCACTCGCGCCTGTCTGTGCCGTGCAGCCTTCTCAAAAACCCGAGCAGCCGGATCCGGGGTCAATCGAGATCACATTTCCCGCCAGGCTTACTCAGAGCGTTCCTGCGACCAATCGCGTCAGGGGTTCAGCGATACCGGTCGCTCTGGCCGGGCTCTGACCGGCATAGCGTCAGAAGCGGTAATTGGCCCAGCCAGCCACGAAATCCGAGCTGCTATATCCTGCCCGTGTCAGCGCCGGGCCTGCCTGAAGATGCTCGTAGCGCCCCGTAAAGCTCAGTCTTGGCGTCCAAGTCCAGACGCCCTGCAAACGGGTCGATTGCGCAACGCGTCTCGCATGGGTTTTCTGTGTCCCTGAAAAGGCCGATCCATTGGCGCGATAGACCGCATCGGTCAGGCTCGCACGCCAGGCGAACTGATGCTCGAGCGTCAGACGCAGGCTCTCGATCGGAGAGACGGTTATATTTGGCGCGAGGGCGATCAGGTTCGTAGGGGTCAGGAAAAGCTGATAGCTGTAATAGATGTTATTCCCGAAAGGGGCATAGGCGTTGCGCAGCGTTCCTTTGCCGAAAGCACCGCCGCCGCTGGCATAATCCCCATGCAGGCCGATACGAGGGGCGGTGCGCCCGGCGCCCAGGCGATAGGTCTGCGCCAGAAAGATCTGAAACGCCTCAATGCGCCGCCCGTCATAGTGACCACCCTGATAATTGGCGACCCAGTCTACCGTCAGACGGTCGACATCGCCCCAAAGGCGCAGCCCATAATAAAGCCGATCTTCACGCGCCGGGCCACTGCCCCAGACAGCGTGGCGATTGCGCAATCTCCACACGAATGGATCGAGATAGAGCTTCGATTTGCCGAGAAAATCATTCGGAATGACGATCCCGGCCGTGCCACCCGAAAACCGGATATCTCGATTAATCACGTCGTCACGCGTCCCACCATGTCCGAGGCGCGTGTAATGAAAATCGAAAAAATCGCCGCGCAGTCTCTTGCCGCGTAGCCAGAAACGCGTGCCGTTCAGGGCAAAACGCAGCGTATTATTATCCCGCTGCGACGTCAGCAGATTGGCGCCGTCGGTGAATTCCTGTCGACCATAGCGCACGCCCGCGTTGAGACCCGGCAAAGGGGCATCCGCCTCGGCAAAATACTGCTGAAACACCAGCTTGTTGCGCATACTTGCGGTAGGCACGCCGATATTAGGGCCGGAGATGCCCCCATGGGCCAGTTCGCCGAAAGCCCGGAAATAACGCGTGATGTGCAGATCGGCACCGCCGACGACACGCATGATGTCCTGACGCTGAGCCGGGTTTTTCTTGAGATTCGGGTTGCTTGTCTGGTTCAGACGCAGCCGCATTTCACCGGAGAAAGTAAGATAAATGTTCTGCCTGCCGTTGAGCGGTATGAATTTGAGACGGTCGAGAAAATCGCGGCGGTTTTTCGCATAGCGCATCTTCGACCAGTCTTCGGCCCAGCGTGAGAGATTATAGCCGGAAGTCGTCAGCCCGTCTCCAGCCGCAGGGGCGGGATAGGTACTAACCGCAGGCTCGGCCGGCGCACGCGTCTGCGAGGCGGGGTCGGGCGCAGGGTTATGCCCCTGTTGTGCCTGTGCCTGGGACATCGCGCCCCACAGGCAAAGAGCGGTCGTTGCCAAGCCGAGAGACCGGAGGCAAGCATGGGGCGAAAAACTGAACGCCATGATTCCGAACCCCGCCTCTTACTCGGGAATGACAGGTGGGGCGGCAAGGCCGGAACCGTGAGCGCCCAGAGCCTGGGCCAGTCGATCTCGATCGAGCACACCTTCCCATCGGGCGACGACAATCGTCGCCACGGCATTGCCGATGAAATTGGTCAGGCTGCGGCATTCGCTCATGAAACGATCGACACCAAGAATGAGCGCGATACCGGCAACCGGTATGGTGGGCAGGATGGACAGCGTGGCGGCCAGGGTGATGAACCCTGCCCCCGTCACGCCGGCGGCGCCCTTCGACGACAACATGGCCATGCCGAGCAGCAGGATCTGCTGACCGAAGCTGAGATGAATGTCATAAGCCTGCGCGATGAACAGCGCCGCAAGCGTCATATAGATATTGGTGCCATCGAGGTTGAACGAATAACCCATCGGCACAACCAGCCCGACGATGCTCTTGGGGCAACCGGCCTGCTCCATCTTGGCCATCAGGCTCGGCAGGGCACTCTCTGAAGACGACGTGCCCAGAACAAGCAGCAACTCCGCGCGCAGATAGGCGATCAGACGCAGAATGGAGAACCCGGCCAGGCGACCGACGACCCCAAGAACGACGACAACAAAAACGATGGCGGTCAGATAAAAGGTGACAACGAGCGTGGCGAGATCGGCAAGGCTGCTGGCGCCATATTTGCCAACCGTGAACGCCATCGCGCCAAAGGCACCGATCGGTGCGGCTTTCATCAGAATGGCGACGATACGAAAAGCGACCGCCGATATCTCTTCGAGCACGTCATAGACGCGTGCGCCTCTCTCACCCATGAGCGCGAGGCCGATACCGGTCAGAATAGCGACAAACAGCGCCTGAAGGATGTTACCGGTCGTCAGAGCCGATACGAAGGTATCCGGGATGATGTTCAGCACGAACTCGGTGACGCTGCTTTCATGCGCCTTGCCGATATACCCCGCGACACTCGCGCTATACTCGCCCGCTGCCCCGATTTTAGCGTGGATACCTGCGCCAGGGCGGATGACATTGGCGGTGATCAGCCCGACGATCAGGGCGAGCGTCGAGAAGAAAAGAAAATAACCGAAGGTCTTGCCTGCGACGCGCGCCACCGCACGCAGATCCCGCATGCCCGCAATGCCGGTCACGATCGTAAGAAAGATCACGGGCGGGATGATCATCTTCACCAGACGGATAAAGCCATCGCCGAAGGGGCGAAGCGCCTGCCCGGTCTGCGGCTCGAAATGGCCGATCAGAGACCCGACGACAATCGCAAAAAGCACCTGAAAATAGGTGTGCGTATAAAAAGGTTTACGCTTGGCCCCTGCGCGCGGCGCTTCTGTGCTCTCTGTGGTCGGAACGATTTTCATATCTGGCCTTTATGTCCGATCACGCCCGGAATGCTGCGCTCAGGTTACATTATTGTAATTATTAAGGGTGTAAGCAAAGATTGCTGCCACGCAAAAGCACATTTTCTTGACAGCAGGCAAGCGGCACTAACCTGAAGTAACGATAGCGTCTGCCAGAGACCGACAAACGACAAAAGCCCGACCTGAGGCCGGGCTTCATAACGATGAACTGCTCGTATTTCTTAATATGACTAACGACTTACTTGAACGGCGCCCAGAACACCCGGTCGCCCGGTCTCAGCCTGCTGCGCCTTGATCGCCCAAGGGCATGGGCCGCCGCGTCAGGGTCAAAGTTGCGGGTGATCCGAGGCAAAGGCAGCGGCCGCGCCGAACAGGCCGGGCTGCGGATGGGTGATAATTTTCACGGGCATATCGCCCATCATGCTCTCGAAACGCCCCTTGGCGACAAAACGCTCGGCAAATCCCGAATGCGGCAGCTTGTCGGCCACACGCAGGCCGAGCCCACCGGCAATGACGACGCCTTGCGCGCGATGGGCGAGTGCGAGATCGCCTGCAACGGCGCCGAGAGACAGGAAGAAGCGCTCGAGCGCGGCAGCCGCCATCGAGTCACGGCCTTCCATGGCCATTTCCCAAAGCGCCTTGTTGTCGCGCATGGTGATGGGCAGGCCCTGCATCTCGGCAATGATTTCATAAAGATTGGTCAGGCCGGGGCCGGAGACGATACGCTCGGCGGATACGCGGCGGAAACGGCGGCGGAGCGCACGCAGGATCTTGTCTTCGAATTCATCGAGCGGGGCGAAATCGATATGGCCGCCCTCGGTCTCGATCACGAAATACTGCCCCTTGCGACGCAGCAGACAGGCAGCCCCGAGGCCCGTGCCTGGCCCAACGATGGTGGTCGTACCCTCGGTGGGCAAAGGGCGGTCAGGTCCGCAGAGATGCTCCAGATACTGATCGTCGATCTGGGCCACGGCGTGACCGACAGCACCGAAATCGTTCACGAGCGTGAAGTCTTCAAGGTGCAGACGCTCTGCCAGCATGGCAGGCTGGATGATCCAGGGGTTGTTGGTCATCTTGAGCGTTTCGCCCTGGATCGGGCAGGCGATGGCGATACCGGCATAGCGCGGTAACTCGCGATCGATCGCGCGACCGAAGGCCTCCCAGGCGAGGGCAAGGCTCGCATGATCTGCCGTGCGCAGCGTTGTCGCTTCACCAAGCTCGACAACACGCCCCTGATCGACCTTGGCGATCGCGAACCGCGCGTTCGTGCCTCCAATATCGACGGTGACAATATCCTGCATCACTTGCTCCATTTTGCGGGGAGATGCCCGAACACGAACCAGCCTTGGCTGACGATCAGGCGTTTCTTGGGCAAGAAGTTGCAGTCTATCCGGCCGGCGTCAACACCTTGGGTCACAATTCTCGCTCAGAGCGCTTTCTGTTTCACTTTCGCCAGACGCAGCAGGCGGTGAGCGATCGGTCGAGGCACCAGAATGGAAACAAGCTTGAGCAGAGTGAAAAGCCGGGGAAAGATCAGCACGGCGCGCTTGCGTGCTGCGGCCTCGGCAATCAGCGCTGCTGCCTTCTCGGCCGAAACGAGGAATGGTCTCGCGCCATCCAGTCTGCGGCTCATCGCGGTATCGATATAGCCGGGCTCTATGAGCGTCACGCCCACCTTGTGAGGCGCCATAGCAGCGTGAAGACAGGTGGCAAAACGGCTCAGACCGGCTTTGGAGCTGCTGTAGGCCGAGGCAAAAGGCAGATCGTGATGCGCGGCTACGGAGCCCATAAACACGATACGCCCCTGTTTTCTCAACGCCATGGCGGATGCTGCCTCGGTCGCCAGGGTGACCGGAGCGGCATAATTGACGAGAGCCGCCTCCTTCACCGCCTCGACTGTCTCGGTTACCGAGCCCTCAGGTCGGATATCGGAGACCCCGGCATTGAGAATGAGCAGATCGACGGGAAGGCGCGAGTCATCCTTTCGAAAAAGAGCGATACCGGCATCGAGATCGGTCAGAGCGAGAACATGGCAGGTCACTTCGCTCCCCTGCTGGCGGCAGGACGCCGCAACGGCCTCCAGCCTCTGCTCGTTGCGCCCCCAGAGCGTGAGATGCGTGCCCGCTCGGGCATAATGCAGAGCCAGTGCCCGCCCCAGACCGCCGGAGGCGCCGGTGATAAGGGCATGACTGGGCACATACTGTGCCTTTGCAAACCGTTCTGGACGTGACATTCACCGCGCTTTCGTCAATTAAGGTATGTTCCGGTTAAGCCATAAGGACCGACCGGCCTATTGCAATAGAGAGTTCACCTTGCCGGACGCAGCAGATTCCCGCCAGATTGTAACCGACGCGCTTGTCGCTGACCGAGTGGTCACTTCCCGCTCCGCCATCGAGCCACGCCAGACCGATCAGCGTAACGACGATCCGGGCAGCCTTCTTGCTTTCGACTGCACACAGACAACGGGTATGATAACCGTGAGACCGGTTATCTCTCGCAAGGAACTCAAGCTGTTCACGCAGCTTCCCCGCGTCCTCTATAAGGGATGCGAAGGCTACATGCCGCCGCTGGATATGGAGCAGAACGATCTGCTCAACCCCAAGCGCAACGGCATTTTCCGCCATGCTTCGGTGCGTTATTTCATGGCTTGGCGCGATGGCGTGGTTGTGGGACGCATTTCTGCCGTCGTCGACGGCAAGGCACTCGAAGCCTGGGATGAGAAAATCGGCTGGTTCGGTGCACTCGATGCCCTGCCTGAGAAGCCTATCGTCAAGGCCCTGCTCGACACGGCAGAACTCTGGCTGCGCGATCAGGGTATGGCCCGTATGCGCGGGCCCGTGACACTCGGCTATCACGGAGAGTCTGGGCTTATGATCAAAGGCCAGACAGAAGCCCCTATGATCGGCACACCCTGGCATCCCCCCGAGCTGCACGGGATCATCGAATCGCTCGGTTTCGAGACAGGTCGCGATCTGCTCACCTTCAAGCTCGACCTCACCGACGACCTCGACGACAGACATATTGTGCCGGGCGCGCTCAAGCCCGGTCAGGGCAAGCTTGGTGACGTGACCGTATCGCATCTCTCGAAGAAGCAGATCACCGCTCAGGGCGAGGTGCTTCGTTCGCTCTATAATGACGCCTGGGCGGACACCTATAATTTCGTGCCGCTTCAATCCTACGAAATGACGGGACTGATCGAACAGCTGAAGCTCGTGCTCCGCCCTGAGCATTACGTGCAGATCGACCACGCTGGCGAGCCTGCTGCCATGGCGCTCATGGTACCCAATATCTTCGACATCGTGCGTGACATCGATGGGGCGCCGTCTCCCCTTGGCTGGGCAAAGCTGGGTGCGCGCCTTCTCTCTCATCGTTTCGAATCAGCCCGCGTGATCCTGCTCGGAGTATCTCACAAGGTGCGCGGCACTCTGCTCGGGGCGCTCATGCCCTCTCTGGCGATCGACGAGCTGATCCGCCGCCGGGCAACACTTCCCTATAAATCCGTCGAGTTGGGTTGGATTCTCGAAACGAATACCCCGATGCTCAACCTAGTCAAACGCCTGGTGCCGGAACCCAACAAGCTCCATCGCATCTACGAGAAAGAGATCGATCAGACGGCGTCGTGAGAGATAAGCCTGCCTCGCAGGCAGGGCAGAAGGCCGCCCCCTTCGGGTCGGCCTTCTCCCGTTCAGAAATGCTGCCATCCCTGCCGTGACAGTTTGACCTCGCACCGCTCGCTGTCGAGCACCCTGACACCATGCCCGGCGATGACACGCCCGATACGGGTCACGGGCAGTCCTGCAGCCTTCCCGGCTTCGATGATTTGCACGGCGCTTGTTCTGGGCGCTGCAAACAAGAGCTCATAGTCATCTCCGCCCGTCAGACAGGTCTCGAACCACGCAGGACCAGCCGCACGCGCCTGTGCAGAAAGGGGAACGGCGTCGGCCTCGATTTCGATGGCAACCCCGCTTTCATGGGCCAGATGCCCGGCGTCCTGTACCAGCCCGTCAGACACATCCAATCCCGCACTGGCCAGATCCTGTAGCGGGAATCCCACGCGTGGCTGCGGCAGACGATAGCGCCCCGTCAGATAACCCTCCGGGTCGGGCAATTCGCCAAGAAGGGCCTGTAACCCAAGCGCGGCATCGCCGATCGTGCCCGTCACCCAGAGATCGTCCCCCACAATGGCACCAGCCCGGCTGACGGCCTTCCCTCGCGCCACCTCGCCGAGGATCGTCAGGCCGAGGACGAGCGGGCCGCGTGTGCCAGTCGTATCGCCGCCCAGCAAGCGCACGCCGTACTGGGCCTGATCGAGCGCAAGACCGGTGCTGAAGCTCGCAAACCATTGGTCGTCGAACGAGGCAGGACGGCTGACATTCAGCAGATACGCCTTAGGCACTGCCCCCATGGCCGCACAATCGGACAGGCTGACACGCAGCAATTTGCGGCTGATCGTCTCAGCCGGATCGTCAGGCAGAAAATGAACGGCCTCGACCAGCGTATCGGTCGAGAGGATCATCTGCCTGTCCGATGGCAGATCGTACAGGGCTGCATCGTCACTCAGCCCGAGCGCACCTTCTCCTGCCAGCGGCTTGAAGAAGCGCTCGATGAAATCGAACTCGCCGCCGCTCATTTCAGCCAGCGTCGAGCTCGTTCTGGGATGCATTCTCTTTTGTTGCGCTACGGTTCTTGCTGATGGCGTCCAGCACACCATTCACGAGGCGGGCCTCGTCACCGGAGAAAAATCCGTGTGCGACATCGAGATATTCGTTGATCACGACACGCGCCGGCGTGTCCTCACCCAGCTCCCACAGAGCCGCACGCAGAAGGGCGCGCAAAACCGGGTCGAGACGCGCAAGCGGCCAGCTTGCCGGCAACGCGCCAACCAGAGCTTCGTCGATACGATCCTGAGCGAGCGTCGTACCCTTCACGATCAGACCGAAAAGACGGAAATCGGCATCGGGCACATAGCCTTCTTCAAAACCGTCTTCCTGGCTCGACCCCAGACGGTGACGCTGGAACTGGTTGATGACCGTCTCGGCATTTTCGCCCCCCTGCTCGCACTGAAACAGCGCCTGAACAGCCGCAACACGAGCAACGGTACGCGAACGCTTGGGCGGGTTCTTGGTCTGGGCTTGGTCGGTCATTTTCCTGTTTCCTTGTCTTTCTCGCGCTTGCCGGGGGCAGGCAGGAGCCCTCCCTCCTCACCGGGACGCATATCCGTCAAAAGCTTCGAGAAAGCCTCTACTTCGCGAAAATCGCGATACACACTTGCAAAGCGCACATAAGCGACACCGTCGATGCTGTGCAATGCATCCATCGCCAATTCGCCGATGCGCGACGAAGAAATTTCTGCCTCCCCCGAGGCTTCGAGCTGACGTACCAGCCCGTTCACGATACGCTCCTGGCGCTCTTCCTCCACCGGGCGCTTGCGCAGCGCGATGCGGATCGAACGTGCCAGCTTGTCGCGATCGAAAGGCACGCGGCGGCCATCCATCTTGGTCACCACGAGTTCACGCAATTGCACCCGCTCTATCGTCGTGAAACGCTGGGCACATCCGGCGCAGACGCGACGTCGACGAATTGCCGCACCATCATCAGTCGAACGACTATCCTTGACCTGCGTATCTTCATGGCCGCAGAACGGACAATTCATAAGAGTTTCCCCCTGATGGGCAGATGATGGCACGAACCCGGCCGCTCGGACCGGGGGCAGAAAGGAGCGTATCGGTGAAAAGAGTGCAAGCTATTCTGGCATCGCTCGTGACGGTTTTTATGACAGGCTCAGCGCTGACGCTGCCTGAAGCGTATGCCCAGACAGACGATAATAACCTCCCCGGGCAGAAAAACGCCAATCGCGATATCTCCATCGAGGGCTGGATACGGCGTGCACCCCGTTACCCCACTCTCGCAGCGGCTTATTTCACAATTGTTAATAAGGGGCATGAACCCCATCTGATTTCGGGAGTGACCTCGCCGGATTGCAGCGACATCGAGGCTTTTCACAGCGAACAGGAGGTAACCAGCCACACGGCAAATCTCTTTTCGCATTTCACTATCCCGGGCGATATGACCATGGTCTTCCCCGAGGGCGGTTATCACCTGATCTGCCGTAACTTTCCCGACACGATCAAAACTGGCGACACCGTGCCTCTTACCTTCAAATATCTGGGCGGTTCTAGCACGACCGTGAGCTTCAAACTGCGCGATTAAACCCGCGATGCCGTCAGCACCACGACCGCAACATTGTCAGAGGGAACGGGGATGACTCACTCGCTCCCTCCAGGGACATCGCTGCGTTTCCTTCACACTATGAAATTCCTATAAAACCGCGAATTACCGCCTCTGTTTCCACTATGGCGTTCCGCGCGAAAACACCCCTTCTGAACAGGGGGAGAAAATTTGATGCGCCATCTCATCTCAAAACGCCGCAAAGTGACCGCAACGGCGACAGTTATTTTCCTCGCCACGACCGCGATGCAGGAACCGGCCCGTGCCGAAATCGCCCTGTTCAAGACGGCCTCCAACCCCTGGCTACAGGGCGTCAACCTGTCAGGGCTCATCGAAGGCGGCATCATGGCCAATCCGGCCCGCCCCGATAACGGCATCAATTTCGGCAATTTTCTGGGCGACCATGCCAATCAGGCGCAGCTGAACCAGATCAGCCTCACCCTCTCCAAGGCGATCGATCCAACCAAGTCCGAATTTCAGGTCGGGTTCATGCTCGAAGCGCTTTACGGCTCCGATGCCCGTTATTACCACCTGCTCGGCCTGTCGAACAAAGTGACGAGCGACCGCTATCAGCTTCTTCCGGCTCAGGCCCATATCGACGTTCATGCGCCGATATTCTCCAAGGGCGGCATCGACATGCAGGCGGGCATCCTGCCAGCCCCCATGGGTGTCGAGGTGCTCGATCCGACGCTGCGCCCCTTCTATTCCCTGGCCTATACATCGCAGTATTCCGTGCCGTTCGAGCATCTCGGTGCCATGTTCCACTGGCATGTCACCCCGATGATCGACTTCAATTTCGGTGTCGATACCGGCAACCAGACCACATGGGGCCGCAACGACAACAACAATGCCGCCGCCGGCTATTTCGGCTTCAACCTGAACGGTCTCGCCCATGGCAAGCTGAACATTGCCGAACTGTCCCGCGTGGGTCCTGAAAACGCTGTTGCGGCGCTTGGCCCGCGTGCCAACACGGCACAACGCTGGTGGAATGACATTGCGGCCTTCTATACGGTCAATGACAAGCTCAGCCTGACCGGCGAATTCAACTTCCTGCATGATGACGGTCTGCGCGCCGAGACCTGGAGCGTTGTCACTTTCGCTGCCTACAAGATCACCCCGAGCCTGACCTTCAATTATCGCGGCGAACTCTATCGCGATAACAGCGGCATGTTCGTCGTCAACTTCCTGACGAACCAGGCTTACATGAATGCCTTCCTCGGCGGCTATGCGCCCGTGCAGACGGCGCCTGCCACCACCTATGGCGCACTCACACTGGGCGTCACCTACCGCCCCGATCTGGGTCACGGCATTCGCGTTTTTGCTTTGCGTCCCGAGATCCGCTTCGACCGCTCGCTCAACGGCACCTCTCCGTTCAACGATGGGCGCAACACCGGCATGTTCACCTTCGGTGGCGATGCCATGATCGGTTTCTGACGCCGCTGTCAGGTCATTGCGCCATGCCGAACGAATCTGAGGCTGACTATCTGCCAAAAGTACCGCGCAAAGTCAGGCATGGGTCTTATTGAGCTCGATCATGCCTGTTTGCCCCGCCAGATATCGGACAGTAGACAAATTATTCGCCTCGGCACGTTGCAGGCTGCCTCTGGCGACGAGCCGCCTGACTCATAGAAAACTAGGTTTCAGAAAGAGCTTCGATGACTGCATCGCCGTACCGTTTGAGCTTCGACGCCCCCACGCCCTTTATCAACGACAGCTCTTCCACGCTCTCCGGATTTTCACGTGCAATTTCGGTGAGCACCGCGTCGTGAAAAATGACGTAAGGGGGAATCTCCTGTTCCCGCGCCTCGTCACGTCGCCACTGACGCAGCGCATCGAAACGGTGCCGCTCCCGGTCATCAAGCGAGTCTATCAACGTGGAGGACGACGCTACTCTACCGGCACTCGCCGCAGGCCTGAGCGGGTCCACACGCAGGCGCAGGCTTTCTTCTCCGCGTAGCAAGGGACGCGCTGACTCGACATCCAGGCCGAGCGCGCCATGCTCGCCGCTCATTCTGATCGCGCCGCGCGCGATCAGTTGACGAATGACTCCGCGCCACCATTGCTCGGAATGCTCCTTGCCCACACCGAACACCGTCAGATGCTGATGGGCATGGCGCTCGATGGCCTCTGTCAGCTTCCCGCGCAAGACGGTCGTCAGATGCACGGCGCCGAAACGCTGGCCAGTGCGATAGATTGCCGAAAGCACTTTCTGCGCTGCCTCGGTGCCGTCGAATGTCTCGGCGGGGGTGCGGCAATTATCGCAATGCCCGCACGGCGTTGAGAGCGCCTCGCCGAAACAGGCCAGGAGCGCCTTGGTTCGGCAGCCGACTGTCTCGGTCAGCGCGATCATGCTTTCGAGACGCGCGTGCATCACACGCTTTTCGGTGTCCGGCGCCGTCGATTGCTCGAGCCAGTGACGGGCGCGGGCCATGTCTTCACCGCCATAGAGCAGCAGCGTATCCGCAGGCTCCCCGTCACGTCCGGCACGACCGATCTGCTGATAATAGGCCTCGGGCGAGGCGGGCATGTCGAGATGAACGACGCAGCGCACATCGGGCCGGTCGATCCCCATGCCGAAAGCGACAGTTGCAACGATCACCATGGGCTCGCCGCTGCGAAACCGCATGAGAGTCGCGTGTTTTTCCTGTGACGAAAGACCGGCATGATAAGGCAGTGCGTTGAAACCCCGCTCCCGGAGGCTTTTCGCCATGCGCTCGGTCCGGTTACGACTGCCGCAATAGACGATCGCCGCATCTTCGCGATGGGGTGTGAGAGCGTCCTGAACCTGCTTCGTCTCCGATCCTTTGGGCAACGCCGCCAGAAAGAGATTGGGACGGTGAAAGCTCGATGTCAGCCGCTTCGCATCGGGCATGCCCAGCGCCAGCAGGATGTCGTCCTGCGTGCGAGAGTCGGCGGTCGCTGTCAGGGCGATACGCGGCACGCTAGGGAAGACGCTCGGCAGATCGGCCAGAGCGCGATATTCGGGCCGGAACTCATGCCCCCAGGCAGAAACGCAATGCGCTTCGTCTATCGCGAGCACCGAAATCGGGTTGCGCGCCAGCCAACGCGCCGTGCCGGGTGACACAAGCCGCTCCGGGGAGACATATAGAAGATCGATACGTCCCTCTCGCAGATCGGCGCGTGTCTGGTCTAGGCGATCGGGGGGAAGTTCGGAATGCAGCGCTGCGGCGTTGACACCGAGCTGGCGGAGGGCGGCCACCTGGTCGTCCATCAACGCAATCAGCGGGGAGATGACAATGCCCATGCCTGGTCGGCATAACGCAGGCACCTGATAACAGAGGCTTTTTCCTCCGCCGGTAGGCATGATGACGAGCACATCCTCGCCTGCCATGACGGCACCGATCACTTCTTCCTGCTGGCCGCGAAACGTGTCGAAACCAAAGACGCGCTTCAGAACCGCATCAGGGTTCTCATCGCTGCCTGGAGAAAAGGGATCGGTGCCGGTCAAAGAGCGGGGTATGTCGCGTTACTGGAGGATCAGGGTGTCGACGGATCGACTTCGATCGTCACGAGACGCGAGGCAACACTGGCATCCTCGTTATTCTTGGGCGGATGGGCGATCTGCGTGATCTGGGCACCACCGACACCGGCCTTGGTCAAAGCCGCAGCAACGACCTTCGCGCGCTCGACAGAAAGCATCTCATCGGCAGAGAGATTGCCATGTGCCCCTGAATGACCGATCACTTCGACCGTCTTCGCGTGATTATCGCGCGCATCAGCCGCAGCCTTGTCAATAATAGCCTGTGCCGTCGGCGAAACCGCGGTCGAAGCGGGTTCGAAAAAGACAGGGTAGCGGTCGCGATCGGCCCCGCTTGTACAGGCCGAAAGACCTGCGAGGGCGCAGACCGACAACATCACAGGCAGACGACGCATCATTATTTCCTTTTCGAATCGCCGTGACATCCACGGGGCCGTGTTTCTGTCACTGCCGTGTGACACTCTTTCCGTCAAGCAGACTGCCCTCGCGCCGGTCAAAGCGGCAGCGGATGCGCCTTCCCGCCCTCCAGCCGCCAGGCATGATCGAGACTCTCTACCCCGGTCAGACGATGAGCGATGAGAATGACTGTGCGGCCCTGCATCGTGCGTCCCAGCGTTTCGAGAAAAGCGCGTTCAGTGGCTGAATCGAGCCCGGTCGCTGGCTCATCGAGCACCATGACGGGCGCATCCTGAAGCAGTGTCCGCGCCAGGGCGATGCGTCGTCCCTGCCCCCCCGAGAGCCGCGTGCCGCTCTCGCCGATCCAGCTATCCAGCCCATCGGGAAGCGCCTGAACCGTTTCTGCAATTCCCGCCCGCTCCAGCACGTCCCATAGCCGTGCATCGTCGATATTTTCACGACCGAGCAGCAGGTTGTTGCGAATAGTGTCGGCAAAGAGATGCGTCGCCTGAGATAGCCAGCCAATACGCGAACGCAGGCTCTCCGTGTCGAGCGTATCGAGCGTATGCCCCCCGAACAGGATGTCGCCCCGCTCGGGCGCCGCAACCTTGAGAAGCAGGGCGGCAAGACTGGATTTTCCCGCTCCGGAGGGGCCGATCAACGCAACATGCTCACCAGCATGAATGGTCATCGACAATCCATCAAGCACCGGAGCACGGCTGCCCCCCCAGCGGAAGTGAACATCGCGCAAAACGATATCTCCCGCCTCCGGGGCGGCACAGCCCTTTGCGACAGCCACGTCCTGATCGGCTATGGCGACCACGCGCTGCGCCGCCTGGCTGACCTGTCCGGCAAGAACGCTGGTGCGTGCCAATGTGGCAACAGACTCGAAAACCGTACCGGTCAAAAACACGAGCGCCACACCGGAGAGAAAACTCATCCCAAGCCCGGCGAAACCAGCAAGGGCCAACAAAATGACCGCCAGAGCGACCTGTCCGCTGAGATAGGAAAAGGCCCCTGCCCCTGCCATTGCCCTTTGTTGCGCGCGCTGGGCACGGTGCAGCCGCGCTTCTTCCCGCGTGATACGCTCGGCAAGGCGGCCCTCACCGGAAAACGCGCGCGCCTCGCGCAGTCCGGTTGCGAGATCGAGCGCCGCCACGCGCAGCGAGGATTCTGCATGACGCATTTCGCCGCTCCGCTGCGCCGCCTGTTGCGCCGCGAGAAGCGGCACAACCACCGCTGCAATTGCAAAAAGTCCGGAGAGTATCACGCCGAGCCGCCAGTCCTGCTCGCCTGCGACGAACGCCAGAACGGGCAGAGAAACCGCAATACCCAGTACCGGCATGGCGATGCGGAGATAGAGATTGTCGAGAAGCTCGATATCCCCGACCAGACGATTCATCAGATCGCCCGCCCGCCTGAAACCGAGCCCTGCCGCAGCGCCCCTGGCGAGATGGGTAAAGAACCAGACACGCAATGCGGCGAGCGCGCGGAACATGGCATCATGCGCGAAAAGGCGCTCGGCATAGCGCAACAGAATACGCGCCCCACCGAACAGGCGCAGCATTCCAAAAGCAAGAGCCGTCCCGACCGCCAGCGCCGAAACGCCAAGACCCGCATTCCACATCAAAGCCAGGCTGCTCAGCAGCGCCAGAGCCGAAAGCAGAAGACCGAAGCCGAGCCTTCCATAAAATGGACGCCACACATGCAGGATACGGCGCAACGCCGCGGAGTTCCCGTGCCGTTCTGCCTGACGGCGTGCTGTCGCGCAGGGTGTTGCCTTCATGGTGTCGCTCATCAGCTTGGCTCCGCTGCCATGGACATACCGAGCCGCAGGGATTTCGTGCCGAGCGCCTTCATTGCCGGGGAGTGAGCGCTGAGAATGACAGTCCGCCCTTCAGACAGGCGACGCAGCGCCTCGATGATCCCGGCTTCGGTTTCCGGGTCGAGATGGACGGTCGGCTCATCAAGCAGAAGCAGCGGCGCGTCCTTGAGATAGGCGCGCGCAATCGCCACACGCTGGGCCTGGCCGCCCGAGAGCCCAAAGCCGCCCTCACCGATCACCGTGTCCAGTCCCTGTGGGAGGTCTTTCAGAAAACGGTCGATCGCCGCTGCCTCAATCGCACGCTGCAAGCGCATCTCATCAGCGTCAGGTCGCGCAAAAAGCAGGTTGTCGCGCAAACTACCCGCGAAGAGCACCGGCTTCTGGCCGATCCAGGCAAGATGGCGCGCGATATCGCGGCCTCGCAGCGTCGCTATATCGCGGTCGTTGAACCGGATGGTCCCCGCGCTGGGCTTGATGAAGCCGAGCAACAACTCGATAAGTGTCGACTTGCCCGCGCCGGACGGGCCGTCAAGCACCAGGATGTCGTTCGGCGCCACCGAAAAATTCAGATCTTCGAGAACCCATGGTGCTGTCTCGTTCCAGCGATAGGACAGGCCTTCTGCCTTGACTGTGACAACCAGAACCGGGGAGGCAAGCGTAGTTCTGTCTTCGTCTCCAGGCAGGGTCTCGCCGCTCTGGATCGCCTCCATGGCCTCAGCCGCACCGGCAGCATGGGCGCGATCCTGATAGGCCAGAGCGAGCCCCCGGAACGGGGCAAAGAACTCGGGCACGAGGAAAAGTGCAAAGAGCGTCTCTGTAAAATGTGGAGCGGGATAGATGCTCGGCGCTGCGAAAGCGTCGATATGAATGAAATGTCCCTGCGTCAGCACGATCATGATGATCGCGACCACCATGGCGACATCGATCGCGGCCGAAGAGAGGAATGCGACGCGCAGGATCTTTACGGTACGTTTACGCAGATCGTCCGCGGCGCCCGACAGGGCACTTGCCTCGCGCTCTGTCGCGTTGGAGAGAACGATGGTCGCAATCCCCCTGATCCGGTCGAGAAACCGTGCCTGGAGACGCACCATAGCCAGAAACTGGTTGCGTGAGGCCAAAGCTGCCCCGATGCCGAAAACGGCCTGAGAGACCGGGACGAGCGTGCCACAGACGGCCAAAATCAATGCCGCACGCGGATCAACGACGAAAACCGCCGCAAGCACGAAAACGGGGAACACCATCCAGGTCATCGAGGCGGGGAGCCAGCGGGCAAAATACCCATCGAGCACCTCGATACGATCGACCAGAAGAGCCGCTATTTCGGCGGAATGCTGACGACGCAATAGCGCGGGACCGATACCGATCACAGAGTCCAGCACCGAACGACGCAGACGCTCTCTGGCGGCAATACCGGCGCGTGCGGCCAGATTTTCCTGAAAATAGAGACACAGGGCGCGGCAGACCGAAAGCGCCGCAAATGCAGCGATAAAGCCGAATACCTGAGCCCCACGCGTCTGAAGCAGCACTCCGAGGACGGAGGCCAGACACCAGGCTTGACCAATGCCAATCAGCGTATTGAGACACCCCACAGCCACGACGGGCAGCGCCGCGCGTCTGGCCGGGCCGGATTGCTGCCGGACCCAGGCCCGTACCAGTTTCTTATCTACACCGCTCATAATCGGGGGATATAGGCAATCCGGGCACGAAACGGTAGAGTTTCACCCCGGAGATTGCAGAACATTTAGACGGCTTGCGGCTGTCCAGGCATCCAGCGTGTCGAGCGCGAGGTCATGACAGGCGCCTCCTCCCCGAAGCGTACCCGTGGCGGGCTGGCGCCGCCCCTTGAGGCCGTTCAAAAGCCCGAGAGGCAAGGCGGCTTGTCGCTCGCAGCGCTCCTTGCGATACGCCATGCCGCAACCGGATCAATCGCCGGCCCACAAATGAAAAACCCCGCCGCAAAGCGACGGGGTCTCTCTTTATGCCTGGGCAGGCTTGAAGCCGCGTCCGAAAGGACTCGCGCCTTTTACTGGCCCGAGCTGGCCGGCATGGTGGAGGACGGCATTTTCATCGACGGGTCCATCGGCATCGGAGCCGGCGCAGGCGCGGTTGCGCTGGCGGCGGGCGCTGACATCGGAGCCGTTACGGGAACCGGCGTCTGGGCCTGCTGCAGGCTGCGGGCGTTCAGATCCTCGGTCGCTTCAGAGCCCTTGGCGGCCTTGGCGCCCTTCTTGTGCATTTCGCTCTTGCTGGCATGAGCCTTGTGCGGTGCATGCTTGGCGAAAGCCGGGGTCGCAACGACGAAGGTAGCGGCCGTCAGGGTGGCGCACAGCTTGGAAAACTTCATGTCTCTTCCTTCCGATAGTCTCAAATCTGGAAGCCCCGTAAAGGCGAATTGCCCAGAACGGAACCTCTCGATGACCTCAGAACGTAACGAAAGCGGTGCGGTTGCGCAGCTTTGAAAAAACGAGCGCGTGATCAGTCGCGAATAACGGCACCGGGCTGGGAAGAGACACCATAAATATCACGGGCACGCTTGATGAAAGCCGAGACCATCAGACGCACACCCTCGTTAAATACGACACCGATCGCATTCTGAAGCAGGCGTGAACGAAACTCGAAATCCACAAAAAAATCGACGAGACAGCCTCGGGCGTCAGGGGTGAAGGTCCAGACGTTGTTCAGATAGCGAAACGGCCCTTTTTCGTATCGCACACGAATACGATTGGGGCGCTCAAGCGAGACGCGGCTGGTAAAGGTTTCGCGAAATGGCCCGAAACCCACAGTAAGATCGGCTACCAGCTCCTGCTCGGTCTTGGATTTGATCGTAGCCTTGACGCACCACGGGAGAAATTGCGGATAGGCACCCACATCGGCCACGAGATCGAAAAGCTGTTCAGGACTGTAAGCGATCAGCCGTTGCTCGGCATGGGTGGGCATCTACTGTTTCTCCGACTGAAGCGGATCGAGCCCCAGCCTGTTTTGCCTCGCCTCTCTGAGCGCAGCGAAGTCGGAATCGGCATGATAGGAAGAGCGCGTCAGCGGGCTGGCGCTCACCTGCAAGAAGCCCTTGGCGCGCGCCACACGGGCATATTCTTCGAATTCGTCCGGCGTTACGAATTTTGCGACACCGGCATGCTTGGGGGTAGGCTGCAGATACTGGCCCATGGTGATGAAATCGACATCGGCAATGCGGAAATCATCCATCACCTGCGCCACCTCCATCTTCTCTTCACCAAGACCGAGCATCACACCGGATTTGGTGAAGATTGACGGATCGAGCGCCTTCACATCGTCCAGCAGACGAACGGATTGGAAATACCGCGCGCCCGGTCGGATCGACGGATAGAGGCGTGGCACGGTTTCGATGTTGTGATTGAAAACATCGGGTTTCGCCTTGACGACCACCTCGAGCGCCCCTGGCTTGCGCAGGAAATCAGGAGTCAGAATTTCGATGGTGGTTGTGGGTGAGGCATCACGGATGCGGGCAATGGTCTGGGCAAAATGCAGCGCACCACCATCGGCGAGATCGTCGCGATCGACCGAGGTGATCACGACATGGCGCAATCCGAGCTTGGCGACAGCTTCAGCGACACGCTGGGGCTCGTCTGCGTCCAAGGCCTTGGGCATGCCGGTTGTGACATTGCAGAAGGAGCAGGCGCGTGTGCAGATCTCGCCCATGATCATCATGGTCGCGTGACGCTGCGACCAGCACTCACCGATATTCGGGCAAGCCGCTTCCTCACAGACCGTAACCAGCCTGTTGTCGCGCATGAGCTTGCGCGTCTCCTGATAGACAGGGCTGTTGGGCGCCTTGACCCTGATCCAGTCTGGCTTGCGCTGGATAGGGTTGTCGGGCCGGTTGGCCTTCTCAGGATGACGGAGCGAGCCCGGCTTCCGATGATCGATGGTGATGCGCTGCATGGTCATGACTAGAAGTGGAGCGCTCCACCCCAGGCTGCAAGGACCGATTCATGCATCGTTTCGGAGATGGTCGGATGCGGGAAGACCGTCTCCTTCAATTCAGCCTCGGTCAGCTCGGACGTGCGCGCAATCACATAGCCCTGGATCATTTCCGTCACCTCGGCGCCGATCATGTGCGCGCCGAGCAACTCGCCGGTTTCGGCGTCGAAAATGGTCTTGGTCAGGCCATCGGGCTCGCCCATGGCCAGTGCCTTGCCGTTTGCCATGAACGGGAAGCGTCCGATCTTGAGCTTGCGCCCTGTCGCTTTCGCCTTTTCTTCCGTCAGCCCGACAGACGCCACTTGCGGACGGCTATAGGTACAGCCCGGAATGTTGAGGGGATGAAGCGGCTCGGGGTCTTGCCCGGCGATCTTCTCGACGCAGATCACGCCCTCATGGCTCGCCTTATGCGCCAGCCAGGGGGCACCCGCCACGTCACCGATAGCCCAGAGTCCCTGCTCACCCGTGCGGCAGAACTCATCGACGATGATATGCGTCTTGTCGATTTTCACCTTGGTCTTTTCCAGACCGAGATCTTCGATATTGCCAACGATACCGACAGCGAGAATGACCTTATCGACCACGAGATCATGCGTGCCAGAGGCCGTAACGATCTGGGTGGAGACCGTGCCATCCTTCTTGTTCAGCGGGCCGACCTTGGCGCCGGTCAGCACCTTGATCCCCTGCTTTTCGAAGGATTTCTGCGCCATGGCGCTGATCTCGGCGTCTTCGGCGATCATGATGCGGTCGGCGACTTCGGCAATGGTCACTTCCGCGCCCATATTGCGATAGAAAGACGCAAATTCCACACCGATCGCCCCGGAACCGATGACAAGCAGACGCTTGGGCAGTTCCTTGGGCACCATCGCTTCGCGATAGGTCCAGACCAGCTCGCCATCGGGCTCAAGCCCGGGGAAATGACGGGCGCGGGCGCCTGTCGCCAGAATGACATCGGGGGCCGCAATGCGCGTCAGTTCCGCGCCATCCTTGGTGACCGACACCACATGGGCGTTTCCGTCACGCCCGGCCAGTCTGGCTCGGCCATCATAAACCTTGACCTTGGCTTTCTTGAGCAGGCCAGACACGCCGCGTGAGAGCTGACGCGACACGGCACGCGAGCGGGCAACGACCTTTTCAAGGTCAAAGCTCACCTTCTCCGCGCTGAAACCAAATTCCGCCAGATTATGCAGCTGGTGGTTCAGCTCAGAGGCGCGCAGCAGCGCCTTGGTCGGGATGCAGCCCCAGTTGAGGCAGATACCGCCAAGATGGGTGCTTTCGACAACAGCGACATTCTTGCCGAGCTGTGCGGCACGCAGGGCGGCGACATACCCGCCCGGACCGCCGCCAACGACGATCAGATCGAATTTGTCCATGGCTCAGATCACCAGACGATAGGGGTTTTGAACGATGTCGCGCAGCGCGTTCAGCCACTGGGCGCCGAGCGCCCCATCGACTGCACGATGATCAACGGAGAGCGTGGCCGTCATCACGGTCGCAACCGCCAGCTCGTCTCCGCGCACGACAGCGCGCTTTTCACCTGCCGCGATGGCCAGAATACCGGCCTGAGGCGGGTTGATGATGGCTGAGAACTCGCGTACGCCGAACATGCCCATATTCGAGATCGAGAACGTGCCACCCTGAAACTCTTCGGGCTTCAGCTTGCCGTCACGCGCGCGCTTGGCCAGATCGCGCGCCTCCGCACTGATGTCGCGCAGCGATTTGCGGTCGGCCTGACGGATGATCGGAGTGATCAGACCATCGGGAATGGAAACCGCCATCGATATGTCTATATCGGGGAAATGCAGTGTTTCAGCCTCGGTGAACTGCACATTCAGACCTGGGCAGCTGCGCAGGGCAAGCGCCACAGCCTTGATCATCATATCATTGACCGAGATCTTGAACTGCCCCTCACCTTCGCTCGGCGAAGCTGCGTTGAGCTGCGCACGCAGTGCAAGCAACGCGTCAAGCTCGATATCCACGGCCACGTAGAAATGCGGCACGTTCTGCTTGGACTCGCTCAGGCGGCGCGCGATGACCTTGCGCATGGTCGAATTGGCAACGCGCTTGACCTCTGCCGGTGCGGCGATTGCAGCTTCGGCCTTCGCAGGCGCAGCGATCTGAGCGTTCTCGACATCGCGACGCAGAATACGGCCATTCGGACCAGTGCCCTTTACGCCAGACAGATCGAGGCCCTTCTTGGCAGCGATGCGGCGCGCGAGAGGCGAGGCAAAAACGCGCTTGCCCGCCACAGGCGCCGGAGCGGAGGTGGGTGACGATGCGGTCGGGGCAGCTGGCGCTTTCGGAGCCTCGTTCTGGCGTGCCGTCTGCGGGGCAGGCTCTGCCGTTTTCGCCGGAGCGGCCTCGGCCAGTTCGGGGACGGTTTCGCCTTCCTCTACAAGAATGGCAATGGGGGAATTGACCTTCACCCCTTCGGTGCCTTCCGGCACGACGATACGCCCGAGAATGCCTTCATCAACGGCCTCGACTTCCATCGTCGCCTTGTCGGTCTCGATTTCGGCGATCAGATCGCCGGACTTCACCTTGTCGCCCTCTTTCTTCAACCAGCGTGAGACCGTACCTTCGGTCATCGTGGGCGAAAGTGCGGGCATCAGGATATTGGTAGCCATGGTCGCAGCCCCTCAGAACAGTTTGCGAACCGCGTCCACCACCCAGTCAGGCTGCGGAAGCGCATGTTTTTCGAGATTGGCAGCGTAAGGCAGCGGAATATCGAGACCGCAGACACGCGCAGGCGGAGCATCGAGATAATCGAATGCCTGTTCACACGCCACGGCGCAGATCTCGGCGCCGATACCGGCCACGGGCCAGCCTTCCTCGACGGAGACGATGCGGCTCGTCTTCTTCACGCTGTTGATGATCGTCTCGGTGTCGAGCGGTCGGATGGTGCGGAGGTTGATGACCTCGGCTTCGATCCCCTGCTCGGCCAGCTTGGCTGCGGCTTCGAGCGCCACACCGACCATGATCGAGAACGCCACCAGCGTGACGTCCTTGCCCTCACGCTCGATCTTCGCCTTGCCGATGGGCAGGATGAAGTCTTCATCCACAGGGCAAGGGAATTTCTGACCGTAGAGGATTTCGTTTTCGAGTACGATGACCGGGTTCGGGTCGCGAATGGCCGCACGCAGCAGGCCCTTGGCGTCTTCTGACGACCAGGGCGCTACCACCTTCAACCCGGGCACATGGGCATACCAGCTTGCATAGCACTGCGAATGCTGGGCCCCCACGCGGGCAGCGGCACCATTGGGGCCTCGGAACACGATAGGACAACCCATCTGGCCACCCGACATGTAGAGCGTCTTGGCTGCCGAATTGATGATGTGATCGACCGCCTGCATCGCGAAATTCATCGTCATGAATTCGACGATGGGCTTGAGACCCGTCAGCGCCGCGCCGACAGCCATGCCGGTGAAGCCATGCTCGGTAATGGGCGTATCGATAATGCGCTTTTCGCCGAATTCATCGAGTAGACCCTGGCTGACCTTATAGGCGCCCTGATACTGCGCGACCTCCTCACCGAGCAGGAACACGTCTTCATCGCGACGCAACTCAGCGGCCATCGCATCGCGAAGCGCCTCACGCACGGTAATGACCGAGGTCTCTCCCCATTCGCGATCCGGCGTTGCCACCAGTTCCTGCGGCTTCTGAGGGGCCTTTTCCTCAACAGCCGTCTGGGCTGGCGCGGTCTGGGCCGCGGCAGGACCGTTTTCGAGCGCCGAGATATCCTCGCCCTCTTCGGCGATGATCGCGATCTGCGTATTTACAGCGACGTTTTCCGAGCCTTCCGGCACCAGAATTTTCGCCATGATACCGCTATCGACGGCCTCGACTTCCATCGTCGCCTTGTCGGTCTCGATCTCGGCAATCACATCGCCCGAGTTGATCTTGTCACCTTGCTTTACCGTCCATTTGGAAAGCGTGCCTTCGGTCATGGTAGGCGAAAGAGCCGGCATGAGAACAGGAGCGGCCATAACTTACGCCTCCACCAGAATATCGGTCCAAAGTTCAGAGAGATCGGGTTCGGCACTGTTCTGGGCGAACTCGGCAGCGTCATTGACGATCTGCTTCACCTCGGCATCGATCTCCTTGAACGCCTCGTCGCTGGTGCCCTTTTCGGACAGCAGCTTGTGCAGCGCTTCGATCGGGTCGCGCGTGCGGCGCATTTCCTCGACTTCCGAGCGGTCGCGATAGCGCGCCGGGTCGGACATCGAGTGACCGCGATAACGATAGGTTTCCATCTCGAGCAGGAAAGGCCCCTTGCCTGCTCGGCAATGCGCGACGGCTTCCTGAGCCGCCTCATGCACGGCGAACAGATCCATACCGTCGACCTTCCGACCGGGGATCTTCCAAGGGGCACCGATCTGGGAAAGGTCATGGGCGGCGGCGCTGGAACGCTCGACGCTGGTGCCCATGCCGTAGCGATTGTTTTCGATCACATAGATGCAGGGCAATTTGTGCAAGGCGGCGAGGTTGAAGCTCTCATAGACCTGACCCTGCTGGGCTGCGCCTTCGCCGAAATAAGCCACGCCCACTTCATCGGTGCCGCGATATTTATTGGCAAAAGCCAGACCCGTGCCGATCGCCACCTGCGCACCGACGATACCATGGCCGCCGTAGAAATTCTTCTCACGCGAGAACATGTGCATCGAGCCGCCCTTGCCGTGCGAATAACCGTCCTTGCGTCCGGTCAGCTCGGCCATCACACCGCCGGGGCTCATGCCCATCATAAGCATATGGGCGTGGTCGCGATAGGAAGTGACGATCTTGTCGCCCGGCTTCATGGCCAGCGACATGCCGACGATGACCGCTTCCTGACCGATATAAAGATGACAGAAGCCGCCGATGAGGCCCATGCCGTAAAGCTGTCCGGCCTTTTCCTCGAAACGGCGGAGCAACAGCATATCGCGATATGCCGTACGAACGGTCTCCAATGGCAGGATCGGTCCGTTATGATCCGCGAGCGGCTGAGCCGCCCCCTTATGGGCTTTGCCGGACATGCTGAGTATCTCCTGAGCCTGACTGTGGCGCCATGCGCAATTCAGGGTCCGGTATTTACCAGTCCCGTTGCGCAAGTCCACAACCTAAGCTGTTAATATGTGCGTTAGAGTGTTCCGAGAAGTCGACGGGCGGCATGGCCGGGGTCTTCTTCTCTCAAGAGACTTTCTCCAACGAGAATGCCACTGGCGCCTACCTCGCCAACACGCTTCACATCTTCGAGCGTGCGAATACCGCTTTCCGAAACCAGAATGCGATCGGGCGGCACGAGCGGGGCGAGTCTGGCCGTAGTGTTCAGATCGGTCTTGAGGCTGCGCAGATTGCGATTATTGATGCCGATCAGCGCGGTATCGAGCGCCAGAGCCCGGTTCAGCTCTGCCTCGTCATGCACCTCGCAGAGCACATCGAGATCAAGCCCACGCGCCAGAGCGATCAGTTCGGCAGCCTCGGCATCGGTCAGAGCCGAGAGAATGATCAGAATGCAGTCGGCGCCAATCAGCCGGCTTTCATGGACCTGCCAGGGCTCGAGAATGAAGTCCTTGCGCAGGATCGGCAGCGGGCAGACTTCCTTGACCGCCTTGAGATCCTCGATCGAACCGTGGAAGCACGATCCCTCGGTCAGGATCGAAAGGCAGATCGCCCCTGCCGCCTCGTAGGATTTCGCGATGGCAACCGGGTCGTAATCGGGGCGGAGGATACCCGCGGACGGCGAAGCCTTCTTGATTTCCGCAATCAGACCGACACGCTGGTCGGCAGCCATCTGTTTGAGCGCCTGACCGAAGCCACGCGTCGGCACGTTCACCTCACGGGCACGCGCCGTGATTTCCTTGAGCGGCATGATGAGCGCGCGCTGTTCTACATCGATGCGGGTTCGCGCACAGATACGGGCCAGCACGTCGGGCATGTCGCGCCCCGATACGGGAAGAGCAGTATCTTCCTGCACGATCGTGCCCGGCACCTGCACATCCGGATAGCCGGAAGGTGTGTCATGAGTCGGTGTGGACGATTGATCGGTCATGTTAATCCTGACGTGTGGATCGGAGAGGATGAGCGAGCCGGTTCGGCAGGTCGGGGAGCACCCTGCTGGGCGTAAACGAGCGCCGAGAGGGCGAGCCCGCTATCAATGGCATTTGCCGCGATTTCGACGTTTCTGCGGAGAAGAGTGGGGACGATCGTGCCGTTTTCAAGAATGGTCGAGCGCCCGCCAACGTGAAGAGCGACCGCCGCATTCAAAAGCACGGTATCACGATATGCCCCCTCCTGACCGGAGAGCATATCGAGCAGCTTGCCAGCATTGTGGGCAGGATCGCCCCCGGCGATATCGGCGATCGGGCGACGGGACAGACCGGCCATTTCGGGTGTCAGCACGAGTTCAAGAAAGCGCCCCTCGTCCCAGGCGCGAATATGGGACACACCGGCGAGCGTGATTTCGTCGCTCCCGCCGAGATCGGTCTCGCCATGCACGGCCCAGACACGCTCGGCACCGAGCGATGCCATAGTCTCGACAACGGGACGCAGCCAGCGCTCGTCATAGATACCGATCATCTGGCGGCGCACCTGCGCCGGATTGCAGAGCGGCCCGATGAGGTTGAAAATAGTACGAAAGCCGAGCGTCGTCCTTACCGGAGCCGCAAAGCGCATGGCAGGGTGATGCAATGGAGCAGCCAGAAAGGCGAGATGCCCGTCACGCAGACGCATTGTCTGCTCCTCAAGATCGTCACAGGGCGCGATACCGAGTGCCATGAGCGTGTCGGTGGCCCCTGAGCGTGAAGAGAGCGCGCGATTGCCATGCTTGGCAACCGGCACGCCGAGCCCCGCCAGAACGAAAGCGACTGCCGTCGACACATTGAGTGTGCCAAGCCCGTCGCCACCCGTGCCGCAGACATCCATCGCCTCTTCGGGTGCGAAGGGGAGACTCGTCATACAGGCACGCACGGCACGCACGGCGCCACTCAGCTCATCGACCGTCTCGCCCCGCAGCCTCAGCGCCATCAAGATCGCGGCGAGTTGTTCGCTGGGAACAGCCCCCTGCATGATCTGCGTGAAAAGGGTTTCGGTCTCTTCGCGCGTCAGCCGCCTGCCCTCGGCGAGATGACGCAACGTCTTGGTCAAGGCGCCAGCATGACTCTCCATTCAGGCCGCTTGCCTTTTCTGACGCGCTGCCCGGGCGATATTGAGAAAATTCGCCAGCATCATCTGACCGTCCTCGGAAGCAATGCTCTCCGGGTGAAACTGAACGCCGTGCACGGCAAGCGCACGATGCCGCACGCCCATCACCACACCGTCTGCCGAACGGGCATTGACGATCAGATCGCCAGGAATAGTTTCCGGCGCAAGGGTGAGGCTATGGTAGCGCGTGGCCTGGGTCGGGCTCGCAAGCCCCTGAAACACGCCCGTGCCGTCATGCGATATGGCATCGACCTTGCCATGCATCGGACGCGGAGCACGCACGACGCTGGCGCCGAAGACCTGACCAATGGCCTGGTGGCCCAGGCAGACACCCAGAACAGGGATGGTCGGCGCTGCCGCCTCGATCAGCGCGCAGCAGATCCCGGCCTCGTTGGGCGAACACGGACCAGGCGAAATCACGATAGCCTCGGGCTTGAGCGCCAGCGCGTCTTCCACCGAAAGCGCATCGTTGCGCCAGACGTCGCAGGCTTCGCCGAGCGCCCCGAAATGATGGACGAGGTTGAACGTGAAACTGTCGTAGTTGTCGATCAGCAATATCATGGCATCAAGATGGCGTTGTCTCGGGTGAAGGTCAAATTCGGTTACATTCCGCTGCATCACTGGCCTGCTGAACCGCCAGCTCCGCAGCGCGGAATATCGCTCGCGACTTGTGACGCGTCTCCATTTCCTCGCTCGCCGGATCGCTGTCGGCAACGACGCCGCAACCCGCCTGCACATACATCCGACCCTGATGCAGAATCGCCATGCGCAGCCCGATGCAGGTGTCCATGTCGCCATCGGCGCCGATATAGCCGATGCAGCCGGAGTAAGGCCCGCGACGGGTGACTTCCAGCTCGTCGATGATTTCCATGGCCCTGATCTTGGGCGCACCCGTCAGCGTCCCGGCAGGGAAAGCGGCGGAGAGCGCATCGAGCGCATCGCATTCCGGACGAATGACGCCTTGCACCGTCGAGGAGATATGCATGACGTGACTATAGCGTTCGACCACGAAAGAAGACGGGACCGTTACCGACCCCATGCGCGCCACGCGGCCTACATCGTTACGGCCCAGATCGATCAGCATGAGATGCTCGGCGCGCTCCTTCTGATCGGCCAGAAGCTCTGCTTCGAGCCGCTCATCGGCCTCACGATCGACGCCACGCGGACGCGTTCCGGCCAGAGGGCGCACGGTGACGGCCCCCTCACGCAGGCGTACGAGAATTTCCGGCGAGGAGCCAACGAGCGAAAACCCGTCCATCTCGACCAGGAATAGGAATGGCGCCGGATTGACCCGACGCAGGGACCGATAAAGCGCCAGAGGAGGTAACGGAAATGCCGTCTCGAAACGCTGGCTAGGCACGACCTGAAAGGCGTCGCCCGCAGCGATATAATCCTGCGCCTTGCGCACCTTCTCCATGAACGCCTCGGCAGAGACGGTCGAGACCGGCGCCTCAAGCGCTGTGCCTTTTGCCAGAGTAAAGGCGCTGTCGAGGGGGGCCTCGACCAGTGCAGCGCGGGCGCGATCAAGCAAACCCTGCGCGGCCACACGGGACAACCCGCCCTCGCGCATCGGCACAGCGAGATAGAGTTCATCGCGCACCGAATCGAACACGGCGAACAAGCTTGGGCGCATCATCACGCCGTCTGGCAGGTGCAGATCGTCCGGCGGTGCGTCGGGCAGCACCTCCATCTGTCGCACCATGTCGTAGCCAAGATAACCGAAGACGCCGCCGATCATGGTCGGCAGAGCCTCCGGCAGTTCCGCCCTGCTTTCTTCGATCAGGCGACGTAGCGAGACCAGGGGCTTGTCGGCGCTCTCTGTGAACACGGAGCCCGGCTCGAACGGTGCCGTATTGACAGATGCCACGCCGTGAGCACAGCGCCAGACCAGATCGGGCAGAAGCGCGATGACCGAATACCGTCCTCTGGTGGCCCCACCTTCCACGCTCTCGAAAAGCAGCCGGTAGGGTCGCCCTTCGCCCGTGTGCGGCACGAGAGAAGAAAGCTTCATGAAAGCAGAGACCGGCGTCAGAAGGTCGGCGGCCTCGATACTGTAGAGAAATTCGGTTGTCATGGCTGCCCTGCCACATCGCTCATGACCTGCTGCAGGACCGCCATGTTCGGGACAGGTTTGATCTCGCTTTCAAGGCTGTGCACGAAAACCTGGGGCACGTCGGACTGAAGCGTCTGCTCGAGCTGGCCCTTCATGTTATCGCGCAGTGCCTTCGTGCTCTCGGGACTGGCCGCCTCGGTGCCGGTCACAGTGAACACATAGAGCGCGTCGCCCACAGCGATCATGCCGGTCTTGCCCGGCGCTGTTGCGAAGATTTCAGAGAGCAATGCCGAAGGCAATCCGGCATTCTGGATTCTCGAAATCAGCAGATCCTTTTGCATCGTGGCCGCATCGGTTGTGCCCGCAACGGCCTTTTCCAGCCCTCCCGATTTGCGTGCTGCCAGCATGATCGTGGTTGCACGCTCGTCGGCCTGATGCAGTTGCTGGGCCTTGAGCCAGTCATGTCCGACCTGCTCGCGCACAGTTTCGAAAGGCTTCACATGGCCGGGCTCGATCGAATCAACGAGCACCGCGAAGCCGCTATTGGCTGGCCCGTTGATGAGGGTTGGCTTCTCGCCCTTCTTCTGGGCGAAGATACGAGCGATGATCGCCTTGCGCGTGGCTTCATCACCAGGCAGCGGGGCCATCTCGCCGTCTTTCGTCAGCCCTTGGGCGTCGAGCGATCCCTGTGCGGGAACGGCACCCAGATCAGTCGGCACCTGCTCGAGATCGGCGCTGCCGGCAATGGCATCCTGCAAAGAGGCAAAACGCTGAGCCAGAAGCTGCGGCGCCTGCGAGCGGGCGATTTCGTCGCGTATCTCGCTCTTGGCCTGTTCGAAATCGGTCTTGTGCGGCGGCGTGATGGCCGTCACACGGAACACGACCCAGCCTGTCGGCGTTTCGACAGGCCCCTCAACCGTATTGACGGAGGCCGCAAAAGCCGCCTTGGCGAGCTCAGGGCTCGGGATATCGATTCCGCGGGCATGAGGGAAGGAGACAGAAGCCGCTGCCGGGTTGCTTTTCTGGATCGCATCCCAGTCCAGGTTGTTTTTCCATGACGCGGCCAGGGCCTGAGCTGCATCCCGCCCTTGAACGGTCAGCACCTCGATGTCGCGCGTCTCTGGCACGTTGTATTTTTGACTCTCGAAATCGTAGAGCTGCTTGAGCTGCGTATCGGGCACTACCAGACTGCGTGCAATGCTATCGGGCGACAACAGGACGATCTTGGCGTGGCGATATTCAGCCGAGCGATATTGCGGCTGGTGATTGTCGTAGAAGCGACGAAGCTGAGCCTCTTCTGCCGCAGCCGGAACCGCCATGGTCGCGCTGTCCAGACGCAGCAGATCGATTTTATACTGGCGCGTATTATAAGCGAGCAGCTGGTCGAGCACTGAGGCAGGAACAATCATCGTCTTGCCCAACCCGTCGAGCAGATCGCGAGCGCCGAGCTCGTCTCTCACCGAGTCGAGGAAAGCGCGCTCCTGAAGGCCGATCTGCTTGAGCTTGGCGTCGAAAATCTTGCGATCGAAGCGACCATCCGTTCCCTGAAAAACCCGATAGCCGAAAATTTCCTGACGCACGAGCGCATCGGGAACCTTCATCCCATTGCGATCGGCGAGCGCCAGCACCTCGTTCTGGGCCAACAGACGTTGGAGAACGCTCTGGGCGACTTCGCGGCGGGTGGCCGGAGTCAGCTGGGACGGATCGGCCACGCCCATCTGCTGGGCGATAGCGGGAAGCTGGTTGCGAATGCTGCGATCCAGATCCTGCGCGCTTATTCTCCGCGTCCCGATCTTCACGACCGTGTCGGCCTGGTCACCATTATAGGTCCCCAGCACGTCGCCCACGCCCCATCCCACGAAAGCGAGAAATATGAGGAGAGCGATGACACGCCCGATCCAGGAATCGACAACAAAATGCCGCAAAGTCGAAATCATACGCGCTTGAGATCCGCAATTCGCAAGGGATTGAAGGTCAGGACCATAGTAGCTGACGCTCTTCTTGACCAGACGGCGCCCCTCACCCACCCGGCACGGAGAATGCATCGCGCTCATCGGATCACAAAATCTGTGACACAACTGACATTAAGATGATGCGTATTTGAGGGTTATCCCCTGTCCTGCTCATAAAGACCTGAGCTATGCAGGTCCATCGCCGGATAATGGAGAGACCATCATGCGCCAGATGATCATCGGCAACTGGAAAATGCACGGGCTGCTTCAGACAGGTGCCGAGCTCGCACAAGAGATCGGCGCCGCAATCGGCCCGATAAGTGACGCGCGTGATGTCGTATTGGCCCCCCCGTTTACCTTGCTGAGCCACCTCGCCCCACTGCTCGCACGACACGGCATCGGCTTGGGCGCCCAGGACTGCCATGCAGACGCAGAAGGCGCTTATACGGGCGATATCTCAGCCGAGATGCTCGCCGACCTAGGGGTAAGTCATGTCATTCTTGGGCATTCCGAACGACGTGAGCACCATCATGAAAATAATGCGCTGATCAGACGCAAGGTTCAGCGCGCGCGCGAGCACGGGCTATGCCCGGTTGTCTGCGTGGGCGAGAGCGAGCAGCAGAAGGAAGACACACTCGCCCAGGCTTGGCTCG
Organism: Asaia sp. BMEF1; assembly: GCF_051628905.1. GTDB lineage: Bacteria > Pseudomonadota > Alphaproteobacteria > Acetobacterales > Acetobacteraceae > Asaia. The sequence goes on along the minus strand of NZ_CP157575.1, from coordinate 27,399 downwards.
CGAAGCAGATTACAGAATGTCTTCCCCGTGATTTTGACGGGATACTGGCCTACGAACCGATCTGGGCCATAGGCACAGGCAAGGCTGCGACCCAGCAGGACATCGAATCGCGTCTCGCTTTCCTGCACGATGCGCTTTCGCAACATCTGGAAACGGATGACAAATCGACCCGTGTCCTGTATGGCGGCTCAGTCAAGCCCGAAGATGCCGCGTCCATCCTCGCTGTTCCCGGTGTGGGGGGCGTGCTCGTCGGTGGGGCCAGCCTGTCTGCCAGATCGTTTCTCGGCATTGCGCAGGCCGGGCTACCGCTGGCGTCCTGACGGCATATTTATCGTGTTTACCTGAAAGCCGGACATGACCACGCTTCTGCTCGTTCTCAATTTCTTCGTGACCATTGCTCTTATCGGCGTCATTCTTATCCAGCGCAGTGAAGGTGGTGGCCTCGGCATTGGCAGCAGCCAGGGAATGGGCTCTTTCATGACCGGTCGCGGCACGGCCAACCTCCTGACGCGCACCACGGCCGTTCTGGCTGGTGTGTTCATGGTGCTCTGCCTTCTGCTCGCCGTTCTCAACCGCGGCGCGTCCTCCAATACCGGTAGCGACATTCTGGCCCAGCCTGCCCCGGCGGCAACCGCTCCCGCCGCACCGGCAACGCCAGCCGCAACGACTCCCGCCACCACAACCCCGGCACCCGCTCCGGCTGCCCCGTCGAAGCAGTAAGGCAACAGAGCGAAAAAATTCTGCCGTCAGAAGCGCTCCGGCGGCATTCTTCTCGTTCCCTCTGAACGCGATCCAATGTAGGAGAGCCCTCCATGACTCGGTTCGTATTTATCACCGGTGGCGTGGTTTCCTCTCTCGGCAAGGGTATAGCTTCTGCTGCCCTTGCGGCTCTCCTCCAGGCGCGCGGCTACAAGGTCCGCATGCGCAAGCTGGACCCCTATCTCAATGTCGATCCGGGGACGATGAGCCCCTATCAGCATGGCGAGGTCTTCGTAACCGATGACGGGGCCGAGACCGATCTCGATCTCGGCCATTACGAGCGCTTCACCGGGGTTCATGCCCGCAAGGCCGATAACGCGACGACAGGGCGCATCTATTCCGAAGTGATCGCGCGCGAACGTCGCGGCGATTATCTCGGTGCCACGGTGCAGGTCATCCCGCATATCACCGATGCCATCAAGGAAGCCGTGGTTGCCGGTACGGATGGCTATGATTTCGTGCTGGTCGAAATAGGCGGTACGGTGGGCGATATCGAAAGCCTGCCCTTCCTCGAATCGATCCGTCAGCTGCGCAACGATCTGGGTCATAACCAGACCATGTGCGTGCATCTCACCCTTCTGCCTTACATCCCGGCGGCGGGCGAACTGAAGACCAAGCCCACGCAGCATTCCGTCAAGGAGCTGCAGAATGTCGGTATCCAGCCGCAGATGCTCATCTGCCGCTCAGATCGCGCCATTCCGACCAATGAGCGCCGAAAGATCGCGAGCTTCTGCAATGTGCGGCCCGAGGCAGTGATCGCCGCACTCGACGTCGACACCATCTATGCCTGCCCGATTTCCTATCACAAGGAAGGCATGGACGACGAAGTGCTACGTTATTTCGGCCTGCCGGTCGAAGGTGAACCCGATCTGAGTCGCTGGACGAAAATCGTCGAGACGCTGCGCCATCCCGATGGCGAAGTCCGCATCGCCGTCGTGGGCAAATACACGGCCCTGCTCGACAGCTATAAATCACTCATCGAAGCCCTGCTTCACGGCGGCATTGCCAACCGGGTAAAGGTGCGACTCGAATGGGTCGAGTCCGAAACCTTCGAGAAGAATCCTGATTCCATCGCGGCCCTCGGCCGTGTGGATGGCATTCTCGTACCCGGCGGGTTCGGCGAGCGTGGTTCGGAAGGCAAGATCGAGGCGGTGCGTTACGCCCGTGAAAACGGCGTGCCCTTCCTCGGCATCTGCTTCGGCATGCAAATGGCCGTCATCGAATGTGCCCGCTCACTGGCCGGCCTCGAAAAAGCATCTTCGACCGAATTCGGCCCAACTGACGAGCCGCTTGTCGGGCTGATGACTGAATGGGCGCGTGGCAATGAGATGCTGCGCCGTCGCGAACATGGCGAGATGGGCGGCACGATGCGTCTCGGCGCCTATCCGGCCAAGCTGAAGCCCGGATCGCGCGCCGCCGAAACCTATGGCACGACCGAAGTGCGCGAGCGTCATCGCCACCGCTACGAAGTCAATGTGCATTATCGCGAGCAGCTCGAAGCAACCGGGCTCGTTTTCTCTGGTATGTCGCCCGACGACGTTTTGCCTGAGGTGGTCGAGTATCCCGATCATCCCTGGTTCGTGGGCGTGCAGTATCACCCCGAATACATGTCCAAACCCTTTGCTCCGCATCCGCTCTTCGCGGGCTTCATCGAAGCAGCGGTCAAGAAGGCCCGCCTCGCATGACCGATATCGCTCTCGGCTCGCTGACCATCGGTAACAGCCAGCCCTTCACCTTGATCGCAGGCCCCTGCCAGATCGAATCCCGAGCTCATGCGCGGGAGATGGCGGCTGGTCTCGCAGAAATCTGCGGCTCGCTCGGTATCGGCTGGATCTATAAAAGCTCCTTCGACAAGGCCAATCGTACCTCGCTCAAGGCAGAGCGAGGCATCGGCCTGGCCGAAGGGCTGGATATCCTCGCTAGCATTCGTGAGGAATTCGGCTGCCCGGTCCTGACCGATGTGCATGACGCTGCCCAGTGCAAACCTGCTGCCGAGGCCGTCGACGTCTTGCAGATCCCGGCTTTCCTATGCCGCCAGACCGATCTGCTTCTGGCAGCGGGTGAAACAGGGCGCGCGATCAACGTTAAGAAGGGCCAGTTCCTCGCACCTTGGGACATGGCTAATGTCGCGGCGAAAATCGCCTCGACGGGCAATGACAAAATTATGCTCTGCGACCGTGGCACGAGCTTCGGGTATAATACGCTGGTAAGCGACATGCGCGGCTTGCCGATCATGGCATCCACCGGCTATCCGGTCGTGTTCGATGCCACACATTCGGTGCAGCAGCCCGGCGGTCTGGGCGGCTCGTCGGGTGGTCAGCGCCAGTTCGTGCCGACGCTGGCACGCGCTGCGGTCGCAATCGGCGTGGCGGCAGTTTTCATCGAAACGCATGAAGACCCCGATCACGCCCCCAGCGATGGCCCCAACATGGTACCTCTCTCGGAAATGCGCAGCCTTCTCTCCACGCTTCAGGCCTTTGACAAGCTCTCGAAATCCAATGGGTTCTAAACGACATGTCTATTCGGTCGAGACCGAATGGACCGGTAATCACGGACTCGGAACGCAGTCCTGGCATGTCTATGGCCGCAATCATGTCATCGCAGCTGAAGGCAAGGCGGTCATCCATGGTTCGGCAGATCCGAGCTTTCATGGCGATCCGACGGGATGGAACCCCGGCGAGCTACTGCTGGCTTCGCTCAGTGCCTGCCACAAGCTGTGGTATCTTGGGCTCTGCGCCGGCGCCGGGATTGTCGTCACGGCCTATCGCGATTCAGCCGAGGCCGTGATGATGGAGAATCCTCAGGGCGATGGCGAATTCGAGAGCGCCGTATTACGTCCCCTCATCACGCTCGCGAGCGGCAGCTCGATCGAACGCGCACAGGCTTTGCACGATCAGGCCCATGCGCATTGCTTCATCTCGCGCTCGGTAAATTTCCCGGTGATCTGCGAACCCGTCTTTCAGATCGTATAGGGCTGAAGCGGCGCGCTCAGGCAGGCCGCCAGGCTCAACACCACGATCGCTGTCAGGAGTGCGCGAAAGGGAAAGTATCCCGCGGGCAGCGCGCCCTGACGATAAGCGGCACGCTCGGCCAGCAATACCAGCACAAAGCCGATCATCTCCATCAGGATGCCGCCACGCGGGGCCCAGACAACACCGACGTAAATGGCGACCCAGCTCCAGAGCGACGGCATCACCCCCAGAAACAGGCGTCGGCGATTGATCGCACCCATGCCCTGTGCTGGCATGATGGCTGGCTGTTCAAGTGCCAGCCCCCAATGCACTGCGCCGAGAAAAGACAGAATGCAGCCGCCATAGGCCAGCATGGCAACGCCGATATGGGTGATCGGTCCCAGGCTGCCCCAGAAAAGAGCGGCCATGGCGAGCCCGATGAATGGCATCAAACCGGCGATACCAAGGAAAATGACAAGCGGTGACAGGGGTCTCACGGAATATCCATCCTCATTTCACATAACGCCAGTTGACAGCGTCGGTCTCTCGACGCCTTGTGATGCCCGAAGTTCGAACGTTCAAACAGGGAGCCCCCAATGAGCGCCATTATTGATATCATTGCTCGTGAGATTCTGGATAGCCGTGGCAACCCGACCGTAGAGGTCGAGGTCGAACTGTCTTCCGGTGCCAAGGGCCGCGCAGCGGTTCCGTCCGGCGCCTCGACCGGTGCCCATGAGGCGGTCGAGCTGCGCGACGGCGACAAGTCGCGCTACGGTGGCAAGGGCGTTCTGAAGGCCGCCTCTTTCGCTGAAGGCGAGATTCTCGACGCCCTGCAGGGTGCTGAATCTTCCGACCAGATCGCCATTGACGAAGCGATGATCGAACTTGACGGCACGCCCAACAAGGCACGCCTCGGTGCGAATTCCATCCTCGCCGTTTCGCTCGCCACGGCCAAGGCCACCGCGATCGAACTCGATATTCCGCTCTACCGTTACGTCGGCGGCGTTTTCGCCCACACCCTCCCCGTGCCGATGATGAACATCGTCAATGGTGGACAGCATGCCGATAACCCCATCGACATTCAGGAATTCATGATCCAGCCGGTCGGCGCACCGACGATCATGGACGCCGTGCGTATGGGTTCTGAAATCTTTGCCCATCTGAAGAAGAACCTGCATGCAGCCGGTCACAACACAAATGTGGGTGACGAAGGCGGTTTCGCGCCGGGTCTGAAATCGGCTGATGAGGCTCTCGGCTTCATCTCGAAATCCGTCGAAGGTGCTGGCTATCGCCTTGGTGAAGACGTGACCTTCGCACTCGATTGCGCTGCCACGGAATTCTATCGCGACGGCCGCTACAAGATGGATGGCGAAGGCCGCGACCTCGATTCCTCAGGCATGATCGACTATCTGGCCGATCTCGCCGCGCGCTACCCCATCGTGTCGATCGAAGACGGTCTGGCAGAAGACGACTGGGAGGGCTGGGCAGAACTGACCGCCAAGCTCGGCCACAAGCTGCAGCTCGTCGGTGACGATCTTTTCGTGACCAACACCGAGCGTCTGGTTCGCGGCATCGAGAGCAACACGGCCAATGCGCTGCTGGTGAAGGTCAACCAGATCGGCACACTGACCGAAACGCTCCGCGCCATGGAAACTGCCCATCGCGCTGGCTATAAATGCGTCATGAGCCATCGTTCGGGCGAAACCGAAGATTCGATCATCGCCGATCTCGCCGTCGCCACGAATTGCGGTCAGATCAAGACCGGTTCGCTGTCACGTTCGGATCGTACGGCCAAGTATAATCAGCTCATCCGCATCGAGAACGAGCTGGCTACCGCCGCTCGCTACGCAGGCCGCTCCATCCTGCCGCGCGTCTGATTTGTTGAGGAGGGAGCGTTTTTCGCTCCCTCCCTCAAATGCGCGATTGTAAGCAGTGCTGCCGTGAGGGTAGGGTTACTTTCACCAGCTCGCTTGCTACCCTGGAGTTTCCGTGCAGATCGTTCGTGCCATCCGACGCGTCGTGCGTGCCGTCGTTCCCCCTGCCCTGTTTCTCGGGCTGACGGCCTATTTCGGGTGGAATGCTCTTCAGGGCGATCATGGGCTCAAGGCCTATCACCAGCAGCTCAAGCTCATGGATCAGGCCGTTCAGGCACAAAAAGATGCCGATGATGAGCAGGCCGTCTGGAAGCGCCGAATCACCAGCCTTAATGAACGTGCGCTCGATGCCGATATGCTCGACGAACGCGCACGCGCGATGCTCAATCTCGCGCGCACCGGCGACACGGTTATCCCTTATGGTCCCCACGAAAAGCTCTACTGAGCACTTCCCCCGCTTGCTTCGGGCGTGAGGCCGCCAGACCCGCACCGGGCAGGAGTCCGCCCTCGGTAACAAAGACACAAAAAAAGCGGCTCGAAAGAGCCGCTTTTTTTGATACGTCGGTAAAGCCTGATCTTACTTGATCTTGGCTTCACGGAAAGCAACGTGCTTGCGCACGACGGGGTCGTACTTACGCACTTCCATCTTGCCGGTCGCCGAACGGGCGTTCTTCTTGGTGACGTAGAAATATCCGGTATCCGCGGTCGAAACGAGACGGATCTGGATGACGTTGGTCTTTGCCATGTGGTCCTCGCAAACTGATCTGTCGCTGCGCGCGACATGAACGGCAGCGTTTTCAAGCTGGGGCGTTAAATGCGTGGATTACGCGCGCAGGTCAAGTGTTTCCGGCAAAACGGTGGATTAATTTTGATGTTCCGGGGAAAAAATCTTGAAGAGATCGAAGCAAGAACTTAATAAGAACATAGTGATTCCGGGCTGAAGCGGTTGCAGACCGCCTCGGCCCTGGAGAGAGGACACCCATGCTCACGCGCAAGCAACACCAGCTCCTGCTTTTTATCGACTCCTACCTCAAGCGGACCGGGTTTTCTCCCTCTTTCGACGAAATGAAGGAAGCACTCGATCTGCGCTCCAAATCGGGAATTCATCGTCTGATTTCGGCCCTTGAAGAGCGCGGTTTCCTGCGCCGCCATCATCATCGCGCCCGTGCGCTTGAGATCGTGCGTCTGCCGGTCACCGAGGCCAGCACCGCGCCTGTCATCCAGTCTGCTTCACCTGAAAGCGGCAGCTTTCCCCGTCTTGCCCATAGCCAGGAGCGGGCTGTTCCCTCCTCCGTCGAAGCCATGCAGACTCCCGTCGTCGGCGTGCCGCTTTACGGCCGCATCGCTGCGGGTCTCCCTATCGAGGCCTTTCGCGATTCCGGCGAGCAGATAGACGTTCCCGCCGGTCAATTGACCAATGGCCAGCACTACGCCCTTCACGTTTCTGGCGATTCCATGATCGAAGCGGGCATTCTGGATGGTGATACGGTGATTATCCGTCAGAGTGAGACCGCAGAAAACGGCCAGATCGTGGTCGCACTGGTCGATGAACAGGAAGTCACGCTCAAGCGTCTGCGCCAGAAAGGCAAGTCGATCGCGCTTGAACCCGCCAACGCCAACTACGAAACGCAGATCTTTCCCCAGAACCGCGTACGTATTCAGGGCTTGCTGATCGGGCTCTACCGCCAGTACAACTGAATACGGCAAAAGTAGCGGACATAACCCGGCCACGCCTATCCTGGCAGAGGGCGCCGTCTCAGCAGGGTCTCCAATGGGCCGATCATCCGATGCTCGGCCATCTGGGCGACGTTGAACCTCATAAAACGTGACGCCTCGCCGGAGACGCTGAAAACAGCTCCCGGCGCCAGAACCAACCCATCGTCCAGAGCCCTGCGTGCCAGATCCGTGACGTCGCAACCCGAAGGCATCTCGCACCACAGACTGAAACCGCCTTCGGGCATGACAACGGGCGTGATCCCGATCGATACCAGTTGCGCTGCACCCTCTTTGCGGGCCTGCGCCAGCCGCCTATGCAACGACTCGATGTGACGCCGATAGGATCCCCCCGTCAGGACCAGCCTGACGATCTCCGCAGCGACCGGGCTAACACCGGCAAACCCCGTTGCAATAAGCAGATCCCCAAGCTGCTCGATAATTCCCGAAGAAGCTGCGATATAACCGCAACGCAATGAGGCCGAGAGCGTCTTCGAAAAAGAGCCGATCCGTATCACGCGTTCCAGACCATCGAGCGGGGCTAGGCTTGCGAAGGGGCGCGGTGCGAAATCTGCGAAAATATCGTCTTCGATAATGACGAGATCATGAGCCTTGGCCAGAGAGAGCATCTCATGCGCCTTGCGCAGCGTGAGGGCGCAGCCCACCGGGTTCTGCAGACCCGAGTTTGTCAGATAAAGTCTCGGGGATTTCTGTTTCAGAAGCGCGGCGAACACAGTCAGATCAGGGCCATCTGCCCTGCAAGGCACCCCCAGAATTTTGACGCGATGCACAGCCAGAAGCGCACGAAAATTGAAGTAGCAGGGATCGTCGACCAGAACCGTATCGCCTGGGCTCAGCATCAGACGACAGACGAGATCGACCGCCTGCGTTCCTGAACCTGTCAGCAAAATTTGCCCGGGCGTGATATATAACTGTTCCTCGGCCCAGCGCCGCGCCAGCAATTGACGCAGCGGCAATGCGCCCCTGGCAGGTCCATATCCCGTTAACAGAACGCCCTCGTCGCGTGAGACAGCGCGAAGGGCCTGCCTGAGCGCAGGCTGGGGCATCCACGTCTCCGGCAGCCAGCCGCATCCCGGTTGCATCATTGTCGGATCGGCCTCAAGCGCCTGACGCGACACCCAGAACGGATCGACCGCGTGGTCGCGTCTCGAGCTCGGCGCTGGACCGGAAAGTGCGCCACCATTGGCAAAGTAACCCGATCCGGGACGTGCGTGGATCGCGCCCTCGGCCACCAGACGCTCATACGCCTCGGCTATGGTCGAGGGGGAAAGACCGCATTGCCGCGCAAGCCGACGTATCGAGGGCAATCGCTCCCCCCGCGCCAGACTGCCGGAAGCGATACGCGCCCGTACGGCTTCCATGACGCTCGTGGTCCGGGTCTTGATACGCATGAGTGCCTGCAAACTGTATGGAAACCGAGTGCCATACAGTTTGATCGAACTGTACTGGACTGTCCATGGCGACCCTGTCGGGTTGACGCGAGACTGCTGCTCGGAACCAGACGCGAAGAGTCTTGTGGACAGGAGAAAAATAACGGATGAAACAGTCAGGTGGCTATATGAGCGGCATGATCGGCATCGCGATCTTCAGCGGTTCCCTACCAGCAACGAGGCTGGCGGAAACAGGATTTCCGCCCCTTTTCCTGACCGCGGCCCGAGCCGTCATCGCCGGCCTGCTGGGCATCGCTCTTCTCGCCGCATTACGCCAGAAAAGACCAGGGCGAGAGGCGGCGCTGCCTCTTGGGATCATCGCCACTGGCGTGATCATCGGCTATCCGCTGCTCTCTGCCTGTGCGCTGGAGCATATCGACGCCGTCAGATGCGCCATGTGGACGGGGCTTCTCCCCCTGAGCACGGCATTATTTGCCGTGCTGCGCAACGGCGAGCATCCCTCGCCCCGATTCTGGATTTTCTCTCTCTGTGGCGCAGCGGCCGTCCTCTTTTATGCGCTCACCCAGACCCATGGGAGTTCACTGACCGGTGACGGGTTGATGCTGGCGGCGATCCTGGTCTGCGGGCTTGGTTACGCGGAGGGTGCCTCGTTATCGCGTCGTCTAGGCGGATGGCAGGTGATCTCATGGGCACTGATTCTCGCCCTGCCCCTGATGTCTATACTGGCCCTTGCCACTCATCCCGTCGCTTGGGGAGAAATTGCTTTGTCGGCCTGGGTAGCGCTGCTCTATGTCGCAGTCTTCAGCATGATGCTCGGTTTTGTGTTCTGGTATCACGGCCTTGCCGTGGGTGGGATCGCCCGTATCGGACAATTGCAGCTTTTACAGCCCTTCGGGGGGCTGGCGCTCTCCGCTCTGATCCTGCATGAGGCGCTTCCACCCTTGCTTGTCGGCGTCACCTGCCTCGTTCTGGTCTGCGTTTTCGGTGCGAAACATGCTGCCTGAAACCTCAGGGGCGCAGGCAGCATAATGGATCGCCCCCTCCCCATAAGGTCAATGGGCCGCTGGCTTGTCCTTCGTGACACGCACCGTTCCATCGGGGTCGATCTGTGTGCTGGTGCCGTCCCCATTGGGAATGACGATCGTGCCGCTACGGCTCGGCGAGATGTATTTATGGGCATTGTCTTCGACGGATGACGAAAGTGACGGTCGCGACGCGCCCCGTACACCATTGACCACACCGTCATGCTCACCAATGGCGAGCGACCCGCCATCGCCAAGCTGCATCCCACTGGCATCAAGACCCTTGGTCATCGAGCCGAAATAGCTATTGGTATCAGACATCGCGTCTCTCAGCCCGTTGGGTGAGGCTTCCACGTCGCGAAGCGTCGGCAAGGGCTGCGGCGCACCCGGCCAGATATTGCCGCTCTCAGGCAGGATCGGCATGGCGAGATAGGCATGCCCCTTCACCTTCTCCAGATTTTCCGACTGGCCATCAGGCATATTCGGATTGGCCCCTGGAAGCGTTGCCATGTCCTGAATAGATTTCCCAAAACCGGAACAGCCACTCAAAAAAAGAGGGATCGCTAAAAGAGCGGCCTTTCGCATCATTTACTCCAGAGATGTCTGCCCGGCTCTTTTAGGCGTTAAGCTCGCCCAAGGCCAGATACAGAAGATGTATAGGCTGGAATACTTGACCAGTCGGCCGTTGAGCGCTGGAACTCATGCCTCTTGCACTGCCGGTTTCATTGCTGCTGAACGGCTGAAATACGAAAAGCGCGAGCGCCGCCGAGCGAAATGACGATCATTGGTCCCTGTTGAGGGAAATGTCTCTCCTCTGAGGCTCTCATCCGGGCGGCCACGATATTTGCGAGGCAGATCTGGTATCCTGATCCGTAGGTTCCTGTCGAAGCACCACCATCTTATGAGAAAGCAACTCTACAGCCGGGAGTGATCGAGTTTATCCACAACGGCGATGCTGGACACGATCAGTCAATGACTGATTTTCGCAGAAGATCCGTCCGGACGGTTAGCCAACATGCGCGATAACCCTGTTACGAGATAGCCCCAGCCACTCATCACAGTGGGGATGACCGAGAACCAGAGCAGAACCGCACCGATAGTGGAAAAGGAAATGGCCCCAAGCCCGATCATCCGCGGCATGACGTCACCGGCCAGCAAGCAGCCAATGGCAACCATCTGGATGCCGGTCTTCCATTTGGCCAAACGCGTCGACGGCAGCGTCGCGCGCTGACTTGCCATGAACTCACGCAGGCCGCTGACCATGATCTCGCGTATCAGGATGACGATTGCCGCGAAAAGCGCCCCGTCGATCAGCCTGCCGTAGCCAGCCAGAGCCAGAAGCAAGGCTCCGACCAGCAGCTTGTCGGCGATGGGGTCCATCATCCTTCCCAGCTCCGACCCCTGTTTCCAGCGGCGCGCGAGCATGCCGTCGAGATAATCGGTGATACAGGCCGCGATATAGACAATACAGGCCAGACCATCCGTGACCGGCGTTGCGAAAGCGATCAGCGCGATCAGCACCGGTATCGAAGCGATACGCAGCAGGGTCAGGATATTGGGCAGGTCTGTCAGCATTAATCGTTCCTGAATCCACCGGGTGAGCCGCCGGAGGCGTTACCGAACCTCGAAATGGGAATCATGCCCCATGATAGGAGGGTGTTACCTCACCAGCATAGTCGCTACGACATCATTGCGGATGAAAAAACGCATAAATCGTGCGTGCGATTTCCGAATTGATTCCTGCCACCGAAATCAGCTCTTCCTCACTTGCGCCACGGACGCCGCGAACCGAGCCAAAGCGGTGCAGAAGAGCGCGTTTCCTGACGGCGCCGATACCCGGCACGCTGTCCAGCTCCGAGGTCTTGATGGCCTTGCTGCGCCCGGCGCGATGCGTCGTGATCGCAAAACGATGCGCCTCGTCGCGCAACCTCTGCAGGTAATACAACACAGGGTCGTTGTGTGGCAGCTGGAACGGGGAACGTCCTTCCTGAAAGAACCACTCGCGCCCCGCATCGCGATCCGGACCTTTTGCTATCGCCACAATCGGGATGTCTCTGACGCCCAGCTCTTCGAGTACGGCCCGGACGGCGTTGAACTGCCCGAGACCGCCATCGATGAGTAGCAGATCCGGCCAGTCCTGCGGGCGTTCATCGGGGGCTTCGGGGTCTCGCTTGCCAAATCGCCGCTCCATGACCTCGCGCATCATGCCGAAATCGTCTCCGGGGGTAACCGGGCCCTTGATGCCGAACTTGCGATAGGCGCGCTTGGTGAATCCCTCCGGCCCCGCCACGACCATGACGCCATAAGCATGCTGCCCCATGATATGCGAGTTGTCGTATGTCTCTATGCGCGCAGGAGGGGCGTCGAGCGCAAAGACAGAGGCCACCCCGTCAAGCAACTTGCCGATCCCCGCACTCTCGGCCAGACGGCGCTCCAGCGCCTCGCGGGCATTAGTCTCCGCATGACGCACCACGTCACGCCGCTCGCCGCGCTGGGGTTGCAGCAGCTCAACCTTACGCCCGCGCTTGAGACCGAGCGCTTCGGAAACCAGATCGAGTTCCGCCGGGTCGCAATTAAGCAGTATCTGCGGCGGTGGGGGCTTGTCGTCATAGAATTGCAGCAAAAACGCCGAGAGAATGTCGGCAGCCTGATCGTCATCCGCATGTTCGGGAAAAAACGCCCGGTTACCGTTATTGCGGCTGTTACGAATGAAAAAGACCTGAAGACAGGTTTTTCCCGCCTGCTGCCACAACGCGATGATATCCGCATCTCCGATCGATGCCGGATTGATGATCCCCGATTCCTGCATACTCGAAAAGCCGCGTATCCGATCGCGTATCGCCGCAGCACGCTCGAATTCGAGCGCCTCTGACGCTTTCTCCATTTCCTCAACAAGCGCCTTCTGCACATCCGTACTTTTGCCCGACAGGAACTGTTTTGTTTCATCTACCAGAGCAGCATATTCGCCCGAGCTCACGCGATCGACGCAGGGTGCAGAGCAGCGGCGGATCTGAAAAAGCAGGCAGGGGCGCGTCCGTGTCGAAAGCACGGAATCGCTGCAGGAACGCAGCAGAAAACTGCGCTGTATGAGGTTGAGCGTCTGATTGACCGCCCAGGCCGAGGCGAACGGCCCCCAATAAGTGGCATCCTTGACGGGTCTGCCACGCTGCTTGGTGATCTGAGGGAACGCATGCCCTTCGGTGAGCATGATCCAGGGATAGGATTTATCGTCTCGTAGCAGGATGTTGAAGCGCGGCTTCATCTTCTTGATGTAGTTCGCTTCGAGAAGCAGCGCCTCGGCTTCGGTGCGCGTCGTCACGATCTCCATCGAACGCGTCAGGCTGACCATGCGACGCAGCCGCTCGGGCAGCTGGTTCAGGCGAAGATAGGATGAGACACGTTTCTTGAGACTGAGGGCCTTACCAACATAGAGCACCTCTCCCTTCGCGCCGAGCATGCGGTAAACGCCCGGCGAGAATGGGATGGTCCTGAGCGCCTCGCGGATAGCCTCTGTGCCCTCTTTGGGTGCCTCCTGGACCGCGAGACCGGCGACACTTTCTCCCCCTTCATTCGCGCTCCTCATGGCAGCATACCCGATGCCAACATAGGGCAAACTTCATCCACGGAACATGTGGATAAGTCTGTGGGGGATCGCGTGACAAATTGATGACGGGCGCAGTTTGGCGCGCTTTGCAACGCTTTGCCTATTTTTTGGGCAGTGATTAATAAGGCATTGAAAATAAACAATTTTGCCAATCCGTATGGAAGAAACAGCGTCAAGACCTTGGAATCACAGGGTGTCAATCCCGGAATGAGCCGGAAAGTGGACAAATTTAGCGTCCCGTCACACAGAACGATCCCGTTTTGTTCGAAGTTCCGCTCAGCCAGGCTCCGACCGTTCCAACACACGCAGAAAATTGCCGCCCCACAGCGCCGCGAGTTCACTTTCGACAAATCCCTCCCGGCACAGGGCCTCAGTCACCGACGGGGTCTGAGAGGCGTCAGACCAGCCGTCGATTTGTCCACCGCCATCGAAATCCGAAGATACGCCGACATGAGCGACCCCGATCAGATCGGCCACGTAGCGGACGTGACGGGCGAGATCGGTCACCGAGGCCCTACCCTGCGCGCTCGGTTTGAGGAAGGACGACATGGCCGTGATCTGGATCACGCCTCCCGTATCGCGCAGGGCACGCAACTGCTCGTCATCCAGATTGCGCGGATGATCGCACAAGGCACGCGCGCAGGAATGGCTGGCGACAATCGGTCGGGCTGACAGAGCGACTGCCTGCATCATGCTGGTTTTCGCAGCGTGGGAGACATCAACCACGATCCCGGTCTCGTTCATACGGGCAATCACGGCACGCCCGAGCGGTGAAAGCCCGCCATGCAGGGTGCGTTCGTCACCCAGAGTGGGCAGAGGGATAGCCGCATCGGCCAGATCGTTATGGCCATTATGGGTCAGGGTCATATAACGCACGCCCAAAGCCGACAGCCGATCGACACGGGAGAGGTCACCCCCCAATGCGTGGCCGTTTTCGACTGCGGGCACCACCACCACACGCCCCTGAGCCACAGACTCACGCAGCGTGTTCACCCGCGAGCAAACCGCGACTGACTCGCTACCAAGGCCATTAATGACGTCGAGCATGGCCTGGACACGCTCCCAAGCCTGCTGGCGTGGCTCGGCATCAAGCCTGGTCTGGGGGATATAGGCTGCAAGGCAGACAGCCCTGAGCCCCCCTGCACGCAGCTTGGGCAGATCGACCTGTCGCTCTGCCGAGCCGGTGGCGAAGTCGCCACGGTCGGGCCAGGGAATATCGATATGGGAGTCGAGCGTCAGGAGACGGTCGTGAAGGTCGGATATCATGTCTGTGTAAATGGTCTGTCGCGATGCCCCCGCAAGAGGTATTCCTACACTTCATGCCAATTTGAGGGGTCTGCATCCATGCGGCTGATGACGTGGAATATCAATTCGTTGCGGCTGAGACTGCCCTTGCTGCAGCGCCTGGTCGAAGAACAGAACCCGGACATCATCTGCCTGCAGGAAACCAAGGTTCCCGACCCCCTTTTTCCTGCCGATGCCCTGCGCGACATGGGCTATCCGCATCAGCATTTTCTTGGGATGAAAGGATATAACGGGGTCGCCATCCTCTCACGCCACGCCATCACCCCGATTGAGGCCTCACCCGACTGGTGCGGCAAGAGCGACACACGCCATGCTGGTATTTCGTTCGATACGAGCACGGGACCGGTCATTCTGCATGATTTTTATGTGCCTGCAGGTGGCGACATCGCCGACCCGAGCGTAAACGACAAATTTGCCCATAAACTGGCTTTTCTGGAGGAAGTAACCTTCTGGTTCACAGAAAACCCGCCCGTACGCTCGATCGTCGTCGGCGATCTTAACATCGCTCCGCTGGAACATGATGTCTGGAGCCACAAGCAGCTTGCCACCGTGGTCAGCCACACACCCCCGGAGATCGAACGGCTGAAGGCATGGCAGGATACCGGCTTTGTCGACGCCATGCGGCTTGTCGTGCCCGCACAGGAAAAGCTCTATACTTGGTGGTCGTACCGCAATCGCGACTGGAAGCTTTCCAACCGAGGGAGGCGTCTCGACCATATCTGGATGACGCCGGATCTCGCGCCTGCCATGAAGGGGATGGAGGTACTCAGGGACGTGCGCGACTGGGCCAGTCCGTCAGATCACGTGCCAGTGGTAGTCGATCTCGATCTGAGCTTCGCGTAACGCGCACTCTGTCTTCGCGCGCAAGCTCGCACACTGACCGTTAAGGGGGTCTCACGCCCCCTTAGCCCTGCGGCGAGACCCAAATAGCCCCCTTCGCCCGAATACAAAAAAACCGGCGCCTTTCGGGCCGGTTTTTTTGTATTCGGTCCAGACCGGCCTGTCAGCCCATCAGAGCGTCGCTGCCTTCCGGATTCAGGCGATAACCGCCGCCTTCCGTCAAAAGCAGAGACGCGTTAGCCGGATCGGGCTCGATCTTCTGGCGCAGACGATAGATATGCGTCTCGAGCGTATGCGTCGTGACGGCAGCGTTATAGCCCCAGACTTCGTTCAGCAGCACCTGACGGGCAATCGGGCGATGCCCGGCACGATAGAGATATTTCAGGATCGCCGCTTCCTTCTCCGTCAGGCGAATACGGCGGTTCTTGGCCGGCTCCTGAAGAATTTTGGAAGAAGGACGGAAAAGATACGGCCCGATCGGGAAAACGGCGTCTTCGCTGTTCTCGAACAGGCGCAGCTGGGCGCGCAGACGCGCCAGCAGCTCTGCGATGCGAAACGGCTTGGCCACATAGTCATTGGCCCCTGCATCGAGCCCACGCACCACGTCCGCTTCGTCATCCGAACCGGTCAGGATGATGATCGGCATGCGAATACCCTGACGACGCAGCTCGGCGCAGAAATCGCGACCATCGCCATCGGGCAGGGTGACGTCTAGGAGGATGGCATCGACACGCACATCGGTTACACCAAGCTTTTCCTTTGCTTCGGCAACGGAGGCAGCCTGAATGGGCTCGAACTCACCCTCGAGTTTGAGCTGTTCGACCAAGAGTTGGCGAAGCGTATCGTCATCGTCAACAATCAGGACAGGACGCGGACCAGGCATGTATAACCTTCTCTCACCATCTTTGGGGGAGTACCCCTGAGCCAAGACCAACCTTCTACAAAGAAGAAAGTGCCTTGTTTTGACCGGAAGACTTACACGTATATCGTGACAACGCCAATGCGATCGGAGCTTACCCCCGGAGCGATACCGGCGTTTACACGCAATTTACCCTTAAATTAATGTTCAGGCGTGAGGTTTGTGACATGAACGTCATATTAAGACATGGAGAAGGGCGTTCAGGGGCACTTTTCGTCAACGATCTGCGCCTGCCCGCCCTGATTGGTGCTGGCGGAATCAGGCTGGACAAGTCGGAGGGCGATCAGGCCACCCCTGTAGGATTTCTTCCCTTCCGTCAGGTTTTCTACCGGGCTGATCGCGTGGCACGCCCGCAGACAAGCCTGCGCGTCGAGGCTCTGAGCCCTGACGATGGCTGGTGCGACGACCCTGGCCATCGCGATTACAACAGACATGTCGCCCTACCTCATGAAGCACGGCATGAGCGGCTCTGGCGTGAGGACCATTGCTACGATCTTTGCGTTGTTCTCGGCTGGAACGATGATCCTGTCATGCGCAATCGCGGCTCGGCCATTTTCCTGCACCTGCCCCCCGAAAGCGGCGTGACTGAGGGCTGCATCGCCCTCGAAGCGCCACTGCTGCGCAAGCTGATCGCCTCAGGCGCGACAGGTATCGAGGTTCGCAGGGACTGAGCCCCTTAAGGGCGTATGGCTGGGCGCCGCCGGCTTATTAGCCGCCCTCGCCCACGGGCTGCTCTGCACCAGCTTCCGAAGCGGGCTCTACGGGTGGCGCCATATAGACCAGCAGGTCGCCTATGGCCGGGGTCACCGGGAACTGGTCCTCTGCCGAACGGATGGAAATGGATTGACCGCGCCGGATGGACAGAAAATCCAGACGGTTCGGCACGGCACCGAATGACGCGGCACTTGCTTCGTCGGCCATGGCTGTCGCAAAGCGCCAGCCTTTCTCGAACAGCATGTCGATGAGCGTAAAATTCCAGGACGGATCGCCCAGGAGCTTGCCGCGCGCATCGCGTGACAGACCGTGATAGAAATCGAGCCGTGCGACGCCCGGGCTGATCTGGAAGACACGCTGACGCCCCATATGCGGCGCCATATGAGCACAGACGAGGCCGTTATAAATAGCGTCTGCCGTTGTCGAAATGAGATAATCGGCAGGCCGCTCTTCCAGCGCTTCCTCACCATATTGGGAGAGCAGTTCGGCTCTGAGAACCGGCACCCCCTGACGCATTGCAGGGATGAGCGTGTTCGAACGGTTATCGACCAACAAAATGGGAATGCCCGAGGCGCTGAGGCATTTCGATAGATCGATCGACCATGACGAAGCACCGACAATAGCCAAAGCGGGCTCGTTCGAAAGCGTCAATTTGAGCCAGCGGGCGATGGGACGCAGCGAGAAACCATGAAAGATCATTGTGCCGCCGATAATCGCGAAAACAGCGGGCATAATGAGATCAGCACTGTGATAGCCCGCATCGGTCATACGGTAGCCAGCAGCACCGGCCACCGCGGCGGCGACGATACCGCGCGGAGCGATCCAGGCAACGAAGAGACGCTCCTGCCATTTCAACCCCGTGCCGATGGTCGAGAGGAAGATCGCCAAAGGGCGCACCCCAAACATCACAGCAGCGGTCAGCAGGCAGATCGGCAGTGAAAGATGGGCCAGAACTTCGCGATGCAAATCGGCCGTCAGCATGATGAACAGAACCGCCACCACAAGAACGACGAGCGATTCTTTCATGCGGCGCAATTCGGAAAGACCCGGCACGTGCAGATTGGTCAGCGCCATGCCGAACACGGTCGCCCCGACAAGCCCGGCGCCTTCCATGCTCATATTGCAGACGCTGAAAATCAGCAGAGCCAGGGTGAGCAGCAAGGGCGTCTTGAGCGGCTCGGGCATGAGATCGCGCACGAAGAGATAACGCACGAGATAGGCAGGCAGAATGCCTACAGCCAGAGATTCTGCGGTCGAGGCAAGTAGATCGGGCAGCACCGTAGTCAGAAACACATCGGTGCCGATCGGCACGCGGGTTGCGACAACCTGCAAAACCACAGCGGCGAGAATCGCCCCGATCGGATCGTTGATGATCGCTTCCCAACGCAGAAAAGCCGCCACCCTGGGCTGGAGCTTGTTATGCCGCAGCAGGGGCAGCACCACAGTCGGGCCGGTTACCGTGATGATGGCACCAAAAAGCGCTGCCACGCCCCATTCCATATGGGCGATGTAATGCGCTGCCGCCCAGCCCAGCCCCCAGGAGATGGGCAGAGCCAGCATGGTAAGGCGTGTCACCCCCTCGCCCGCTTCGCGCAACTGTCGGAAGTCGAGCAGCAATCCGCCCTCGAACACGATAATCGCGACCAGGAGCGAGACGAGCGGGCGGAAAATCCAGCCCAGCGCCGCAGAGGGATGGAGAATGCCAAGGCCGGGCCCGAAGATCAGGCCGAGCGCAAATAACAGGACGATGGCAGGGAGGCGAAAACGCCAGGCGACCCATTGGGCGCCGATGCCCGCCCCGAGGGTGAGCAATAGCCCGATAAACATTGCCAGCGCCATTATTTCGCCCTTACCCCTGCCCGATTAACAAACCACGCCCTGCGACGTGTTACTGCGCCTTGCGCTGGAGAACGGCGGCGAAAAAGCCATCCGTCTCGTTGCGGTGCGGCGTGAGCGCAAAGCCGCTCTCGCTGCGCAAGGGCTCGGGCAACATGTCGCCTCCCGCTGCCACGCGCTCGAAGCGGTCATTGCGCGCGAGAAACGCAGAAACCTGTGCTTCGTTTTCTTCATTCAGCAGCGAGCAGGTTGCATAGACCAGACGGCCGCCCGGCTTCACGAGCGTCGAGGCGCGATCGAGAATATCGGCCTGCTTCGCCTGCAGCTCGATAATATCCTGCTCGACTAGCCGGATGCGGGCATCCGGGTTGCGCCGCCAGGTGCCCGTACCCGAGCAGGGTGCATCGACCAGCACGCGATCAAAGGCGCCTGCACGACGCTTGACCCATTTATCGCCACTCACCAGCAAATGGCGCTCGACATTATGCACACCAGCGCGACGCAGGCGTTTGACTGCCCCCTCAAGACGCGGCGATGAAACGTCACAGGCAACGATCTGCCCCTTGTTTTCCATCCCCATGGCGATGGCAAGCGTTTTGCCGCCTGCTCCAGCGCAGAAATCGACAACGCGCTCGCCCGGCTTGGCATCCAGCGCTCCGACGATGAGCTGACTGCCCTCGTCCTGAATTTCGATGATCCCTTCGCGAAAGCTCTGGGTCGCTGTCACCGGCTGGCGACCGGGGAGACGCAGCCCCCAGGGTGAAAGCGGCGTGGGCGTGGCGGTGATCTGCTCGTTGCGCAGGGAACGGATCGCCTCGTCACGATGACCCTTGAGCAGATTCGCGCGCAGATCGAGCGGCGCGGCGCCATCGAGCGCCGCCATTTCGGTCTCGAGTGCCGGGCCGAAGGCCCGTTCCAGATAGGGATGAAGCCAGTCGGGATATTCGAGGCGGACCGGCCCCGGCATATCCGGGTCGTTCAGCTCTTTTCCGCCGAGGGCGGCCAAAGCAGCGTCTTCACGCGACGTCAGATGGGACTGGGCAAAGCGCTCACCATTGAACAGGGCACGCACCGTGCCGATCTCCTCACCGCCAAGCATGAGCGAGGCTGCGCATAGCGTGCGAGGAGAAGCCCCACCTGGAATATCGCGTAGATGCCAGTGCAGGCGGCGCCACTGACGCAGCACATCCCAGATACGAGCGGAAATGACCCGACGATCGCCGCCGCCAATATAGCGACGATCACGGAAATAGGCATTGGCCGTCGCATCTGCGGGACGGCGGGGGGCAGCCTCGATGGCGCAAAGCAGATCGATGGCAGCGGAGAGTCGGGCGGCGGGAGTCATGCTCCCGCGCTTACAAGTTTTTGTCAGTCCTGGCGATAGTTAGGTGCTTCACGCGTGATGGTCACGTCGTGAACGTGGCTTTCGCGCAGGCCCGCATTGGTGATGCGACGGAAACGCGTGCGCACCTGAAGATCGGCAATCGTGGCCGACCCCGTATAGCCCATGCCAGCCTTCAAGCCGCCCACGAGCTGATGCACTACAGCCGCCATGCTGCCCTTGTATGGGACCTGACCCTCGATACCTTCAGGCACAAGCTTGAGCGAATCCTTGACCTCGGCCTGGAAGTAACGATCGGCCGAACCACGTGCCATGGCGCCAAGCGAGCCCATGCCGCGATACGCCTTGTACGAACGCCCCTGATGCAGGAACACTTCGCCAGGGCTCTCTTCACACCCGGCCAGAAGCGACCCGATCATCACGACATCGGCGCCAGCGCCAATGGCCTTGACGATATCGCCCGAAGTACGGATGCCGCCATCTGCAATCCCGAAAATACCTGCCTCATGGCAGGCTGCCGATGTTTCCATGACCGCCGAGAATTGTGGCACGCCCACACCGGCTACAACGCGCGTCGTGCAGATCGATCCCGGCCCGATGCCGATCTTGACGCAATCGGCACCGACACCCGCCAGAGCGATAGCCGCTTCGGGCGTTGCAACATTACCGGCGATGACCTGAATACCGGGATGGCGCGACTTCAGCGTTGCTACCGTATCGAGCACACCGCGTGAATGACCATGGGCCGTATCCACGATGACGATATCCACCCCTGCCGAAACCAGCGCCTCGGCACGCGCCAGACCGTCGGCGCCTACACCGATAGCAGCGGCGCAACGCAGACGACCGAACTGATCCTTGATCGCGAGAGGATGGGCTTCGGCCTTGTCCATGTCCTTGACTGTAATCAGGCCCGTGCAGCGATTCTGATCGTCAACCACCAGCAGCTTCTCGATGCGATGACGATGTAGCAGATCCTGCGCCGTTGCGGCATCGGCACCATGACGCACCGTCACCAGCTTGTCGCGCGTCATCATGTCGCGCACAGGGGTCGACAGATCGCTGGTAAAGCGCATGTCGCGATTGGTGAGAATACCCACCAGCTCACCCGTACCCGGCATGACGACTGGCAAACCGCTGATGCCATGCTGCGCCATGATGGCATGCACATCACGCAGGGTCTGGTCGGGGCCGACCGTTACCGGATTGACGACCATGCCCGATTCGAAGCGCTTGACGCGGCGCACGTGCTCGGCCTGCTCTTCGATCGAGAGGTTCTTGTGAATGACGCCCATACCGCCCTGCTGCGCCATGGCGATAGCCATCGCGTCTTCGGTCACGGTGTCCATAGCCGAGGAGAGCAGCGGGATGTTGAGTTCGATGGAGCGTGTCAGGCGCGTACGGGTGGAGGCCTGAGCGGGAAGCACCTCCGAAGCCGCAGGCTCTACCAGAACGTCGTCAAAAGCGAGGGCTTCACGGATACGGTCATGCGACACGCTGCGCGACGCATAAGAACCAACACGTTCCCCAGCCATTCCGGTCGGTGTTTCATTGGTCGTGGTCATCTGCCGCTGCCTCCCCGCAAATCAATCAGGAAAGCCCGCGGCTTTCCTACCGTTGGCGCGTCCTCTTAGACCAAACCGGTCCGTGTTGAAAACAGGAGATTGCGTTCCTGCACGCAATTTCATCGATTTGCCATGCGAACCGCAGGGCTAAATGCGAAGGCTGGCAGCAGAGCAACCACCCCTTCTCCAATTGCCTTCAGGCGACCGCAGGTAGAGGGGCGTTACCGAATTCACCACGGAGGAACTCTCGTATGGACTGCGCTGCACGATAAGACGCACCACGCCGTGGCTGAGACCCGAATGTCTCGTGAATTATCTGTTCCTGGCGCGCGCGGTACAGAACATGACGCGATTCCGCCTGAGCCAATGCGGGAAGGATATCCTCTTCCCGTTCGACCACATCGCCAAGCGTCCAATGCCGAAAATGCGGATCGTCACGCCAGGCAACACCGTGCGGATTAAGAAAAACGCAAGGGCGCGGGCGGATCAGAAATTCATAAACCTGGCTGCTGACATCGCCGATATAAAGCGAAGCACGAGCAGTATGGGTCATATCAAGCAACGCCGAAGACGCCGTGTCGAGACTGACCCGCCCGCCTACCACGCTTTTGAAAAGTCGACGCCTGCTCCCGAAATCCTTGTGGAAAATCTTGATGTGGGGAGCAATCAGGAGATCGTAGTGATCAAGCTGATTCACGGCATAGACGAGCGGGTGAAGAAACCTGCCGTAAGATGACAAGCCCTTCTTGTAATGCGGATTGTAAAGCGCAACCGGCTTCTGGGTGGCAATCGATGGCTCCTGACACCGCTCCTTGCGCACCGCATCGAATTTCGGGTAGCCGATAATCCGCGTTTGCGTTGCCGTAGCCAGCTTCTTCGCCAGAAAACTCTCCGCAATTTTCGGCCCCGATACGAGAGAGAGGTCGAAATGACGAATGAGATGTTCGTCATTCACGGCGCGATCGCCCGCGCCGTGCTGGATCAAAATGAGCGCAGGACGCACAAGACCCATTTCGCGCAAAAGTCCGGCAGAATATTCGGTCGCCACCACTGCATCGAACTGTTCAAGCTGGGCGACATTTTCCCGCATGACGATTTCACGTTCGGCATCGAGGCGCCGCAGGCGACGAAGCAGTGCCGCCTTGCGGGACATCTTGAGGGAACCGCGCTCGATATTGCCGCCCAGATTATTGTCGCGCCGGATCGCCTCAAGATGCTGGGCCGTCTCGGGGAAGCTGACAAACTCAGTAACTGAGACATTCGGAAACTGTGAGAGTGCCGAAGAAACGGCAGCGACGTGATAGCACTGATAAGGCTCTGCGACGTAAAGAAACGCAATCCTCATTTGAGCCTTATCCTCTTCCCCTCAGTTGATGACGCTCCTTTATAGGCTAAATATTTATGACAATAAGTAACAATAAGATGCGGCGATTGACGACGATCCGCCTTCTCATCCTGCGAACTCAATACACAACCAAAATATATCGAGATAAACAAATATAAATAGTGAAATTTATCTATTTATATTTTGAACGTTATCTGATCATATTTCTATCGCGTATTATCTACACGAGGCAGATGTCTCCTGACCCGAAAAAACCTGAGCTTTTTTAATAACGAGAGAGAGAGATATGCACCGATTTCAGGACGAAGGTTGACCTCAATACTCCCACTCAAGCGCATTAGGCGATTTATCGCCTTGATAGATTTGTCAGGGCGCAAGCAGCCCCCCGCATAATTGCAACCGATATGTTACATTGCCCCGGCGCAAGGCGCCTCTCTCGCGGGCGGGCTACCCTGGGCCTAGCGCTCGTTAAAGCGCCCTGCGCTGACCTCTCGATAGTCGGCGCATTTTCGCAGAACAGTGAAGACCTCTTTGTCTGTCCCTGTCATGAAGGCCGCGACGTCACGATCGCGAAGGAAACGCAGCAGGGCCTCACGCCTTTCTGCATCCAGATGGTTGAGCGGCTCGTCGAGCAGTATGAGCGGTGTCCTGCCTGCTTTCCCTGCCGTCAGGGCAGCGTGGTTGAGAACGACATGCACCAGCATGGCCTTCTGCTGACCGCTGCTCGACAACGCCGCCTCGCGACCCGTCAGGGCATCCTGCAACAACAGATCGGCGCGATGGGCTCCGAAAGAAGTATTGCCTTTCCGGGCGTCCTCGCGTCGCGAGTGCTTCAGCGCCGCGCGCAACGTGTCCTCGACGGCGAGCGCAGGCCTCTTTGCCAGATCCTTTTCAACGCCGCAGACAAGACGCAACCGGGCGACAGGAAAAGACGTGTCATCAGTTACTGGAACACGGTTCATGGCTTCGACCAGCGCCATCCGGGAAGCCGTCAGGGCAACGGCATGGCGAGCGATACTGTCTTCGAGCCCATCGAGCCACGCCGATTGGTCGGGTCGGGTGGCAAGCAGCCTGTTGCGCTGCGTCAGGGCGCGCTCGTGAGCGGCGCTCTCACGCGCATGGTTAGGGTCGAGCGCAAGAACAAGCCTGTCGAGAAACCGGCGCCGTCCCGAGGCCGGATCGCTAAACAGGCGATCCATTTGCGGCGTCAGCCATATGGTCGAGAAATGCGGGGCAATCTGCCCCTGATTACGTACAACCTCGCCATCAAGACGAAAGACGCGTCGTGCAGGATTGGCCGGATCGGCCCCTGTAGCAAGTTCGAGCGCGGCATCGCCATCGCGAGCCAGGCGCGCCACAACGCCCCAGGAGCTGCCCTGATGGCGCTGGATCTGTGCATTCGCCGCGCTGCGCAGACCGCGACCGGGGGCAAGAAGCGATAGCGCTTCGAGCAGGTTGGTCTTGCCCGCACCATTCTCACCGGTAAGAACCACGAGGCGACTGCGCGGCTCCCACGCCAGACGCTCGTAATTACGAAAATCGGTGAGAACGAGCCTGTCTATACGCAAGTCAGGCCCGCCAATTCCCGCAATCAGACGCGCATTGGCATCAGCACATAAAGTGCTGTCGGCAGGTTGGTGTCACGCACCAGCGTCGGCGCTGCGCTATCGGCAAAAGCGAACTCGGCCTCGACATCGATCTGATCGGTGATGTCGTTGAGATAACGTGCCTGAAAGCCGATCTCGAGCGACGGCCCATCATAGGACACGCTGGTTTCGTCCAGCTCTTCCTTGGCCATACCCTGATCCGGACTGATCGCGGAAAGCGTCAGCAGATTGGTTTGCACCGCCAGCTTTACAGGGCGCGAGCGTTCCTGGCTGATCGCGGCCACGCGGGCCACGGCATCGGCAAATGCCTGCTTGTTCACACGGAGGAAGCGGTCGTTATTTTTCGGAATGACGCGCTCATATTCCGGGAAAGTGCCGTCGATCAGCTTCGACGTCAGCATCACTGCTCCGACGCGGAACTGGATGCGCGTCTCGGAGAGGCTGACCTGCACCGTGCCCGCACCCTCATCGAGCAGCTTGCGCAACTCGGCAACGGTCTTGCGTGGAATGATGACTCCCGGCATCTCACCGGCGCCCGCCGGCAGATCGGTTTCGACCCGGGCCAGACGATGCCCGTCAGTCGCTACCGCGCGCAGTTTGGGTGCGTCGCCATCCTTAGCAACATGAAAATAGATGCCATTGAGGTAGTAACGCGTCTCTTCGGTCGAGACCGCAAAACGGGTGCGGTCGACGAGCCCGCGTAGTACGGCGGCCGGGATCGAAAATTCGTGAGGCAGATCGCCCGCCACCATCGAGGGGAAATCCTCGACTGGCAAAACGTTCAGGCTGGTCGCATAACGCCCGGCGCGCAGAGCCAGCGGGGCATCACCGCCGCCATGATCGAGCTCGACCATCGAACCGTCGGCCAGCTTGCGCACGATCTCGTAAAGTACACTTGCCGGCGCCGTCACGGCACCGTCGCGCGCGCCTTCTGCTGCCACTTCCTCAACCACCGCAATTTCCATATCGGTGGCTGTCAGGCGCAGGAGATTGCCTTCGATCGACAGCATGACATTGGCAAGAATGGGGATCGTGTTCCGCTTCTCAGCAACGCTCTGGATATGGGCAAGGGCACGGATCAGCGTAGTGCGGTCAGCCTGGAATTTCATATGATCGTAGACCCTCGAACACCCGAAAAACAAAAAAACATTCTAGCAGAGCCGCAAGTTGCAGCAAAGAGATCAGCCCTCGAGCATACGGCGCAGAAGCTCGACATCCTCGGCGAACGCCACATCGCGCTCCATCAGCTCCTGTACCCGCGAGACGGCATGCATCACCGTTGTATGATCGCGGTTGCCGAACTTGCGCCCGATTTCGGGCAGGGAGCGGCTGGTTAGCTGCTTGGCCAGATACATAGCGACCTGACGCGGACGGGCTACGGCGCGCGCGCGACGGGCCGAGGACATATCCGTCAAACGGATATTCCAGTGCTCGGAAACCTTGCGCTGAATTTCCTCGATCGTCACACGACGATCATGCGCCTTGAGAATGTCATGCAGAACATCCTGCGTGCTTTCGAGCGTGACCGAACGACCGAAGAGATTCGCATGAGCGATGAGACGGTTCAGCGCTCCTTCAAGCTCACGCACATTCGACGTAATCTTGTGCGCGAGGAATTCCAGCACCTTGGCAGGAACCGCCACACCTGATGCAAGCGCCTTGGCCTCGAGGATGGAAATACGCAGCTCGAACGTCGTGGCATGGATATC
Organism: Asaia sp. BMEF1; assembly: GCF_051628905.1. Classification (GTDB taxonomy): domain Bacteria; phylum Pseudomonadota; class Alphaproteobacteria; order Acetobacterales; family Acetobacteraceae; genus Asaia. The sequence goes on along the minus strand of NZ_CP157575.1, from coordinate 882 downwards.
TGCCACCATGCCGCAACCCAGACGAGTGCGGAGGCGGTCTTCAAGACCGGACAGATCGGAGGGCGACTTGTCGGCACTGACCACGATCTGCCGACCGGCATCGACCAGCGCGTTGAACGTGTGGAAGAATTCTTCCTGCGTATTGTCCTTGCCGATCAGAAACTGAAGATCGTCGATCATCAACACGTCGACCGAGCGCAGCTGCTCCTTGAACTCCATTGTCGATTGCGAGCGGATGGCCGCAATAAATCGGTACATGAATTTCTCGGCCGACATATAGGCAACCGATACGCGCCCGCCGCTTGTCAGCTCAGAGCCGATCGCATGCATCAGATGCGTCTTGCCCAGCCCCACGCCACCGTAGAGGAAGAGCGGGTTGAACCCAGGGCTGGACGGCTTTTCAGCCACACGACGCGCGCAGGCATAGGCAAATTCGTTCGGTTTGCCGACAACGAAGCTGTCGAAGGTGAATCGCGGATCGAGAGGCGCCGCCAGATCGTGACGCGCATCCTGAACGCTGGCCGCCTGAACGACAGGTGCCTCGATCTCGACCACAGGAACCGCAGCCTCTACAGCGACCGGCGCAGCCAGACCGTCACCGACGCGCTGCACCTGCAGCTCGACATGATGAACGGCGCGATTCTCGTTGCGCCACAATTCCTGCAGGCGGTCACCATATTGGCCGCGCACCCAGTCACGCAAAAAGCGGGTCGGGAGAAAAAGCGTTATTTCATCTTCTTCGAGCGGGCCGAGCACGATCTGCTGCAACCAGGTACGATATTCGACATCGCCGACCTCGACCCGCAGGCGTTCGCGCACCTTGACCCATTGTGCCGCCAGCACAGGCTCTGTGCCCGACGTACAAGAAACCGTTTCCGTCAT